>DATLPH010000069.1:0-21996 GCA_035535855.1 Gaiellaceae bacterium
TCGCGATGAACGAACAGACCAGTGCGAAGAGCACAGCATGGTCGCTGAAGAAATCGATCAAAGGGCCTCCCTCATGACGCGCGCCGAGAGTCCCCGGCGCCGCGGTTTTCTATCACAGCGGCCCTGGCGGCGAAGCGGCAGGCGGCGCGGAGCCTGGCGACCCCCGTGCCGCAGATCAGCGAGCGGTGCCTATCGCTTGGGGCCTCTCCCGACCCAGAGGCCGACCTTGGCGTTGTTGCCGAGTCGCTTGCCGGCCCCGGGCCTCTCGCGGATGACCTTGCCCTTCTTCTTCTTCGTCGACTTGACGTACGTGACCTTGCCGACCCGGCAATGCCGTTTCTTGAGCGCCGTGGCGGCCGCGCCGACCTTCTTGCCGATCACGTTCGGCACCAGGCAGGGCGGCTTGAAGGGCGGAGGCGGCGGCCCCGCAGAACAGCCGCCGACCGCCTTGCAGGCGTTCAGCCGGCCGCCGGTGGCCACCTTGCCGGTCAGCGACCCGAGGTGATCCGTATTGGCCAGGATCGCGCTCTTGACCTGCGCGACCGTGTAAGTGGGGTGCGCCGCCTTCACGAGCGCCGCAACGCCCGCGACGTGCGGGGTCGCCATCGAGGTGCCGCTGATCGTGTTGTAGTCCTCACCCACGGCCCTCAGGCATCGCAGCGCCAGGTCGTCGACGTAGCCGCCGTCGCCGACAACGCCGTCGCCGTCCGACTGGAAGGCGAGCGCCGGATAGAAGGTTGGCGCGCCGTCGTATGCCGACAGGTCGGTGGTGAAGCCCCTGAACGCCCCGCCGGTCGAGCCCGACCACCCGCTGCCGTTGTAGCTCGTCCCGTCGGTCGAGCCCATCAGGTAGAAGAAGTCGTGGCCGAGCTGCGTGGCGAGGCGCAGGTTGTAGGCGTACTGACAGCCGCGCCTGCCGGCCAGGTTCGCCACCGCGGTGTCGTGGTAGTAGAGGGTCTGCGTGTTCGGCGCGTAGTTACCGGCAGGCGAGTCGGCCGCGCTGAACGCGCCGGTCGCATGGACGGTCGACTGGCCGAAGGTTCCGGTGCCGGGGAAGTTCGTCCAGCCCGTGAGCGGACTCTCGAAGCCTTGCGAGTAGAGCGTGTCGTACGCAGGCCAGGTGCTGGGGATGTTGACCCCCGGCCCCGCGAGGTCGACGCTGCCAGTGCCGTAGTTCGAGAAGCTCGCAAGCGCGTCGTTCGAGTCCGTGGCCGCCACGCAGATGACATTCGCCAGGTTGTCCGGCGGGCCGCCGTAGTTGCAGGGGTAGTGCGGGTTCGTGTCGTCGTTGAGGCCGTCGTTCCCGGCCGCGACCACGAAGAGCGTGTTCGCGCAGGAAGGGGAGGCGATCGCGTCACGCATCGCCGTCGAGTAGCCCGTGCCGCCGAGGCTCGCGTTGACGACGTTCGCGCCGTGCGTGCAGGCGTAGAGGAATCCTTGGGTGATCGCCGAGTTCGAGCCGCTACCGCTGCCGTTGAGCACCCGGACCGGAATCAGGCCGACCTGCCAGTTGACGCCGGCCACCCCACGCGCGTTGTTGCCGCGGGCGCCGATGGTTCCGGCGACATGGGTGCCGTGCCCGTTGAAATCACGCGGATCGCTGTCATTCGAGACGAAGTCGTATCCCGGAAGGACGTTCGCGCTGAGGTCGAGGTGATCCGTCGCGATCCCGGTGTCGACCACGGCGACCTTCACCGCGGCGCTCCCGGTTGTGATGTCCCACGCAGCCGGCGTGTTGATCTTCGCCATCCCCCAGAGCTGGGGGTAGCGCGGGTCGTTCGGGGTAGCGTCGGCGTGGTAGAGGTAGTTCGGCTCCGCGTAGGCGACGGTGGGGTTGCTCCTGAGAGCGGCGACGGCAGCCCGCACCGAGCGCCCCCTCACCTGCACGAGCTGGAGCCCCGAGACGCCGAACGTCTGGAACGTCCTCGCGCTCTCGCCGCCGAGGATCTGCCGCCGCGTGGCCGCGCCCACGTTCTCGCGGAACCGCACGACGACCTGGCCGGGCACGTACTTCAGATTTGCGCCACGTTCCGTGATCGTGACCGTGCTAGCCGAAGTGCCTGCGCCCCCTGCCGACGCGGCGACCCCAGCCGCGAGCAGGGCAACGACCAGCACGCGGCCCAGCCCTCCCCGACTCATCGTGCTCCCCTCTCCTTGTAACGCCCGATCTAAGGGTCTTATACGTCGCTATCTGGACGGTTTCAAGACCGGGCGTCTTCCTCGGTCGCGGAGGCGTAGGCGAGCTGGAGGTTCGCGAGTACCTGGTTGAAGTCGCGCAGAGCCTCTTCGGGGGCGGAGCCTTCGAGCACCGGCACCAGCGCGCGCAGGGCCTCGATCGCCAGCTGGGCTTGCTCGAGGTCCCGATCCTCGGGGCTGAGGCGGTGGTAGCCGAGCGACGAGACCGAGTAGAGAGTCTGGAGCAGGAGGTCGGAGACCTTCAGCTTCGCGAGCTCGGCCTGGAGCTCTTGAATCAGCTTCTGCTCGTCGAGTGTGGGCTCGTCAGCCGCCAACCGGCTCCCTGGGCCGAACCTGCTCGGCGTAGATCTCCTCGAGGCTCGCGCCCTCTGCGTGCCGCGCGATCTGGCGCTCTGAGGCGTTGGCGGCCGGGACCGCGAGGTGCTGCGCGAAGCCGAGCTCCTCGGCGGCCGGCTGCACCCATTCGACGAGCCGTTCCAGATGCGCGCGGGCGGGACGCACGTCTCCCGTGGCCAGGTCGATCAGCTCCCCCGAGAGCCCGTAGCGGATCGCGCGCCAGAAGTTCTCCTCGATCAGGCGGTGCGGGTAGGACGGCAGCGGCTCACCCTCGTCGAAGGCCCGCGCGATACGGGCCGTGAGCGCGTAGCAGAGCGCCGCGAGCGCCCGGGCATCGGCGAGGTCGGGCTGCGCGTCGCAAATCCGGATCTCGACCGTCGGGTACGCCAGGTGCGGCCGCACGCTCCACCAGAGCTGCGTGTGCTCGTCGATCGAGCGCGTGTCGTAGAGGAAGCGCACGTAGCGCTCGAAGTCGTCCCAGCCGTCGTAAGAGTCAGGCACGCCGCAGCGCGGGAACGTACGCGTAAAGATCTCCGTGCGCGCCGAGTGCAAGCCGCTGTTCACGTTCTCGATGAACGGCGAGCTTGCGGACACGGCCAGTAGCTCCGGGAGGAAGTTCCGCAGCGCGTTGCACACCGCGATCGCTCGGTCGGGGCCGTTGATCGCGACGTGGACATGAAGGCCGAACGTGTTGTTGCGCCAGACCACATAGCGCAGGAGCTCGTCGTTCCGCCGGTAGTGCGGCGTGTCGATGATGCGCTGCTCCTGCCAGGGGCTCCAGGGGTGCGTACCGGTGGCTGCGAGCGCGACGCCGACAGAGTCGGCGAGCTCGAACAGCTGCGTCCGGCGCTCGACCAGCCGGGCGGCGGCCTCGTCGAAGGTGTCGCAGCGACCGGTGCGGACCTCGACCTCCGAGGCGATCAGCTCGCCCACGAGATGCTCCTCGAGCGGCGTGTCCTGCGCGGCAGCCTGAAGCTCCTCGAAGCGGTTCGTCAGCGAGAGGGTCTCGGGGTCGAGGACGGCGAACTCCTCCTCGACGGCGAGCGTGAGGTCCTGGGCGGCCTCGAACTGCTCGCGCGCGAAACGAAGCTGCTCCTCGGGGCTGAGGCGCTGGGCGTCTCCCACGGCCGCACTACATTAGTTGAAGGGTTGCAGCAGCCTTGCGGCGATACCCGCCCAGCTCCAGCGGGCCTCGACTGCCTTACGCGCGGCGGCTGCGATTCGTGCGTGCTCGGCCTGCGGGAGTGCGAGCAGCTCCCGCAATTTCGTCGCCAGGTCGGCGGCGTCGCCTGTCGTGAAGCTGGTCAGATGCCGGTGTTCGGGCGGGTACTCGGCCTCCAGCCCCTCCGCGATCTCCTCGAGGCCGGAGTGGCGCGCGACGAGCGGCGGTGAGCCGGCGGCCGCGGCCTCGGCGGCGACCATCCCGAACGCCTCCGGGAAAATCGACGGCACCACGGTCGCATCGGCGAGCGGGAGCAGGTGCACCAGGTGACGGTGCTCGAGCGGCCCGGTGAAGAGCGTGCGCGCCGGCGCAGCGGCCTCGAGTTTCTCGCGGTAGTCCCCGAAGCCGACGATCACCGCGCGCGCGTCGAGCTCGCGCAGCGCCTCGAGCAGCAGGTGAACGCCCTTGTTGTAGAGGAGCTTGCCGAAATAGACGACCGTGGGCTCGTCCGCCTCGAGGAAGGCCGCGAGCCGCTCCGCGTTCCCCTCGTCGGGCAGGCGCTCGCTCGCGTTCCTGGGGTTGGGCGCGTCGCGGCGGGCCTCTTCGAGCAGGCCGGCGAGCGCTGCTTCGCGGGGCCGGGGCCGGAACTCGTCGACGTCGACCCCGGGCGGGACCTCGTGCACGCGGTCGACGTGGCCGACGACCTCCTCCAGCACTCGGCGGATGTGTTGCGAGCCGACGAAGACCGCCTCGGCTCCGGCGAGCGACTCTCTCCCCCACGCCTGCAGCTCCGGGTTGCCCCGCATCGCGTACTCGAGCTCGGAGCCGTGTGCCTTGACCGCGTAGCGCGCGCCCGAGGCCGCGCCCACTGCGCCGCCGAGCAGGACGTGGTTGGCGAAGACGAGGTCCGCCGGCAGCTCCGCCCGCACGGCGGCCGCGTTGGTCTCGACGTAACGGTTGCGCTCCTCGCGGCTCAGCTCGGGGAGCAGGCGCGGCTCGTGGCCCTCGTAGCGGTCGAGCACGAACACCGGTAGGGGCCCGTCGACGTCCGGCCGCACGTGTCGCGCGCCGCCGAGGTCGTACTGCTCGGGGTGCGGCTCTTGCGAGAGAACGACCACCTCGTGGCCGGCGCGGCTCCACTCGCGCGCGAGCGCGCGCGTGTAGACGTTGGACCCGGTCCCGCCGAGCAGGTACCCGTGCCAGAGGACGATCTTCATGTCGCGAGTCTGCCGTAGAACGGCGTCAGTTTCGGCCCTGACCTAGGGACAGTCCCCCGGGCCTGGCGAAAACAGCCAAAACGTGGTCGAGTAAGCCCGAGTCATGCGGTGCCCGCGCCCGCCGGCCGGTCCTTTAGAGACATGTCCTAGGGACTGTCCCTAGGCCCTGGCCAGAACGGACCCGTCCGATCAGGTCAGATGGAAGTAGAGGGCGTGCAGCAGGTCGACTGCCGGGTTCGACGTGTGCACAGTGACGTCGTGTGGGACGTCGAGCAGCGCCTCGGAGTAGTTGAAGATGATCCGCACGCCTGAGTCGATCAGGCCCTCGGCCACCTGCTGCGCGCGGTCGGCCGGCACCGCCACGACCCCGACGATGATGTTCTTCTCGCGCACCGCGTCGGCCAGCCGCCGGGAGTCCTCGATCTGCATCGAGCCGATCGTCCGCCCGATCTTCTCCGGGTCGTTGTCGAAGACCGCGGCGATGTTGATCCCGTGCTCGGCGAAGATCGGCGAGCTCGCGATCGCGTGACCCAGGCGCCCCGCGCCGACCAGAGCGATGTTGTGCTGGCCCTGCGTCCGCAGGATCTTGCGGATCTCGCCGAGCAGCGAGTCGATGTTGTAGCCGACCCCGCGCTTGCCGAACTTGCCGAACGCCGACAGGTCGCGGCGGATCTGGGTCGCGTTGATGTTGGTGTAGTCGGAGATCTCCTGCGAGGAGATGCGGTCCTTGCCCATCTTCTTCGCCTGGGTCAGGACCTGCAGGTAGCGGCTCAGCCTGGCGGCGACCCCGACCGTCAGCCGCTCCGACCCCGCCGCGCTTCCTTGAACGGTCGTTTGTAACAACGCACAACCATTCTGCCAGTCCCGCGCCGCTCCGTGCGTCAGACGGTTACAAGCTGCCCCCTCAGCGGGGACTTTGTGCGGCCGCCAGCCGGCGGCGAAAGGCCTCCTCGTGCACGTAGTAGGTGAAGAGACGCTCGCCGTCGAGCTCGACCACCGGGATCACCTCGCGGTAGCGCGACTCGAGGTCGGGGTCGCCGTCGATCGCGATCTCCACGAGCGTGAAGCCAAGCTCCGCGCGCAGCTCCCGCACCTGGGCGAGCGCCCGCTCGCAGAGGTGGCAGCCCGCGCCGTGATAGACCGAAACTCGAGGGCTAGGGGTAAAGGCCACGCGTGATCGTGGCTTCGGAGACCCGTCCGACCGCGACGCCGTAAGCCGCAGAGCGCATGCTGATCTGCTTGTCCCGGTAGACCTGCCACGTCTCGTTGAACGCGCGCGTGACGATGTCGCGCAGCTTCGAGTTCACCTCGGGCTCCTTCCAGAAGTACTCCTGGAGGCCCTGCACCCATTCGAAGTAGGAGACGACGACGCCGCCCGCGTTGGCGAGGATGTCCGGCAGGACGAGCACGCCCTTGTCGTCGAGGATCTCGTCGGCGGCCGGGGTGACCGGGCCGTTCGCGCCCTCGCAGACGATCCGCGCCTTCACGTCGGCCGCGTTGTCGGCGGTGATCACCTGCTCGAGCGCGCACGGTGCGAGCACGTCGCAGTCGAGCTGCAGCAGCTCCTCGTTCGTGATCTCCTCGGCGCCCTTCAGGCCCGCGAGCGAGCCCGACTCCTGCTTGTGCGCGATCGCCGCGGCGACGTCGATTCCCTTCGGGTTATGCAGCCCGACCCGGGAGTCGGAGACCGCGATCACGATCGCCCCCTCCTCGGCGAGGAACTTCGCCAGGAAGCTGCCGACGTTGCCGAAGCCCTGCACCGCGATCCGCAGGCCGGCGAGCTGAAGCTCCTTCTTCCGCACGGCCTCCTGGATGCAGTAGAGCGAGCCGCGGGCGGTCGCCTCGAGCCGGCCGAGCGAGCCGCCGACGTTGAGCGGCTTGCCGGTGACGACGCCGAGCACGGAGTGGCCCTTGTTCATCGAGTACGTGTCGAAGATCCACGCCATCACCGAGCCGTCCGTGCCGACGTCGGGGGCGGGGATGTCCTTCTCGGGCCCGATCTCGTTGATGATCTCCGTCGTGAAGCGGCGGGTCATGCGCTCGAGCTCGCCGCGCGAGAGGCGCTTCGGATCGCACACCACTCCGCCCTTGGCACCGCCGAAGGGGATGTTCATCAGCGCGCACTTCCACGTCATCCACATCGAGAGCGCCTTGACCTCGTCGAGCGTCACGTCCGGGTGGTAGCGGATGCCGCCCTTCGACGGGCCGCGCGCGATGTTGTGGGTCACGCGGTAGCCCTCGAACGCCTGGATCGTGCCGTCGTCCATCGTCACCGGGATCGAGACGACGACCGCCTTCTTGCACTCCTGCAGCACGTTCACCAGGCGCTGGTCGATGTCGAAGATGTCGGCGACGCGGCGCAGCTGCTCGCGGGCGATCTGGAACGGGTTCTCGCGAAGGTGGGAAACGGGCGCTTCGACTGTGGTCACAGGGAGGCTCCTTGAGACGGAAACGCGTTGAGTATAGGACGCTACTTAATGCGGAATGGGATCGTTCGGACAGTTCGCGCACTCTCGCTCGTGGGCACCGCGACCAGCCGGATGCGATAGCGACCGGGCTCGAGCAGGTTCCCGTCGGGGTCGCGGCCGGTGAGGCCGTACACGACCCGGCCGGGCAGGAGGTCGCGCAGGCGGGCCAGCAGCCCGAGCCGCTTGCCACCGCTCCAGAGCTCGATGTCGAGCCGGGCCACCGGATGCACCTGCGCGCCCGTCGGCGCGGGCACGACCCGGCCGGCCGCGAACGAGAGCACGGCCGGAGTGATGTCGGAGGGCTTGAAGGAGCTCGCCGAGAGCGCGACCGCGGAGATGAGGCTTTGCGACGGCGGGCCGAAGGTGATCGCCCACGGGATCTTCAGCGGGCCTGCGCCGCGCGCGACGAGGACGACCATCCCCTCGGCCGAGCCGTCTCCGGGCGAGGCGCCGCGCAGCCTCGCCTGCAGGGTGATCGTCGCGTGGCCGCCGGGCTTCAGCCGCACCCATTTCGGCTTCGAGGTGATCAGCAGGCCCCCGCTCCCCACGCTGCGCACTCGCACGAGCAGCCGCCGCGTCGAGACGTTGCGGACCACGAGCTCCTGTGTCGAGTGCCAGCCGTCGCCCTGCGCTCGCCCGAAGGCGAGAGTCACCGGGTCGGCGGTCAGCTCGCCTGCCGCGCTCGCGCCGAGGTCGACCAGGCCGGAGCCCTGCGCCGTGACGCTCGTGTCGCGGATCGAGCGGGCCGTTCCCGTGAGCAGGCTCCTCAGGTCGACCCCGCGCAGGGCCGGCCGCGTCTGCGCGAGCACCGCCGCGGCGCCGGCGACGACCGCGGCCGCCGGGCTCGAGCCGTTGACGGTGCCGAACCTTGGCGAGCCGTCGTCGTTGGCGCCGGGCTCCGAGGTCACGATGGCGACCCCAGGAGCGGCGAGGTCGGGCTTGACCCGGCCGTCGAAGGCGAGGCCGCGTGAGGAGAAGGGTGCGATCGAGCCGTCGTTGCCGTTGCGCACGACCCGGGGCACGCCGATCGATATCGCCGGGTGCTCGCCGGCCTTGAGCGCGGTGAGCGCAATGCCGGCGACGCGGAGCGGAACGCTCAAGACCGGCACGTTCACGCTCTCGTCGAGCCCGAGGCCGCCGGCCGGCAGCTGCGTCCCGTAGACGACGACCGCGGCGGCCCCGGCCCGGGCGGCGTACTCGGCCGCGAGCTGGGGGTCGCCGGCTCCGTGCACGAGCGCTGCGCGCCCGGCAACGAGGCTGCGGCCGTGGCCGTCGAAGAAGCGGTCCGGGCGAGGCGACGAGACGCCCTCCTCCGCCGAGCGCGGAGCCGCGAGCTCGAGCTCGACGGGATGCGATGAGACAACCGCGCCGGCGAGAGGAAGCGCGCGGTCGAGCACGAGGTCGAGCCCGGCGCGGACCGCGACCGGAACCTCCTCCGCGTCAGAGCGCAGGTCGGCGGCCGCGACCGTCAGCGCGGCGGGTGCGCCGCCCGGGCTCGAGACGCTGCCGTAGCCGGGGCCCGCGGGCCCGTCGTTCCCGACCGGCGCCACGACGAGCGTGTCGAGCTGCAACGCGCCCTGGATCGCGCGCGCCTCCGGGGAGTCGGCGAAGGCGCCGTACGAGACCGCCTCGCCGACGAGCGCGATTCGGGCCGCGTCGTGCGCGTCGCCGTCGAGGTTCGGGTCGACCGCCCGCTCGAGGCCGGCGATCAGCTGGTCGGTGCGCGCGTAGACCGCCCAGTCGTTGGTCAGGTCCTTCTGCCACCCGGCCACGCGAATCGGGAGCACGGCGGCGCCAGGTGCGATCCCGGTCACGCCTCCGGGGCCGCCCGCGCCGACGAGGATCCCGGCCATCTCGGTGCCGTGCCGCTCGAGCCTGCTCGAGTCGCTCGGATCGGCCGCCGCGGTCGCGTCGGCGTCGCCGCCGACGATGTCGATCCCCGGCAGCACACGCCCGCGGAGGTAGGGCTGGGCGCGGTCGACCCCGGTGTCGAGCAAGGCGATCGTCACGCCGCGCCCGTCGTAGCCCGGGAGCCTGAGCGCCGGCAGGTGGCTCGCGCCGAGCGCGACGCCCTCCTTGCCGAGCAGCACCGAGGAGACCGAAGCGGGATAGGCCGCTCGCACCGGGTAGACGCCCGCCACCTCGGGGCGGCGCTCGAGCACCGCGATCGCCGTCGCGTCCAGCGGCGCCGAGAACCCGTTCAGCACGCGCGAGTAGCTGAACTGGACGCGCGGACGGATCCCGCGAGTGCTCAGCTCCGAGAGCAGCTGCCGCTGCGCGGCGAGTGCGGAGCGCGTCCAGGTGCGTTCCTTCTGCTGGCTCGCGACGCCGCCGTTCTGAGCTACTCGCTGCGCCATCGACGGCGAGCGCAGCACGACCAGCACTCGCTGGCGGACGTTCACCGACGGGTGTGCGCCGCCGACGAGGCCGCGCCACGAGGACGCCTGCGAGCTGAGCGAGCGCTGCTCCGTGCCGCTGACGCCAAAGCCGACGACGAGCACGGTCGCCGCGAGCGCGATGATCGCGGGAGGCGCGGCCCGGCGAAGCTCAGACAGCCGACGCATAGGCATCCAACGCAAGATATCCGGGCGGTGGGATCGACTCGGCGTAGCGAGCGGCCGAGGCGATCATCGCGGCGTTGTCGGTGCAGAGCGCAAGCGGCGGCGCCGTGGCGTCCGGCAGCGCGGCACGAAGCTCGGAGTTCGCCGCCACTCCGCCGACCACCGCGAGGCGCTCGGCGCCGGTTTGCTCCGCCGCCTCCTGCGTGCGCTGCACGAGCGCCCGCACGATCGCGCGCTGGTAGCTCGCCGCGAGGTCGGCACGCCGCGCTTCGACTTGCTTTCCGAGCCCACGCACCTCGTAGAGCAGCGCGGTCTTCACGCCCGAGAACGAGAAGTCGAGGCCGGGCACGCGCGCGACCGGGAACTCGAACGCCTCGGGATCGCCCTCGCGCGCGAGCCGGTCGATCTCGGCGCCGCCCGGGTAGCCGAGGCCGAGCAGGCGGCCGCCCTTGTCGAAGGCCTCGCCGGCCGCGTCGTCAAGCGTGGTGCCGATCCGCCGGAAGGCCCCGTGCTCGGGCACGTCCACGAGCATCGTGTGTCCGCCGCTCGCGAGCAGGCACAGGAACGGCGGCTCGAGCGGGCGCGGCTCGAGGTAGAGCGAGGCCACGTGCCCGTGCAGATGGTTCACCGGCACGAGCGGCAGGCCGCGAGCCCAGGCGAGGGCCTTGGCCGCCGAGAGCCCGACGAGGAGCGCGCCGATCAGCCCCGGGCCCTGCGTCACGGCGACCTGCTCGACGTCCTCGAGGGTCGCACCACCCTCCGCGAGCGCCTCACGCACGACCGGGACCACAAGCTCGAGATGGTGCCTGGAGGCGACCTCGGGCACCACCCCGCCGAAGCGCGCGTGGAGGTCGGCCTGCGAGGAGACGACGCTCGAGCGGATCGTGCCGTCTTCGACGAGCGCCGCAGCCGTCTCGTCGCAGCTCGTCTCGATCCCGAGGATCAGGAGCGCGCCGGCTCCGAGACCGGGTCCTTCCACATGATCAGCGCGTCCTCGCGGTTGTCCGTGTAGTACCCGCGCCGCACGCCGCGCGGCCGGAAGCCGAGCTCCTCGTAGAGCCTGATCGCGCCCGCGTTCGAGACGCGCACCTCGAGCGTGTACCCGCGGCGGCTGCGGCCGGCCGTGAGCTCGAAGAGCCGGTTGAGCAGCAGCGAGGCGATGCCCTGACGGCGGCGGGCGGGCTCGACGGCGACGTTCATCACGTGCCACGCGTCGACGTAGCGGGAGATGATCAGGTAGCCGACCAGGCGCGAGCTCTCGGCGTCGACCGCTCCCAAGCAGAGCGACGACGGCTTCGCCAGCTCGCTCGCGAACATCGAGCGCGACCAGGGCGTCGGGTACGAGCTGCGCTCGATCTCCTCGATCGCGTTCAGGTCGCGCAGCTCGAGGCGTCGGAGCTCGATCTCGCTCATGCCTTCCGCTCCGCGTCCGGAATGCGCAGGTAGAGCGGCTCGATCGCGTCGGCTGGGCCGAACTCGCGCGCGAGCGCGGCGTGGAAGCGGGCGCGCGGCAGGTGCCGCTCGTCGTCGTCCGGAGGGACCGTTGCTCCGCGCGCCTCAAGCACGTCGCGGTAGCGAACCGCGCCGTCGCCGACACAAAGGCCCGGCTCGACCTCGTCGGGCGGGCAGACGGCGGGCTCGCCCTCCCGGAGCGTGAAGACCTCCTGCCGGCCCGCGTCCACGACCGGCACCGCCCCCGGCGCTCCCGCCGCGAGCGCAGCGAGGGTCGACACGCCGGCAACCGGCACGCCGAGCCCGAGCGCCAGCCCGCGCGCCGCCGCTAGGCCCATGCGCAGGCCGGTGAAGCTGCCGGGACCGGTTCCGACCACGATGGCGGTCAGCTCGTCGGGAACGGCGCCACTGGCGCGCAGCAGCCCGTCCGCGTCCTCGAGCACCCGGACCGCCCGGGAGACGGCCTCTCCCAGCACGTCTCCGTCCCGGACGAGCGCGGCCGTGGCGGCGCTCGTCGCGGTGTCAAACGCGAGTGTCAGCACCCCCGAAAAGGCGGTTGAGCAGGGATTTTTCCGGGCTCCTCAGGCTGATCAGTCTACGGGCGGGATCGACGTGCGACAAACGTACCTCGACACGCACCGGCGGGAGGACGCCGGCCGCGGCCTCGGGCCACTCGACGAAGCAGATCGCGCTCTCGAAGTACGGCTCTAGGTCCCCCCACTCCGCCGCCGAAAAGCCCTGGAAGCGGAAGAGGTCGAGGTGCGAGACGTCCGGCTCGGCCGGGTAGCGATGGCCGATCGTGAAGGTCGGGCTCGTCACCGGGACCGTCACCCCGAGCGCGCGGCAGGCGCCGCGCACGAACGTTGTCTTGCCGCTGCCGAGCTCTCCAGAGACCGTGACCACGTCGCCTTCGCGGAGCTGGTGCGCCAGGCGCGCTCCGAGCGATTCCGTCTCCGCCGGCGAGGCGGAGCTCAGCTCCATGCCTCAGAAGAGACCGAGCTGGACCGCGGCGGGCTCCGGCGCTACCGGCGCCAGCAGCGGCACGACAGGCGCGGGTTCGGCGACCGGCCGGCCGAGCAGCTCGGGCAGGCGCTCGAAATCCTCCTCGAGCACCTTGAACATCGCGGGCGTGTAGAGCGCCGCGGCGGGATGGTAGAGCGGGTAGAGGAGCACTCTGAGCGCGCCCACGTTGAGCGGCTGCGGCTGTCCGTGCACGCGGGTGATCCCGGTCTCCTTGCCGGTCAGCTGCTTCGTCGCGTGATTGCCGAGCGTGGCGATCACCTTCGGCCGGATCAGCTCGATCTGGCGAAAGAGGTACGGCTCGCACGCCTGCTTTTCGTCGGGCTGCGGATCGCGGTTCCCCGGTGGGCGGCACTTGACGGTGTTCGCGATGTAGACGTCGCTTCGCTCGAGACCGATCCCGGCGAGCAGCTTGTCCAGCAGCTTCCCGGCCTGGCCGACGAACGGGTAGCCCTGCTTGTCCTCGTGGAAGCCCGGCGCCTCGCCGACGAACATCAGGTCGGCGTCCGGGTCGCCGACGCCGAAGACGACCTGCGTGCGGCCCTCCGAGAGCCGGCAGCTCGTGCAGCCCGCGACCTGGCGCGAAAACGCCTCGAGCTCGGTCAGCCGCTCAGTGACCGCAGCCACAACTGCCACCGCAGCAACCACCGCCGGAAGGGCCTCCGAAGGTCGGCTGCTCGCCGGTGCCGCCGTGCGTCGCGAAGACGGAGAACTGCTTGCGTACGTTCGCCGAGGAGCAATCCGGGCAGTCCGGCTCAACGCCGTTCCGGACGAGCTCCTCGAAGTGCGACTCGCACTCCATGCAGACGTATTCGTAGATCGGCACCGTGTCAGCAGACCCTAGCAACGGGTCCGCATGTTCGACCTCGGGTCGGACGTCACGCCCAAGGCGTCGCTTGCGATGCCGCCGAGAGGACGCACGGGCTTCTGCTCGTGCGTCCGTCTAGAACGCGGGGCGAGCTCGACTAGGCCCGCGGCAGCTCGAAGTAGAAGGTGGAGCCTTCGCCGGGGCTGGAGCGAACGCCGATCGTCCCGCCCATTCGCCGCACGAGCTCGCGGCAGATGTAGAGGCCGAGCCCCGTCCCGCTGGGCACAGCGCGATGCTGCGGGTCACCGCGGTAGAACTTCTCGAAGACGGCCTCGTGCTCGGACGGGGAGATGCCCATCCCCTCGTCGGCGACCTCGACGCGCACGCTGGTGGCCGACGGCGCCGTCGTCACGATCACCTCGCCGCCGTCCGGCGAGTACTTGACGGCGTTGTCGATCAGGTTGACCAGCACCTGCTCGATTCGGTCGCGGTCGCCGATCGCCGCGGCGGCGCCGTTCGAGGGCGCGTCGGCCTTCAGCGAGACCGTTTCGGGAAGCCGCTGGCTCATCGTCTCGACCGCGTGCCTGGTGACCTCGTCCAGGTCGACGCGCTCGCGGTCGATGCGGAGATCGCCGCGGTCGAGACGGTTCGCGAGCAGCACCTCCTCGGTGATCTGCGTCAGGCGCGTTCCCTGGGCGCCGATCATCTCGAGCAGTTGCTGCCGCCGCTCCGGCGGGAGGTCGATGTCGTCGCGCAGGAGGGTCTTCGCAGCGCCGAGCACGGCGGTCATCGGGGTGCGCAGCTCGTGCGAGACCGTGGCGATGAAGTCGCTCTTCGCCGCCTCGAGGCCCCGCTCGACCGTCAGGTCGCGGAAGGCGTAGACGACGCCGTTCGGGCTGCGCACCGCGACGAACGAGAGCCACAGCTCGCTGCCGTCGACCTCGACCGGGAGCGTCACCGGCCTGGCAGCCGAGGCGCCTTCGGAGACGGGGATCTCGGCAGCGAGCACCGACCAGCCCGCGAAGATCTCGCCCGCGTCCTGGCCGGCGGCGTCCTCGCGCGAGCGGCCGGTGACCAGCTCGGCCGCGCGGTTCCAGAAGCGCAAGCGGCCCTCGTGGTCGACCGAGAACACGCCGTCGCCCACCGCCTCGAGCACGCGCGCCGCCTGCTCGCGTGCCGCGGCCGTCGCCTCGGCGCGCGCGCGAGCCGCAGCCTCCTCCTTCGCCCGCTCGTGCAGCCGCGCGTTGCGGACGGCTCCGGCCATCAGGCCGATCAGGCCCTCGGCCAGCTCGAGCTGCTCCTCGTCGTAGCGCGCCTTCTCGTGCATCAGCTGGACGACGCCGACGACCTCGCCCTCGTGCTTGACCGGCAGCATCATCGCCGACTGGACCTCGGGTGGCCCGTCGGCCGGGAGCTTCCGCATCTGGCCCTTGCTGTCGAGCTCGTAGTAGACGCCGCCGGGATCCTTCACCTGCTCGGGCACGTCGTTCACGACCAGCGGCTCGCCGGTCATGATCACACGGCTCTGCATGCCGCCCCCCTCGCGGTTGAGCGGCAGCGGCGGCAGGATCGCTGGGTCGAGCTTCTCCCCGTCCACCCAGGCGTAGTCGCAGCTGATCAGCTCCGTCTCGGCGTCGAACGACGAGACGATCACGCCTCCGTGCGGCACCGCCTCGCCGAGCAGCTGATGGAAGCGGTCATACACGCGCTCCAGCTCGAGTGTCTCGTTCAGGTAGCGCGCGGCCGCGAGCAGAAGCTCCGCTTTCTCAGCCCCCGTGTGACGGCCCACGTCTCCATCATCATGCACGAGACGTGTTCGAAAATCTCGCCGCTCGACTCGAAGGCCGGATCGTCGTGCTGGAGCCGCTCGGGCCGGAGCACGTCGAAGGGCTGCGCGCGGCGGCCGCCGACGAGCGCGTCTGGACCTGGATGATCACGCGCGACGTCGAGGCGTGGATCGCCGACGCGCTGCGGCCGAACGACGACCGGCGGCCCTTCGCGGTGCTCCGCGACGGCGAGGTCGTGGGGTCGACGAGCTACATGAGCCTCTGGCCGGAGCACCGCCGCCTCGAGATCGGCAATACGTGGCTGAACTCGTCGACGTGGGGAACCGGAGCGAACACAGAGGCGAAGTACCTCCTGCTCCGGCACGCTTTCGAAGACGTCGGCTGCCTGCGAGTCGAGTTCAAGACGGACGCGTTCAACGAGCGGGCGCGCGCGGCGCTGGCGGCAATTCCCTCCGTATTCGAGGGAATTCACCGCAGACACATGCTCGTTCGCGGCGGCGAGCGGCGCGACTCCGCCTGGTACGCCGTGATCGACGAGGACTGGCCCGACGTGCGGCGAGCGCTCGAAGAGCGCCTCGCGAGCTAGACTTCCCGCCGCCCGGTATCCCCTGCGGAACTGGAGCTTTCGATGGTCAGGAGCGTCAACGTCATCGGTCGCGGCCGTGTCGGCTCGGCGATCGCCGCCCGTCTCGAGGAGCGCGGCGTCGAGCTGCGCGCGGACGACGCCGAGCTCGCGCTGATCTGCGTGCCGGACACGTCCATTCGGGACGTGGCCCAGGGACTGTCCCCGGGGCATGGCTGGATCGGACACGTCAGCGGGGCAACACCGCTCTCGGCGCTCGACCCGCACGAGCGCCGCTTCTCGCTCCACCCGCTGCAGACCTTCACTCTCGCGCGAGGACCCGAGCAGCTCGACGGCGCGTGGGCGGCCGTCACCGCCGAGACCGGCGAGGCACGTGAGCTCGGCTTCGAGCTGGCGCGGGTGCTCGGGCTCGAGCCGTTCCCGCTCGAGGACTCCGACCGGCCGCTCTACCACGCGGGCGCCGTCGTCGCCTCGAACTACCTGGTCACGCTGCACGAGGCCGCGGCCGGGCTCGTCGCCGCGGCGGGCGCACCGCCGGAGGCGCTGGAGCCGCTGATGCGCCGCACGATCGAAAACGGCTTCGAGCTCACCGGCCCGATCGAGCGCGGCGACTGGGAGACCGTCGAGGCTCACCGCAAGGCGATCCGCGAGGCGCGCCCCGACCTCGAGCCGCTCTACGACGTGCTCGCGGAGGCGACCGCGCGATGAGGGTCGTGCGCACGGCTACCGAGCTCGCACTCGACGGGGAAATCGGGCTCGTGCCGACGATGGGCGCCTTTCACGAAGGCCATCTGTCGCTCTTCCGGGCCGCCCGCCAGGAGAATGAGCTCGTCGTCGCCAGCCTGTTCCTCAACCCGGCGCAGTTCGCCGAGGGCGAGGATCTCGGCGCCTACCCCCGTGACCAGGAGCAGGACGCCCGCCTCGCCGAGGACGCCGGCGTCGACGTGCTCTTCGTCCCGAGCGCGGAGGAGATCTACCCGCCGGGCTTCGAGACCTGGGTCGAGGTCGAGCACCTCGGAGCGCGCCTGGAAGGCGAGCATCGGCCGGGCCATTTCCGCGGCGTCGCCACCATCTGCCTGAAGCTCTTCAACCTCGTCCGGCCGCGCCGCGCCTACTTCGGCCAGAAGGACGCGCAGCAGGTCGCGGTCGTGCGAAGGATGGTGCACGACCTCGCCGTGCCTGTCGAGATCCGCGTCCTCCCCACCGTGCGCGACGAGGACGGCCTCGCGCTCTCCTCACGGAACGCCTACCTCTCGCCCGAGGAGCGCGAGCGGGCGCTCTCGCTGCGACGCGCCCTGGAGGCCCGCGATCGGAGCCTGCTCGACGGGCTCGAAGTCGACTACTTCGAAGAGGCCGACTTCGAGCCTCGCGTCCTGGCCGCCGCCGTGCGCGTCGGCAAGACGCGCCTGATCGACAATGTCGTCCTGGAAGGAGATCCATCGTGAGCAATTACGCGTCCTGGACCCACGGCAAGCTGCCGCTGACCGAGCTCGCAGAGCTGAAGCGCCGCGGGCAGAAGCTGGCCATGGTGACCGCCTACGACTTCCCGAGCGGGCGCATCGCCGACGAGGCGGGCGTCGAGCTCGTGCTCGTGGGCGACTCGGCCGGAATGGTCGTCCTCGGCAACGAGTCGACGGTGCCGGTCACGATGGACGAGCTGCTGATGCTCACGCGCGCGGTCACGCGCGGCGCCAAGCGGCCGCTCGTGATCGCCGACATGCCCTTCGGCTCGTTCCAGGTCTCCGACGACATGGCCGTGGAGAACGCGGTCCGTTTCGTCAAGGAGGCGAGCGCCGACGCGGTCAAGCTCGAGGGCGCGGGGCCGACGCTGTCGCGCGTGCAGGCGATCGTCGGCGCGGGCGTCCCGGTGATGGGTCACGTCGGCCTGACCCCGCAATCGGCGACGATGCTCGGCGGGTTCAAGGCCCAGGGCAGAACCGCGGCGAAGGCCGAGCGGCTCTTCGAGGACGCCCTCGCGCTGGAGGCCGCAGGGTGCTTCGCGATCGTGCTCGAAGCCGTGCCCGCTCCCGTCGCGGCGCGCGTGACCGAGGCACTGGAGGTGCCGACGATCGGGATCGGGGCCGGCGCGGGCTGCGACGGCCAGGTCCTCGTCTGGCACGACCTGCTCGGGCTCTATGCGGGCAAGGCCCCGCGCTTCGTCAAGCGCTACGCCGATCTCGCCGGCGAGGCCAAGCGCGCGCTCGCGGCATATGTCGACGACGTCCGCGAGCGCCGCTTCCCGGAGGAGCAGCACACCTACGCGATCCCGGACGAGGAGCTCGAGGAGTTCGAGGCGTGGCTAGCGGCGCACGAGCGCGCGCAGTCCCACCACGAGTAGCGCGACCGACCAGGCGACGAACGCGACCTCGAGCAGGACGAAGGCGGTGTTGCCGGCACCGTGGTCGGCGCCGCCGCCCCTGAAGACGTCTTCGCCATAGGCGGCCAGCCTCACCGGCCAGACGAGCAGCGATAGCGCAATCGGGGCCGAGGCGAACGCGAGCAGGTGCCGCGCCTGGCGGTAGGTGATCCTCCCGACCGCGCGCGTCAGGCCGTACAGGACGAGCCCGCCGACGAAGTAGACCGCGGCCCCGTAGAGGCTCCCGCCCAGGAAGGCCCAGATCGCGACGTCCAGCCCGTCCAGCGTGACGTCATTCATGATCGTGCCTGCGATCGGCGTCCAGAGCACTCCGCCGATCCCGGAGAGCAGCGCGAGCGCGAGCACAGCCTCGCTGCGCGCGCGGGCAGCCGGGTCCGAGTCGTCGCGCAGGCCCTCGAGCACCTCCCGCGGCCGGACCAGGACGAGCACCGCACGCCAGAGCCAGAGCCGCTCGTCGACCTGCCTGCCGGCGTCGATGTGCGTCGCCACCGCTCCAGGGTACCCCGGCCTCGAAAGCCCACTGCAGGGTTGCCTTTTGAAACCCCCCTTTTCACTCTAAAGAGGGACTCCCGGCCCGCCGATGACCAGGCCAGCACCACGCGGCAACAACCGACGACAGGAGATCCCGGAGATGAACTTGCGTTCTGCAACTCGATCGCGCGCGACCGGCAGCGGCGGCTGGTCCCCCACGCGCAAGCTACTCGCGTCACTCGCCGTGCTCGGCGCGGCGGCAAGCATCGCCGGCCTCGGCACCTTTGCGACTTTCACCAGCTCGACCTCGACGAGCCACACCGTCTCGTCCGGCACGGTCACGATCGCGCTCGGCGCGACCGGCGCCTCGACCAACCGGCTCAACATCGGCGCGACGGCGATCGCCCCCGGCGACACGCTCCAGCGCAGCGTCGACCTGATCAACTCGGGCTCGCTCGACCTCGCCTCGATCACGCTGACGACGACGGCGACGTCCAGCTCGCTGCTCGACACCGACGCGACGAACGGACTGCAGATGGTGATCGACAAGTGCTCGGTCGCCTGGACGGAGGCCGGCCCTCCGTACACCTACACCTGCAGCGGCTCGACCTCGACGGTGCTCGCTTCCAGGGCGGTGATCGGGAGCACCCTCGCGCTCTCGAACCTCGGCTCGACCACCGCGGGAGCAACCGACCACCTGCGCGTCACCCTGACACTCCCGGGCGCGACTGGGAACACGTTCCAGAACCAGTCGTCCACGATCAGCTACGCCTTCACCGGCACGCAGCGCACCGCGACCAGCAAGTAGCCGGGGTCGCGTGCGCGCTCGAAGCGCAAGCAGCAGACGGAGCGCCGGGCAGGCGCTCCGTCTGCCTGCCCTCGGCCGGGCCGCGGAGCTGCTCGCTCGCGTGGGCCTGGGGCTGGCGATCTTCGTCCTCGTGCTGCTTGGGCTGCTCCCGCACACCGGCTGGTATCGGACCGAGACCGTGCTCTCGGGGAGCATGAAGCCTGCGTTCGCGCCGGGCGATCTCATCGTCGTCAGGCCCGAGCGGCTCGGCGACGTGCGCGTCGGGCAGATGATCAGCTACCACATCCCGGTCGGCGATCACCACGTGCAGACACACCGCGTGATCGCCGTGGTGCGACGCAGCGGCAAGACGCTCGTCCGCACGAAGGGCGACGCCAACAATGCCGCCGACCCGTGGCTCGCCGAGCTGCACGGGACGACCGCCTGGCGCGTGCAAGGCGTCGTCCCGAAGGCCGGCTGGGGCATCGTCTGGCTGCGCAGCCCCCACGTCCGGACACTGGCCGTCTTCGGCCTGCCGCTGCTGCTCGCGCTGTTCGGCCTGTGGCGGATCTGGCGCGCTCCAGGAGCCGGCGGAAGCAACGAGGCCCACGATGCTGCGCGCTCGCTCGGCTGAGCCGAAGCCGCTGCGGCGGCCCCTCCGCTGGGGCGCGGTCGTCGGCTCCGCCATCGCCGCGTTCGTCGTGGTCTCGGGTGCCCTCGCGGGCTTCAGCTCGCTGAACACCGGCGGGCCGCAGACGGTCGCCACCAAGCGCATCTTTCCCGGCCCACGCTCGCTGACCGCTCAGGACTTCCGCGACGCGAGCAGCGGCGCCGAGTCGAACAGGTCCGACGCCTACTCCTACGCCGACGGCACGGTGGCGACGACCTCGACGGCGATCGCCTCCGGCACGAACACCTATGTCGAGCTGACGATGAGCAGCGCTCGCCCTGGGGGCCTCTCCGTCTCGGGGGCGCAGTTCAACTTCCGCCTCGCGAGCTCAGGAGGCGGCCAGTCGGGCAACGCGTGCTTCTGGTTCGACGTGCGCTCGGGCGGCAGCGTGATCGGGACGCACGGGAGCTATGCGGCCGCAACGGGCTGCAGCACCGGCACCACGCTGGCGACGTTCTCGACCGCGATCCCCGAGGTGTCGAGCACAGACCGGGCGAACGGGCTCGTGATCCGCGCCTACGTCTGGGAGACCGGCACGAAGACCAAGACGGTCAACATCGACCTCGCGACGCTCACCGGCTCGACCCCCTACACCGCGTTCACCGCTTACGAGATCCAGGCCGTGGACGACACGAGCGGCGCCCCGGCGGCTTTGCCCTGGGCGCTCGAAACCGTCGACGCGACCACGTACCAGGCGGCCTCGAACTGGCCCTCTGCCGCCCCTGCAACGACGAAGTACCTCAAGCTCACGCTCGAGCCCTTCGTACCGACCGGCTCGGTCGTCACGGCCGTCTCGCTCACGAACGTGTGGCACGCCTCGGCGGCGGTCACGAACGGCGGCACCCTCTGCTACTACCTCGAGACGTTCAACGGCGCGACCTCGCTCGCCACGCACGGCAGCGCGGGCTCGCCGGTCGCTTGCACGAACAGCGGCACGACCTTCGCCAGCGACATCGTCTCCCTGCCGGAGGTGAACGACGTCACGAAGGCCAACAACCTCGTGATCAAGCTCTACTACTGGATCTCGCCCTTGTGCGGAGGCGGGGGCAACCCCGGCTGCGTCAAGTCCGTCACCGATCGCGCGGTCGTCAGCTACTCGTACTACCTCGACTGAGAGGCACCCCCGAAAAGGGGAGACGAGCGCTCCCTCTGCTGCCGACACATGACGTGATGCGGCGGCACACCCTTACGCCCGGCGCGACCACGAACAAGGTGATCGCCTCGATCGCAGTGCTCTGCGCGGCGGCTGCGATCGCCGGCCTGGGCACGTTTGCCACCTTCACCAGCTCGACGAGCACGAGTCACACGATCGCGAGCGGCACCCTCTCTTTGACCTCCGGGCCGACCAACCGGCTCGGCACCGGCGCGAGCGCCATCGCCGCGGGTGACACGATGCAGCGCGCGATCGACCTCAACTACGCCGGCACCGTGGACCTGGGCTCGGCGACGCTGACGACGAACGCCACCACCTCGACCGCGCTCGACACCGACACGACCGACGGCCTCCAGCTCGCGATCGACAAGTGCTCGGTCGCCTGGACGGAGGCGGGGCCGCCCTACACGTACACCTGCAGCGGCTCGACCTCCTCGGTGCTCGCGTCGCGTCCGCTGGTCGGCAGCAACGTCGCCCTCTCGAACCTCACGCTGACCGCCGGCTCGACCGACCACCTGCGGGTCACCGTCACACTGCCGAGCACCGCGGGCAACAGCCTCCAGAACCTCTCGTCGACGGTCGGCTACACGTTCACCGGCGTCCAGCGCGCCGGCACCAGCCAGTAGCGAGCCGCCACGTGCCTCTCCTCGGCCACAGCGGACGGCAGGGCCGGCCGGGCCGGGTTCTCGCCTCTGGCGCGCTCCTCGCAGCGACGACGGCCATGACCGCGCTCGGCCTCTGCGCCGGCTTTGCCAGTGCCAGCCCGCTCGGAAAGGTCTCAAGCCACCGGCCCAGGCTCTCGGTCGGCCCGCGCGCCCTCGCCCGGGTCGAGGGGCTCGCGCCGGGTGACCGCGCCGAGCGCACGCTCGAGCTTCGGTACCGCGGCCGGTTCGCGGCGGTGATGCTGAGGACCAGGACGAGCGGCAGCTCGCTCCTGCGCTCGAACGC
>DATLPH010000070.1:0-2301 GCA_035535855.1 Gaiellaceae bacterium
CGGCGAGCCGTGGCTCGGGCCGGACATCCTCGACGCGCTCGAGCGGCTCCACGAGGACGGCGTGCGCTCCGTGCTGGTGGCTCCGGTCGGGTTCGTTTCCGACCATCTGGAGATCCTCTGGGACCTGGACGTGGAAGCGCGCGAGAAGGCGGGGGAGCTCGGGCTCGCGCTTGAGCGGATCGTGTCGTTGAACGACGACCCGGCGTTCATCCGTGCCCTCGCGGGCGTTGTCGAGCGGGCGCGCCTGCAGCGACCGGCCGTGGCGGGAAGGCCGGGCACGTGAGCTCACGCAGCTGTCCCGACTGGCCGCTCCTGATGGAGGTCGCGCCGGAGCTCCAGTTCATGCACTACACCGTCGCGGAGGCGAAGCTCCCGGCCGACGTGCTGGCCGAGCTCCAGGAAGTGTCGTTGCAGGATGTGGCGGTTTGCGCGGATCTCGACCACAACGTCTTCTACGCCGCCCACACAGAGCCGCAGGTCGCCGAGGCGCTGCGTGGGTCGCACTGGTACGAGCTGCGCGAGTGGTCGGCGCGCGGACCCGGGGCGTCCACCGACTCCGTCTGACGCCTAATCCGTCGCGACGAGCCCGGCCTGGTGTGCGAGCACGACCGCTTGGACGCGGTCGCGCAGGTCCAGCTTTTGCAGGACGTGCGTCACGTGCGTCTTGACCGTCGTCTCGCTGATGTGGAGCTCCTGCGCGATCTCGGCATTCGAGCGGCCGTCGGCGATCAGCCGGAAGACCTCTACCTCGCGGGCGGTCAGCTCGTCGAGGCCTTTCGGCGGCTCGGGCCGCTGCAGGCGCGCGAACTGGCCGATCACGCGCTTCGTCACCGCGGGGGAGAGGAGTGCGTCGCCGGCCGCGACGGTGCGGATCGCCGCGATCAGCTGCTCGGGCGGATCGTCCTTGAGGACGAAGCCGCTCGCCCCGGCGCGGAGCGCCTCGTAGACGTACTCGTCCAGATCGAAGGTCGTGAGGATCAGGATCCGCGCGGCCGGGTCGGCAGCGAGGATGCGGCGGGTCGCCTGGAGCCCGTCGAGCTCGGGCATACGGATGTCCATCAGGACCACCGTCGGGCTGAAGCGCGCCGCCTTGTCGACGGCCTCGAGACCGTCGGCGGCCTCGGCGACCACCTCGAGGTCCGGTTCCTGGGCGAGGAGCATGCGGAAGCCGGCCCGCACCATCGACTGGTCGTCGGCGACGAGCACCCGGATGCTCATACCTGGGTCTCCCCGAGGGGAAGACGCGCCGAGAGCACGAAGCCGCCCTCGGTCGGGGTGCCCGCCGTCATCTGACCGCCGTAGATCTTGACGCGCTCGCGGATTCCGACGAGGCCGTGGCCGAGGCCATCGCTGTCGGCCGAGCCCCGGCCGTCGTCGCGCACCTCGAGCTCGAGCTCCTCGGCCCGGTAGCGCACGGTCACCTCGGCTTCGGCGGCCTGCGCATGCTTGAGCGCGTTCGTCAGGCCCTCCTGGACGATTCGGTACGCGGACAGATCGAGCGCGCGCGGGAGCGGGTAGCGCTCGCCCTCGACGTGGAGCCGTACGGGCAGTCCTGCGCGGCCAAGCTCCTCGAGCAGCGGGTCGAGATCGTCGAGGCCCGGCTGGGGCGCGAGCTCGGCGCTCTCGCCGTCGCTGCGCATTGCCCCGAGGAGGCGGCGCATCTCGGTCAGCGCGGTGCGGCCGGCGTGCTCGACGCTCTCGAGCGCGTCGCGATCCTCGGCCTCCGGGAGCCCGTGCCTGACCGCCCCGACCTGCAGCACCATCACGCTGACAGCGTGCGCGACGACGTCGTGCAGCTCGCGAGCGATCCGGGCGCGCTCCTCGGCCACCGCGAGGCGGCTCGCGATGTCGCGCTCCCGCTCCGCCTGGGCCGCCCGCTCCTCGGCCGCCTCGGCCTGCGCACCTCGCTCGCGGAGCGCGAAGCCCGCCAGCCACCCGATCGCGAACAGGACCGGGATGAAGACGAGCTCGCCCGTCGCGTGATCGGGCTTGTCGGCGACGACGACCGCCGACCCGCCGACCACGATCAGCAGCCCCAGGCGGGCCTGAACCTCATTCCGAACGTTGCCCAGCAACACTGCAGCTGCCATCCCGGCCACGGAGGCGGTGACGGTGAACACGACGAGGCGCCCGTCGATGAACGAGAGCACGGCTGCGACCAGCCAGACCGCCGCCGGCGCGGCGAAGGGGAAGCGGCGGCGCGCGAGCAGAGGCAGAACGACCGCCGCGGTTGCCGGAACGGCGAACCAGAGCGTCGAGCGTGGCGCATCCGGCGCGTCGCGCCTGAAGGCGACCTCGAGC
>DATLPH010000071.1:0-7180 GCA_035535855.1 Gaiellaceae bacterium
GCGCCTTCCTTCTCGCAGGTGTCTCCTAAGGAGGCGCCGCCCGACGCGTTCGGGCGCGCGGCGCGCGAGTACGAGCTCGGCCGGCCGGAGTGGCCCGGCGAGCTGCTCGACCGGATCGCCGTCGACCTCGGGCTCGGGCCCAAGTCGGATGTGCTCGACCTCGGCGCGGGCACCGGCAAGCTGACTCGCGCCCTCGTGCCGCGCTTCGAGCGCGTCGTCGCGGTCGAGCCCGACGACTCCATGCGCGCGGTGCTCGAGGAGGTCGTGCCCGGGGCCGACTCGCGGCGCGGCAACGCGGAGGCGATCCCGCTCGACGATGACGAGGTCGACGCGGTCTTCTCCGCCGAGGCCTTCCACTGGTTCGCGACGCGCGCGACCGTGTCCGAGCTCGAGCGCGTGCTGCGGCCGGGTGGCGGTCTGGCAGTGTTCTGGAACATCCCGCTCGAGCACGCGGACGTGGGCGAGGAGGCCGACGCCGTGATCGACGAGGCCTTCAGCCGCGGCGGTGCGCCGGGGCTGCCGAAGGTGCTGTCCGGCCAATGGCGCGAGCCGTTGGTTGGCTCAGGCTTCAAGGAGCTGCGCGAGGAGGAGCTGGAGCGGGAGCTGGTCAGCGACCGCGAGGGCTGGATCGCGAACCTGCTCTCGGTGAGCTCGATCGCCGTCCAGCCGGACGGGGAGCGGGCGGCGTTCGCCGACCGGCTCCGGGCGCTCGTCCCGCCCGGGGAGCTCCGCCGCCGCGTGAAGACCGTCGCCTACTGGACACGCCTTGCCTGAGCTGGCGTTCAGCTTCGGGCGGATCGCGGCGGAGTACGACGACGCGCGCCCTGAGTACGCGCTCGAGGCGCTGCGGTGGGCGGAGGAGGCGCTGGGCCTCAGCGCCGACTCGGCGCGCGTCGTCGACCTCGCCGCGGGGTCGGGCAAGCTGACGCGCGCCCTCGCCCGCCGGTTCCCCGAGGTCGTGGCGGTCGAGCCGAACGACGACATGCGGGCGGTGCTGGCCGGGCGCTCAGCCGGGATCGAGGTGCTCGCCGGGACCGCCGAGCGGATCCCGTTGACGGACGACTCCGCGGACGCGGTCTTCGTCGGCGACGCGTTCCACTGGTTCGACGGCCCGGCCGCCGTGGCCGAGCTGACGCGCGTGCTCCGGCCGCGCGGCGGGGTCGCGCTGCTCTGGAACCACTGGTGGAGCGACGGCGACGACCGGACGGTGAACTCGCTCGACCCGCCGCTGCCGGCCGAGGCGCAGGCGCTGCTCGACGAGGTCTACGTCAGGTCCGGCCGGGCGGCGGCGAAAGCCGGGATGGCCGATCCGCTCGACGCGTTTGCCGGCGGGGCCTTCGAGCCCCTCGTCGAGGAGGCTTTCGGCTGCTCCACCGAGCTTTCGGGCGCGGAGGTAGTCGAGCTGTTTGCCACCGTCAGCTCGATCGCCTCACTCGGTCCGGCCGAGCGCGAAGAGCTGAAGCGCACGCTCCTGGCGCTGCTCGGGCCGTCGTACCGGCTCGAGATCACGACCGTGCTCCACTGGACTCGCCGTGTCTGACCTGGAGCTCCACGTTGGGCGCCGCCGCGTGCGGCTGACGAGCCCGGACAAGGTCCTCTTCCCCGGCGAAGGCGTGACGAAGCACGACCTCGCCGACTACTACGCGGAGATCGGCCAGGCGATCGTGCCGCACCTCCGCGACCGGCCGTTCACGCTGAAGCGCTACCCCTACGGCATTCGCGGCCAGGCGTACTTCCACAAGCAGGCGCCGAAGGGCAAGCCGGCCTGGGTCCCGACACGGCAGTTCCGGACGTGGCCCCGAGAAGGGGGGTCGCGGCTCGTCGACTTCACGCTCGTGAACGAGCCCGCCGCGCTCGTCTGGATGGTGCAGATGAACTGCATCGACATGAACGCCTGGTACTCGCGGGTCGACAAGCCGGAGCGGCCAGACTACGTCGTCTTCGACCTCGACCCGCCCGAGTCGCGCAACGGGTTCGTGCAGGCGATCAAGGTCGCGCACCTCGTCCGCGAGGCGCTCGAGGGCCTCGAGCTGCGGTCATACGTGAAGACGAGCGGCGCCGACGGGATCCACGTGCTCGTGCCGATCGCGCGCCGGTACACGTACCCCGACACCTACGAGCTCGCCGAGCGCGTGTCACGACGGCTCGAAGCGGACAACCCGGGCCTCGTGACCACCGAGTGGCTGAAGAAGAAGCGGCGCGGCGTGCTCGTCGATCACCGCCAGAACGGGCACGGCAAGACGATCGCCTCCGCGTACTCGGTGCGGCCCAAGCCGGGCGCGCCGGTCTCGACGCCGCTGCGCTGGGAGGAGCTCGGCGAGAAGTTGCGGCCGCGCGACTTCGGCATGAAGGAGGCACTCCAGCGGGTCGAGCAGCACGGCGACCTGTTCGAGCCCGTGCTGCAGGGCGGGCAGGCGCTCGGCCCGGCCCTGCGTCGGTTGCGGAAGTGAGCCGCGCACTGGTGGTCGGCTCGGGCCCGAACGGGCTGGCGGCGGCGATCGCGCTGCTGCAGCGCGGAGTGGAGGTCGAGGTGCGCGAGGCGGCCGGCCATCTCGGCGGCGGCGTGCACACCGAGGAGCTGACGCTGCCGGGCTTCCTGCACGACGTCTGCGGGACCGTCCAGCCGCTCGCGGCGGCCTCGCCGTTCTTCCGGAGCCTCGACCTGGGCGTCGAGTGGGTCCACCCGGGCGCGGCGGCGGCGCATCCACTCGACGACGGGACAGCGGTGATGCTCGAGCGCGGGATCGACGAGACCGTCGAGAGCCTCGGGCGTGACGGCCACGCCTACCGCCGGCTCGTGGAGCCGCTCGTCGTCGCATGGGAGGAGCTGGCGCCCCTCCTGCTCGGGCGGCTGCCGCCGCCCCCACGTCGGACCTTGCGGGCGGCGAGGGCGGCCGGCCTCCGCCCGCTCGCGACCGCCGCCCGGTTGGCGTTGAGCGACGCGCGCTCGGCGTCCGAGTCGCTGTTCGAGACCGAACGGGCGCGGGCCTGGTTCGCCGGCCACTGCGCCCATTCCATGCTTCCGCTCGAGCGGCGGCCGAGCGGCGGCTTCGGCCTCGTGCTGAGCGTGCTTGGCCATGCGGTGGGCTGGCCGTTCGCGCGCGGCGGCGCGTCGCGGTTTGCAGACGCGCTGGTGGAACGGGTCCACGAGCTCGGCGGTTCGCTCGTCACCGACTCACCGGTGGACGAGCTGCCGCAGGACCGGCTCGTGCTCGCAGACGTCGTGCCGCGCGAGCTCCTCCGGCTCGCGCACGGCCGCTTCCCCGCGCGCTACGAGCGGCGGCTAGGCAGGTTCCGGTACGGACCGGGCGCCTTCAAGGTCGACTGGGCGCTCGACGGGCCGATCCCCTGGAGGGCTCCGGAGTGCGGCCGGGCGGGCACGGTGCATCTCGGCGGAACGCTCGACGAGATCGCACACTCCGAGTGGGCGGCCTGGAGCGGCCGCACCGCTGAGCGTCCCTTCGTGCTGCTCGTCCAGCAGACGGTGTTCGACGACACGCGAGCGCCGGCCGGCAAGCACAGCGCGTGGGCGTACTGCCACGTCCCGAACGGCTCGGCAGAGGACCTGACCGAGCGGATCGAGGCGCAGGTCGAGCGCTTCGCGCCCGGCTTCCGCGAGCTCGTGCTCGCGCGCAACACGATCGGGCCGGCGGAGTTCGAGGCCCGCAACCGCAACATCGTCGGCGGCGACTTCAACGGCGGCGCGATGGACCTTGGCCAGCTGATCGCGAGGCCCGCGCCGGGTCTCGTGCCGTACCGGACGCCGCTCGAGAACGTCTACCTCTGCTCGGCTTCGACGCCGCCCGGTGGCGGCATCCACGGGATGTGCGGCTACTGGGCGGCGCTGGCCGCCGTAAAGTCACGGCGTGCCGGTCGCTACTGACTGGGTCACGATCTCCGCGCTCGCGACCGCGGCCGGAACGCTCGTGCTCGCACTCGCTACCTTCGCCTCGGTCCGCTCGGCGAATCGCGCGGCACGGGTTGCCGAGCGCTCGCTACTGGCCGGGCTGCGGCCTCTGCTGGTGCCGTCGAAGCTGGACGACCCGCCGCAGAAGATCGGCTTCGTCGACGACAAATGGGTGATCGCCGAGGGCGGCCGCGGCGTGGCCGAGGTGGGGGAGTCGGCGATCTACCTCGCCATGGCGCTCCGCAACGTCGGCGCCGGGATTGCGGTGCTTCACGGCTGGGACTTCTACCCGAGGCTCCTGCATGGAGACGACGGTCACGCCGATCCCACCGAGTTCGTCCGGCTGACGCGTGACATCTACGTCCCCGTCAACGATGTCGGCTTCTGGCAGGGCGTGTTCCGCGATCCCGACGCGCCCGAGTTTGCGGCGGCCCGCGCGGCGATCGAGGCCCGCTCGGACCTGACCGTCGACTTGCTCTACGGCGACCACGAGGGCGGCCAGCGGGTGATCAGCAGGTTCGTTCTTCGGCCGCGCGGCGACGACGGCTGGCTGGCCGCTGTGGGGCGCCACTGGAACATCGACCGCGACGACCCGCGCTAAGCGCGCCGTTCCGGACACGCCCGGGGACTGTCACCGGCCCTGGCGATCAGGGGCGGTTGTGGACGAGTTGTTGCAGAGTCGGCGCGTTTAGGGGCGCAGCTTCGACGTGTCGACGACCTCGAAGGCCGAGCCCTTGACGCGGCCGAGCGTGTGCAGCTGATCGTTCGACCAGCCGCGGTTCGGCGCGCCGGTGATGTACCAGTCCGCGCCGTTGTCGGCGACGATCATCCCGTAGCGCTTCAGCGCCACCAGCACGATCCGAGCCTGGCGCGGGAACGGCCGCACGTCGAAGGTCGCCTTCAGGCGCACGCGCAGGCCCATCGGCGGCAGGCTCGGGTCGGTGAGGTCGCTCGCGTAGTGGCGGGCGGGGTAGAGGTAGGCGCGGCGCGACCGCTGGACGGTGAAGCGCAGCGCATGGTCGATCACGCCGCGGCGCACCTCGTCGTAGCGTGCGAGGCCCGGGAAGATCGGCAGGCCCGCCGCGTCCGCCGACGTCCAGCCGGCGGGCCGAACCCGGTTCGAGCGCAGGCTCCAGGTCGCGCCCGCCCAGGCGTGCCAGCGGCCCCCGCGGCGCTCGAGCCCGCCGAGCTCGTAGAGGCGACACGCGGTGCGGTCGAGCAGCAGCGCGTGGTGGTCGCTGCCGCCCTCGATGTGGACGCCCTTCGGGATCGGGTAGCCGACGTGGTCGCTCTCGTCCGAGTACTCGAAGCCGACGCGTGAGCGCGGGGTGGCTCGGGTGACGACGTCGAACGGGATTCCGATCGGCGAGCCCTCCCAGAGCCCGGAGCCGAAGTCGGCATGTAGGCCGGTGCCGTTGCCGATGGAGGCGATCACCGCTGCGGAGTTGCGGGCCACCGGGAGGTGGGTGACGGGCCTGTTCCACGGGTTCGACTTCGGGAAGACCGGACACTTTGGTGCGCCGGGGACGCGCAGGGCGTACGCGGACCCACCCGCGCAGGCGAGCGCGAGCAGGGCGACGGCGAACGCGGCGGCGCGGGCTCTCACAGCGTCTCTATCGGCACGGACATGTCCAATTCGGAACCCTCGGAGCAGGTACCCGAAGACCTCCTCCCCGCTGCGAGCCTAGCGGGGAAACTCCCACGGATGTGTGACGGGACTGTGACGGAAGTGTGACGTCGGCTCAGGCCTGCGCGGCGCGCATCTTCGCCTTGTACGCACGCTTCTTCGCCTGGTATTCCTCGAGCGCCTCGAGCGAGTCCACGTCGCCGAGGGTCGGGTGGCCAGGATCGAGCTCCCGGGCGGCCTCGACGCCGAAGCGCTTCGCCAGCACCGCACCCAGCGCCTTCACCTTCATCTCGCCGAAGCCCGGCAGCGCCGAGATCCGCTTCCGCAGCTCCTTCCCGTCGGCGGCTTCGCCCCAGACGCGCTCCGCGTCGCCGCCGTAGTCCTCGACCACCGCGGCGGCGAGATCCTGCACGCGGACGGCCATCGAGCCGGGGAACCGGTGGATCGCAGGCTTCTCGCGGAAGACCTGCTCGAGCCGTCCCGGGTCGGTCGCCGCGATCTCGCCGGGGTCGAGCGTCCCCAGCCGCTGCTGCAGCTTGAGCGGGCCGGCGAAGGCCGTCTGCACCGGCACCTGCTGGTCGAGCGCGAACCCGACGAGCAACGCGAACGGATCGCGGGCGAGCAGCTCGTCCGCCTCGTCCACCCCGGTGAAGTACAGCCGGTCGGGCTTCGTCACAGCCATGCGCCTGATCCTAGTCCTTCGCCCGAGCCTCGAGCCAGGCGCGCGCCTCCGCGACCGAGCGGAGTCGCACGAAACGCGGGTCGCCTGCGAAGCGCCGCGGCCACTCGCGCCGCTGGCGGAAGTGGCACTTCACCATCCACCAGAACAGGGACTTGCGGCCCCAGAGGGCATTGCGCCAAGACTCGCGATTGCCGTTCCAGAGCTCGACGTCGTCGCGGATCCGCTGATGCGTTCGCCGCCACACGCGCCGCAGCTTCAGGCTGAGCGGGAGGTCGAGCCAGACGATCGTGTCGGCCTCGCCGGTGAGCGTCGTCTCGAGCTTGCCCTCGTAGTTGCCGTCGATCACCCACCCGTCGGGTCTCGAGTCCATCGCCTCGCGCACGCGCGCGCGAAACTCCTCGTCGGTCGGCTCGGCCCAGTTCGGGCCGTGGTGCAGCGCGTCGAGCTCGACGTAGGGGAGGCCGAGCCGTCGCCCGAGCTCTGCGCCGAAGGTCGTCTTGCCGGAGCCCGAGGTGCCCTTGAGGTTGATGCGTCTCAACCGAGCGCGGCGGCGAGTGCCTGCAGGTCGGCGCGCCACACATCCTCGGGGACCGGCGGCAGGATGTCGTCCCAGATCGCGGCGAAGCTGCCGATCAGCTGCGGGAAGCGCGCCGGTCGCGCGATGAACCACCAGTGCAGGTGCGCCCCGCCGTCGCCCCAGCGGCAGACGTGGACGCGGCCGATCTCCCCGAGCCCGCGGATCTCGCGCTCGATCTTGGCTTGGAGGATGCCGAGCTCCGCGGCCAGCTCGTCGGGCAGGTCACCCGGCTCCGCGTAATGCACACGCGACTCGAGCAGCACGATCAGCGGCAGGCCGGTCGGCTCGTCGAACGACCAGAGCCGCCAGTTCTCGTTCGTCCAGAGGTACTCGTCGTCGGAGGCCGTGCAGCGGCGGCAGTCGGTGCCTCCCTCGCCGTGGCGCGGC
>DATLPH010000072.1:0-2273 GCA_035535855.1 Gaiellaceae bacterium
TCGATGCCGGGCCCACGCAGTCGCGCTGCCGCGAGCTCGGCCTGCGTGAGCGCGAGCCTACTGCCGCGGGAACCGACGCGGATCAGCACGGCACCAGGTGGGCTTCACCCGCGGCTGACCGCACAGCCGGCGTCTGCGGACGCGCACGAAGGCGGTCGGCGCCTGCACGGGGAGCGGGCGGCCGATCAGGTTCGCCGACTTCAGCGCTCGTCCTCGAGACCGAAAAGGTGACGCACCGCATCAGCATAAATCACGCCGTCGGCTGCTGCGGCTGCCTGTTTCATGCGAATTGTCGGCAGATGCAGGAGTTTGTTCAGGACTGCCGCGGTAACCGACTCGGCGGCGCGGCGCTCGGCGTCGTTCAGCTTCGCGCGGCGAAGCTCTGCGTCGCGAATCTGTTCGGCGCGTGCGCGCAGCGAAGTGATCGCCGGGACGACTTCGAGAGACGCCTGCCACGCGCGGAATCGGTCCGCCTCCTCGGCGACGATCGTCTCGGCGCGCTCGGCCTCGCGGCGCCGGCCGGCCAGGGTCTCCGCGACCACCGCTTCGAGGTCGTCGATGTCGTAGAGGTAGCAACCGTCGAGCTCGTGGATCGCCGGTTCGAGGTCGCGCGGGACGGCCAGATCGATCAGGAAGAGCGGGCGGCCCTTCCGTGCGGGCAGCGTGCGCTCCACCTGTTCGCGCGTGAGGACCCAGCCCGGCGCGCTCGTCGACGAGAGCACGACATCGGCACGTGCAAGCTCGTCCTCGATGCGCGCGAGCGGCAGGGCCTCGCCGCCGAAGCGTTCCGTGAGCTCCTCCGCCCGCTCGCCGGTGCGGTTGGCGACGAAGGCGATCGAGGCGCCACGCGAGACGAGATTCCGAATCGCAAGCTCACCTGTCTTGCCGGCGCCGATGACGAGGATGCTGCGGTCGCGTAGATCCCCGAACACCTGCTCTGCCAGGGCAGCCGCGGCCGACGAAACGGACGCAGGGCTCTCGCCGATGGCGGTTTGCGTGCGCGCCTTCCGTCCTGCCTGCAGCGCCTGCCGGAAGAGACGGTCGAGCAGCGGTCCCGTCGCACCACCGTCGTGCGCCGCGCGCACCTGGCCGAGGATCTCCCCTTCGCCCGGGATCATCGAGTCGAGCCCGGCGGCGACGCGGAAGAGGTGGAGCGCGGCAGCGTCGCCGCGGAGCCGGTAGAGCGCAGGTCCGAGCTCCGACTCGAGCGCGAGCAGCGCGGCCTCCGCCTTCTCCTCGGCTGCGTCGGCGGACTCGTCCGCGAGGTAGAGCTCGGTGCGGTTGCATGTCGACAGACAGACCGCTTCGCCATTGTCGCCGGCAAGCGTGCGGGCCAGGTCCCCGGCGTGTTTCGGGTCGAGCGCCGCGCGCTCGCGCAGCTCGACGGGAGCCTTGTGATGCGAGATGCCGACGAGGACGATGCTCATGTCGCGAAGTGGGTGACCGGGAGTGCCAGGCGTACCACGGCAACGAGCACGAAGCCGGCGAGGATGAGATACGCCGCCCGGCGGCCGCGCCAGCCCGCGAAGTGCCGCAAGGCGAGGTAGGCGCCGTAGACCGTCCACGTGACGATGGTGACGGCCATCAGCGCGTCGAGCCCGCCACCGTGCTCGCGGAGGCGCACGACGCCGACGGCGATCCCGAGGGTGAGCGCAGGCAGGGCGAAGGCGATCGTGCGCGCCGCGACGTCGTCCAACCGGGCCAGCGCGGGTGCGTGCAACCGGAGGATCGAGCTCTCCCGCCGCTTGAGGCGCCGTTCCTGCCACAGGTAGAGCGCAGAGAGCGCGGCCGCGAGCGTGAAACCCGCGAAGGCCGCGAGGACGAGCCCGACGTGCAGGACGAGGAAGACGTTCGAGTAGTGACTCCGGTCGCCGATCCCCGTTCCGCCGCCGATCCTGGCGAGCACGAACAGCACGACGGCGAGCGGCAGCACTGCGAGACCGAGCAGCCGGTAGCGCGGCTGGCAGCCCCAGATCAGATATGCGCCAACGACGAGCCAGACGAAGAGGTTCAGCGAGCCGGCCCAGGTCGACCAGGGGAAGCCGTCGGCGCGGGCGGCCTGTACCGCGAGGAGCGCGGTCTGGACGAGCCAGCCGACGCGAACGCCCCAGGTGGCGAGCCGACCACCTGTGCCGGGATGCCGCGCGTCGTTCAGGTAGGCGACCGCCGCCTCGCTGTAGGCGAGCAATGCCGGCCAGAAGAGCAGTTCAGCCAACGGACACCGCCTCGCGCTCTTCCTGCTGGCGGTCCCGCGCCAGCTCGGCGAGCTCGGC
>DATLPH010000073.1:0-3014 GCA_035535855.1 Gaiellaceae bacterium
CGCTCGGGTCGATCATCGGGTGCAGCAGCTGGTCGAGCTGGGCGGGGTCGATCCGCGCGACGGCCTCCTCGCGCGAGATCAGGCCCTCGTCCACCATCGAGACCGCCGCCTTCAGGGCTGCGGCCGCGGTGCGCTTCGCCGAACGCGTCTGCAACAGGTAGAGCCGGCCGTCCTCGACCGTGAACTCGATGTCCTGCACGTCCTTGTAGTGCTCCTCGAGCCGTCGCATCGTGTCGAGCAGCTGCTGGAACGCCTCGGGCAAGCGGCCCTCCATCGCGGCGAGCGGCTCGGGCGTGCGGATCCCAGCGACCACGTCCTCGCCCTGCGCGTCGGCGAGGAACTCGCCGTAGAGCCCGGCCTCGCCGGTGGACGGGTCGCGTGTGAAGGCGACGCCGGTGCCCGAGCCCGGGCCTTTGTTGCCGAAGACCATCTGGACGACGTTCACGGCCGTGCCGAGGTCGTCCGGGATCCGGTGCGCGCGGCGGTAGACCTGCGCGCGCGGCGTATCCCACGACTCGAAGACCGCGCGCACGGCCCGACCGAGCTGCTCACGCGCGTCCTGCGGGAAGGGGGCGCCGGTCTCGTCCTCGTAGATCCGCTTGTACGCGCCGACGAGCTCCTGCAGGTCGCTCGCGTCCAGCTCGACGTCCTGCTGGACCTTGCGCGCCTTCTTCAGCTCGGCGAGCGCATGCTCGAAGCGCTGCGCGTCGATTCCCTCGACCACCTCGCCGTACATCTGGATCAGGCGGCGGTACGAGTCCTGCGCGAAGCGCGGGTTGTCCGTGCTGCGGGCCAGGCCCTCGACAGCCTCGTCGTTCAGGCCGAGGTTGAGGATCGTGTCCATCATCCCCGGCATCGAGACCGCCGCGCCCGAGCGCACGGACACGAGCAGCGGGTCGCGCGTGTCGCCGAAGCGCTTGCCGGTGCTCTGCTGGAGCGCGTCGAGGTGCTGCTCGATCTCCTCGGGAAGGCCGTCCGGAAGCTGCTTCCCGTTGGCGGTGTAGGCGCGGCAGGCGTCGGTCGTGATCGTGAACCCGGCCGGCACGGGCACGCCGAGCTGGGTCATCTCGGCCAGGCCGATCCCCTTGCCCCCGAGCAGCTCGCGGCCGCCCTCGGAGGGCTCGTCGAAGCCGTACACGTAGCGCCCGTTTCCTCGCATTGCCCGGCAGATCTTCCCACAGCGACGCCCGGAGACACGCGCTCGCTACCCTTGTGCCGTGAAGCTCGAGGGCGTCCACCACGTCACCGCGATCACCGGCGACGCGCCGGCGAACGTCGACTTCTACGTGCGGGTGCTGGGCCTGCGGCTCGTCAAGAAGAGCGTCAACCAGGACGATCCGACCGTCTACCACCTCTTCTACGGAGACGAGGAGGGCACGCCGGGGAACGACATCACGTTCTTCGAGTACCCGGGCGCGCGCCGCGGGAAGGCCGGTGCAGGGATGGTGCACACCGTCGGCTGGCGTGTCGCGTCGCCGGAGGCGCTCGACTTCTGGGAGCACCGGCTCGCGGATGAGGGCATCGCCGGCGAGCGCAGCGCGGACGGAAGTCTCTCGTTCCGCGATCCCGAGGGGCTGCGCCATTCGCTGATCGCGGCCGAGACCGAGGACGAGCCCCTGATCGCCGACCACCCGGAGGTGCCCAAGGAATTCGCGCTCCAGGGCTTCCACAGCGTTCGCGCGTATGCGAGCGACCCGGAGCAGAGCCGCGGCTTCCTCGAGCAGACCCTCGAGTTCGCGCCGGAGGGAGACGCGTCGTGGGAGGTGCGCGGCGAGCAGCGGGGCGGCTCGTACGTCTACGACCAGTCGGACGAGCGCGGCGTCCCGGGCGCAGGCACCGTCCACCACGTCGCCTGGGCCTCACCAATGGACGAGCACGAGGCCTGGCAGAATCGCGTCGCCGAGTCCGGCGCCTCGCCCACTCCGGTGATCGACCGCTACTACTTCAAGTCGATCTATTTCCGCGAGCCGAGCGGCGTCCTGTTCGAGATCGCCACCGTCGGACCAGGGTTCACCGCCGACGAGCCGCTGGAGACCCTCGGCGAGCGACTCGCTCTGCCGCCGGATTACGAGCACCTCCGCGATCGGCTCGAGCCGGTGCTGACGCCGCTGCCGGACCTGCGCGCCCTCCGCGCGGGCAGGTGACCCTCGCCTACCGCGAGCGGCCGGCCGCAAGCGAGCCGGAAGGCCTGCTCGTCCTCTTCCACGGCCGTGGCGCCGACGAGCACGACCTCTTCCCGCTGCTCGACCTGCTCGACCCGGAGCGCCGCCTGCTCGGCGTGACTCCGCGCGGCCCGCTCTAGCTGCCGCCCGGCGGCGCGCACTGGTACGCGGTGCAGGAGATCGGCTACCCGGATCCCGGCACCTTCCTGCCGACCTACGAAGCGGCCTCTGACTGGCTCGCGTCCCTGGCGGAGGAGACGGGAATCGGTCTCGAGCGCACGGTCCTCGGCGGCTTCTCGCAGGGCGCGGTGATGACCTACGCGCTCGGCCTTGGTCGCGGGCGCCCGCGACCTGCGGCGCTCGTCGCGCTGAGCGGCTTCATGCCGACGGTCCCGGGCTTCGAGCTCGACCTCGAGCCGGCCCTGTCGCCGGTGGCGATCGGGCATGGCTCTCTCGACCCGGTGATCTCGGTCGAGTGGAGTCGCCGCGCGAAGCAGGCGCTCGAGGCCGCGGGCGCGGAAGTGCTCTATCGCGAGTACCCGCTGCCGCACGCGATCGACCCGCGCTTCCTGGTCGAGCTCGCGCCCTGGATCGCTTCGGCGCTCTACGTGACCGGCGGCCGGTAGCCCGGCCGGCGGCGCGCGCGGAAGTCGGCCAGCCAGGCCACGGCGCGCAGGCCCATCCAGATCGGCGTCAGCAACACGTAGAAGACGACGACGGCGCCGGCCAGGATCGACCACCAGGCTGCCCAGCGCCAGGCCGGGACGCGTGGCTTCGGCTTCACGAGACCGGCGCTTGCGCGGCTGTGCCCGCCTCGGCACGGCGCTGCTCGACAAGCCTGATCACGCGCGC
>DATLPH010000074.1:0-11344 GCA_035535855.1 Gaiellaceae bacterium
TCGTACGAGGTGTCGCTGACCTTCGCCGTCCTGGGCGTCGTGCTGATGGGCCAGTCGCTCTCGCTGGTCGACATTGTCCAGAAGCAGCACGCCACGATCTGGTTCGTCGCGCCGCAGTTCATCGGCTTCCTCGTCTTCTTCATCGGCGGGATCGCCGAGACGAACCGTCCCCCGTTCGACCTGCCCGAGGCCGACACCGAGCTCGTCGCCGGCTACCACACCGAGTACAGCGGCATGCGCTTCGGGCTCTTCCAGATGGGCGAGTACGTGAACATGATCACGCTCTCGGCGCTCTCGGTGACGCTCTTCTTCGGCGGCTGGTATGGGCCCTGGGCACCGCTCGGGCCGCTCTGGTTCCTGCTCAAGCTGCTGGCGCTCATCTTCGTCTTCATGTGGATCCGGGCGACGCTGCCGCGCCTGCGCTACGACCAGCTGATGCGCTTCGGCTGGAAGGTCTTGCTGCCGGTAGCGACGATCAACGCGCTCGTGACCGCGGCCTGCGTGGTGGCCTTCTAGTGGCGAATCCAATCGACAGCGTCAAGGGCTTCGGCGTCACCTTCAAGCAGATCTTCAAGAAGCCGATCACGCAGCAGTACCCCGAGTACAAGCGGCCCGTCTACCCACGCTTCCGCGGGCGCCATCGGCTGCACCTGCACGAGAACGGGCTCGAGAAGTGCGTCGGCTGCTCGCTCTGCGCCGCCGCGTGCCCGGCCGACTGCATCCGCGTCGTCGCCGCCGAGAACACCCCGGACAACCGCGTCTCGCCCGGCGAGCGCTACGCCCGCATCTACGAGATCAACATGAGCCGCTGCATCTTCTGCGGCTACTGCGAGCTCGCGTGCCCGTTCGACGCGATCACCCTCGGCAACGAGTTCGAGATCTCCGAGTACTCGCGGGACGACCTGATCTACACGAAGGACATGCTCCTGGCCGAGCCGATCAAGCGGGTGCCGGTCGCCGACCCGGACCTCTACGACACGCCGATCCCCTACTACAAGGCACATTCCTAGTGGCCAACGTCCTGGTGTGGGCGGTCTGGGTGGTGGCCGCCTTCGCGTGCCTCGGCTCCGGGATCGCGGTCATCTCGTTCACGAACCCGTTCTACTCGGCGCTCTCGCTGATCGGGAACCTCGCCTCGCTCGCGGTGCTCTACCTGCTGCTCTCGGCCGAGTTCGTCGCGGCGGCGCAGGTGCTCGTCTACGCAGGCGCGGTGATGGTGATGTTCCTGTTCGTGATCGCCTACCTCGGCGGGCGCGCCGACGCGCCGTGGGCGGGAGGGCCGAGCTGGCAGGCGCTCGCAGCGGTCGCCGCCTCGGCCGCGCTGTTCGTCGAAGTGATCGTCGTGATCGGCCTCAAGAGCAGCAGCCGGCTCTCGCACCAGGGTGAGATCCACGTCTCCTACGGGCGGCCCGACGAGATCGGGCGGCTGTTCCTGACCAACCACTTGCTCGCCTTCGAGATCACCTCGATCGTGCTGCTGATCGCCGCCGTGGGCGGCGTGATCCTCGGCAGCCACTCGCGGGAGATCGGCGCCCCGGGAGCCCAGCAATGATGGGTCCGGGCACGCATACGCGTTCTGGAATGACGGGCACCAGAAGGGTCTGGTGCATCCACCCGTGATGGGCCCCGACATCGTTTGGTACCTGGCGGTCGCGACCTTCCTCTTCTGCACCGGCGCGCTCGGCGTCCTGATCCGCCGCAGCCCGCTGATCGTGCTGCTCTCGCTCGAGATCATGCTGAACGGCGCCAACCTCGCCCTGATCGCGTTCTCGCGCCACTACGCGCAGGGTGACGGACAGATCTTCGCGCTCACCGTGATGGCCGTCGCCGCCTCCGAGGTCGTCGTCGGGCTCGGCCTGATCGTGGCGATCGCGCGCAAGAAGCTCGACCTCGACGTCGACAAGCTCTCGACGCTGCGCGGATGATCCCGGCCGCCTGGACCTGTCTGCTCTCGCCGCTCGCTGCGGCCCTGCTGATCACGCTTGCCGGGACTCGCATCTCGCGGCGCGGCGCTGCCTACCTCGCCACGGCCTCGGTGTTCGTCTCCTTCGTGGCCGCGGTGGTCTCCTTCGCGGGCCTGCTCGGCGACTCGCCGAAGCAGCGCTACCACGCGTCGACCCTCTGGAGCTGGCTGACGGCGGGGCAGCTCGACTTCGGCCTGCGCATCGTCGTCGACCCGCTCTCGATCTTCATGATGCTGGTCGTCTCCGGGGTCGGGATGCTGATCGTCGCCTACTCGATCGGCTACATGGAGGGCGACGACGAGGAGCGGCGCTACTTCGCCTACATGGCGCTGTTCGTCTTCTCGATGCTGCTCCTCGTCCAGGCCGGCAACCTGCTGATCCTGCTCGTCGGCTGGGGGCTCGTCGGCCTTTCGTCCTATCTGCTGATCGGGTTCTGGCACGAGCGGCCGGCGGCGATCGCGGCTGCGAAGAAGGCGTTCGTGATGAACGCGATCGGCGACGCGACGATGGCGCTCGCGCTCTTCATGCTGATCCAGCGCACGGGGTCGCTCAACTTCGAGGACGTCTTCGCGCAGACCGACCAGCTCGGTGGCTCGTGGGCGGTGAACCTGATCGCGCTCGGCCTGCTCGGCGGCGCGGTCGCCAAGTCCGCGCAGCTGCCGCTCCACACCTGGCTTCCCGACGCGATGGAGGGCCCGACGCCGGTCAGCGCGCTGATCCACGCCGCGACGATGGTGACCGCCGGCGTGTACCTGATCGTCCGCACCGCGCCGCTCTTCGAGCAGGCCCCGCGCGTGCTCGAGCTTGCCGCAGGCCTCGGCGCGATCACGCTGGTCATGGCCGGCCTGATCGCGCTCGTCCAGACCGACATCAAGCGGGTGATCGCGTACTCGACGATGTCGCAGATCGGCTACATGTTCATGGCCGTCGGCCTCGGCGCGTTCGCCAACGGCGAGTTCCACCTCTTGACGCACGCCTTCTTCAAGGCACTGCTCTTCATGGCCGCCGGCCTCGTCATCCACGCGCTGGCCGGCGAGCAAGACATCCGCAAGATGGGTGGATTGCGGCGGTTGATGCCGTTCACGTTCGTCGCCTTCGTCGTCGGCACGCTCTCGCTCACCGGGATCCCGCCCTTCTCGGGCTTCTTCTCGAAGGACTCGATTCTGGCGGCGGCGCTCGACCATGGCTGGTACGGGCAGCTGCTCTGGATCGCCGGGATGGCCGGCACGTTCCTGACCGGGCTCTACGCCTCGCGCCTGTTCTTCATCGTCTTCTGGGGCGAGCCGTCGCCGTTCGTGCGCGAGCATCTGATGGCGAGCTCACACGCGCACGCGCGCGAGGGCCACCCCTCGCACAACGGCCACGAGACGCACGAGCACGCAGGCGAGGGGCCGTTCTCGATGACCGCCACGGTCGGCCTGCTCACAGTGCTGGCCGCGATCGGCGGCTTCCTTCAGTTCGCCGAGGTCTGGACGCCCGTCTCCGACTGGCTGGCGCAGGTCGCGCCGCCGCTCGTCGAGGCAACCGGGGTCCAGGAGGCGATCTCGTCGGTGCTCGCCGTCCTGCTCGGCCTCGCCGGGCTCGGCATCGGCTGGTCGATCTACGGAGCGCGCACCTCGGAGGCGCCGAGGGTCGCGTGGCTCCAGACGCTGCTCGAGCGCAAGTTCTACTTCGACGAGCTCTACGACGCCGCCTTCTACCGGCCCTCGGTGTGGGTGGCGCACGCGCTCGGCCGCTGGATCGAGCGGCCGCTCGTCTTCGGCTCGGTGCGCGAGCTCTCCGAGGGCCTGCGCGAGCTCGGCCTCGGGACCGGCCGCCTGCAGACGGGGCTCGTGCGGACCTACGCGCTGGCGATCGCGGCCAGCCTCGCGGTCGTGACGGTCGTCTTCGTGGCGGTGCGCTGATGGACACCGGCTGGCTCACGACCGCGCTGATCCTGCTCCCGGTCGCGGGCGCGCTCGCCGTCTGGCTGCTGCCGCTGCGGCCCTTCGCGGTCGGTTCGACCGCGCTGCTCTTCGCGCTCGCGGAGGTCGCGCTCTGGATCGACGCGATCGCGCGCTTCGACTTCGGCAAGCCGGGCCTGCAGCTCGACCAGCGGCAGAGCTGGTTCAGCGACCTGCACGTCTCCTACCACGTCGGCTTCTACGGATTCTCGATCTGGCTCGTCGGCCTGACGGTGGTCGTGCTCGCGGCCGCGACCGGCTACGCGTTCTGGGCCGGCCGCGAGCGCCCGCGCGCCTACTACGGCCTGATGCTGCTGCTGACGGGCGCGATCGTCGGCGTCTTCGTCGCCCAGGACCTGCTGCTCTTCTACGTCTTCTGGGAGGCCATGCTCGTCCCGCTCTACTTCCTCGTCGGCGTCTGGGGAGGCGCGGGCCGGCTGCGGGCGACCCTCCTGTTCGTGATCTACACGATGGCCGGGTCGCTGCTGATGCTCGCCTCGATCATCGCGCTCGGGCTGACGCACGGCACGTTCGACCTCACCGTGATGGGAACCGACGACAGCACGTGGATCTTCCTCGGCTTCATGGCGGCCTTCGCCGTCAAGGCGCCGCTCTTCCCGCTCCACGCCTGGCTGCCCTCGGCCTACCGCGAGTCGTCGCCCGAGGTCGCGGCAGTGCTCTCGGGAGTCGTCTCGAAGGCGGCCGCCTACGGCTTCCTGCGAATCGCGATTGCGAAGTTCCCGGGGCCGGTCGCCGACTTTCGGACACCGATCCTCGTGCTCGCCGCGTGCGGCCTGATCTACGGCTCGCTGCTCGCCTTCCGCGCGCCGGACCTGCGCGGCGTGATCGCCTACTCGAGCCTCGCCCAGATGGGGCTGATCACGCTCGGCATCTTCGCGGTCAACGACCTCGGCCTGAACGGCGCGGTGCTGCAGATGGTCAACCACGGCCTGATCTCGGCCACGCTCTTCCTGCTTGCGGGGGGCATCGAGCGCCGCGCCGCCACCGGTGAGCTCGGCGCGCTCGGCGGCATGGCGGGAGGGCGGCCGATCCTGGCGACCGTGCTGATGACAACGGGCGTGATCGCGCTCGCCGTGCCGGGATCAACCGCATTTGCGGGCGAGTTCGCGATCCTGGCCGGGGTCTTCCGCACCGGCTGGGGCTACGCGGTCGTGGGCGCGGTCGCGATGGTGCTGGCCGCGATGTACATGCTCCGCCTGATCTCGGCGGTGCTGCACCAGGCTCCGGGCCGCGCGGTCTCCGAGGCGGCGCTCGACCTGCGGCCCGCGGAGCTGGGCGTGGTCGTGCCGCTCGTGGCGATCCTGCTCGTCCTCTCCGCCTGGCCGGCCGCGATCACCGAGCGCTCATTCGGCTCGGCGCCGCAGATCCCGCACAAGGGCAGCGTGGTTCCGAGCTCCGCGGCCGCGCAGCTCCAGTTCGCGCTCAAGGAGCTCGAGCAGAAGCGGAAGCAGCAGGGCCAGTGATCCTCGGGGTCGTCACGCCACCGATCGACTGGTTCGCGCTCGCCGCCCCACTCGCGCTGCTCGCCACCGGGGGCGTCTGCCTGCTCGCCGCGGTGCTGGTGCCCAAGGGCGACCGGCGCGTGGTGGCGGCGTTCGTCTGCGCGGCGGGGTTCGTGGGCGCGATCGCCGCCGCTGCGGCTCTTTACGCCCAGAGCTCGGCCGGCCACGGCGTGATCGCCGACGCGATCCAGCGCGACCGGCTCGGGGCCTTCGCGTCGGTGATCGTCGCAGGCTCGGGCCTGCTGGCGGTCGGCGTCTCCTACCGCGAGCGGATGGCCGACGACCACGTTGCCGAGTACTACGCGCTGCTGGCCTGGGCGGGCGCGGGGATGGCCTTTCTCACGACGGCGAGCACGCTGCTGACCCTCTTTCTCGGCCTCGAGTGGTTCTCGATCAGCCTCTACATCCTCTGCGCGATCGACCGCGAGCTCGTCGGCTCGCTCGAGGCGGGCCTCAAGTACCTAATCGTCGGCGGCTTCGGCTCGGCGATGCTGCTCTTCGGCTCGGCACTCGTCTACGGCGCGACCGGCCGACTCGAGTTCCACGAGATCGCGCAGGTCGTCCAGCAGCAGCACCTGAGCCACGACGCGCTGCTTGTCGCGGGGCTCGCGCTCGTGATCGGCGGGCTCGGCTTCAAGGCCTCGGCGGCCCCGTTCCACATGTGGACGCCCGACGTCTACGAGGGCGCGCCGACCCCCGTGACCGCGTTCATGTCGGCGGCGACGAAGACCGTCGCGCTCGTGCTGACCCTCCGCGTGCTCGTGACCGCGTTCCCGCAAGAGGCCCGACTCTGGACCTACACGCTGGCCGCGATCGCCTGCGCCTCGCTCGCGGTGGGCAACCTCGCCGCGCTGGTTCAGACGAACGTGAAGCGGATGCTCGCCTACTCGTCGATCTCCCACGCCGGCTTCATGCTGATCGCGATCGCAGCGAACAGCGCGCTCGGCGCTCGCGCGCTCCTCTTCTACCTGATCCCCTACTCGGCGATGTCGATCGGCTCATTCGCGGTCGTCGCAGCGCGCGAGCGGGAGCTGAACCGTCCGGTGACGCTCGACAACCTCGCGGGCTTCGGCTGGGAACGGCCCCTGCTCGGCATCTCGATGGTCGTCTTCATGCTCGGCTTCGCAGGGCTGCCGCTGACCGGCGGCTTCGTGGGCAAGTTCTATGTCTTTGCCGCCGCGTACGACCGCGGCTGGACCTGGCTCGTGATCGTCGGCGTGGCCGCGACTGCGGTCAGCCTCTACTACTACCTCGGCGTGATCCGCGCGATGTACATGCGCTCCTCCGAGGAGCTGCAGCTCGCTCCGGTCGCGGGCGGCTCACCCGCACGGGAGCTCTCGCTGCAGACCGCCGTGGCCGGCTGCCTCGCGGTCACGGTCGGCGCGTTCTTCGCCGTGCAGCCGCTGATCGACGCCGCTCGGCACGCGGCGCGCTCGCTGTCCTTCTAACATCCAGGCGAACCGGGCGATGGGGCCCGCCTTCAACCGCCGCGACGGCTGATGGCTCCTATTGACGAAGGGAGCCAAGCCATGCTGCTGGTCATCGCAGTGGGACTCGGAGGCGCGTCCGGCGCTCTTGCACGCTACGGCCTTGACCGCCTGATCGAGCACCACCTCTTCACCGTCTTCCCGTGGAGCACGTTCACGGTCAACATCACGGGCTGCTTCCTCGCCGGAGCGGCGGTCGCGTCGCTCGTCGACCGGCACGAGCTTCCGGGCTGGGCGCGAGCAGGGATCGTGATCGGATTCCTCGGCGCCTACACGACCTTCTCGACCTTCGCCCAGGAGACGCGCGACCTGCTCGTCGAGGGCCATCATCTGCTGGCGTTCACGAACGTTGCCGGGAGCACGATCGTCGGAATCGCGGCCGTCATGGCCGGAGTGGTCGTGGGCCGGGCGCTCTAGCGGCCGCGGAGCTCGGCGGCCGCCGCGACCGCGGCCTGAACGCAGAAGATCGCAAGGCACGCGAGCAGGGCCGACCGTGCCAGACCCGGGACCGCGCCCTCGGTCACCGCCGGTGCCCGAACGGCCGCTCCGACGACCACCAGGGCAAGCACCACGGTCCAGAGGAGCGCGTGCAGGTGCTCGTTCGCGCCGTCGAGCACGTGGCCGAAGGCCTCGAGCGCGGCGACCGCCGCGGCCGGCACCGCGAGCAGGAGGGCGTAGAACGCGAAGCCGTGCGCCCCTGCCCCGTCCGCCGCCGCTGCTGCGATCACGAGCCCGACTGGTATTGCCCGGCGCGTCATGCGGCCAGGTTCTGCATCCGGCTCACGGCTCCTTCGTTACGCTCAGCGCTCCTATGAGAGAGGAGTGTGAATGGCCGATGTGTCGGTGACGTGGCTGGGTCACGCGAGCTTCCGCGTCGACTCGCCGGGAGGCAAGCGGATCTACGTCGATCCCTGGCTCGGCAACCCGAAATGCCCTGACTCCGAGAAGGAGCCCGAGCGGGTCGACGTGATCGCGCTCACGCACGGACACGGCGACCACGTGGGCGAGACCGTCGAGCTGAGCAAGCAGTTCAAGCCGCAGGCAGTCGTCGCGAACGTCGAGCTGAAAGCCTGGCTGGAGCGGCAAGGCGCCGAGCTGGACGAGCTGCCGGGGTCGAACAAGGGCGGCACCGTCGAGGTCGACGGCGTGAAGATCACGCTCGTGAACGCTTTCCATTCGAGCGGCTCGGACGACGGCGACTACCTCGGTGAGGCTGCCGGGATCGTGCTGGAGCTAGAGAACGGCACCAAGCTCTACTTCGCCGGCGACACGTGCGTCTTCGGCGACATGCAGCTGATCGCGCGGCTCTACTCGCCCGACGTGGCGATCCTGCCGATCGGCGGGCATTTCACGATGGACCCGCGCGAGGCCGGGGTCGCGCTCGAGCTGCTCGGGGTCAAGCGCTGCATTCCTTGCCATTACGGCACCTTCCCGCTACTCAAAGGGACTCCCGACGAGCTGCGGGAGCAGGCGCCGGGTGTCGAGGTGATCGCGCTGGAACCGGGGGAGACGACAACGGTTTGAGGGAACGCTGGTTCGGCGCGACGGGGCGGCGGGTCCCGGAGCTCGCCGTCGACGGCGAGCTCGAGCTCGACGACGCGCTCGTCGTGGACGACGTCTCCGACGAGGCCGCACTGAAGGAGGCGCACGGAGTCGGGCGCCCGGTCGTCGTACGGGCGGACTCGCCCGAGGCCGTCAAGCGGGCGCTAGCACGGCCTGAGGTCGCTTGCGTGCTCGTGCCGGAGTCGAAGCGCGAGCTGCTCGAGCTCGACCTGACGGAGCTGACCTATGGCTGAACTGGTCGCCACCTACTCGATCGCGGCGTGCGACCTCGAGGCAGGCCAGTGGGGCGTGGCCACCCAGTCCAAGTTCCTGGGCGTGGGCTCTGTCGTGCCCTGGGCGGAGCCGCACGTCGGCGGGGTGGCGACCCAGGCGTACGCGAACCCGCGCTACGGCCCGGAGGGGCTCGCGCTGCTGCGGGAGGGGCTGAGCGCCGAGGAGGTCGTCGAGCGACTCACCTCCGCCGATGACGGGCGCGAGCACCGGCAGCTCGGCGTCGTCGACGGCAAGGGCGGGAGCGCGAGCTACACGGGCACGGAGTGCATGGACTGGGCCGGCGGGCGCACCGGCCCCTGTTACGCGGCGCAGGGGAACATCCTCGTCTCGGCCGACACCGTGGACGCGATCGCCGAGACCTTCGAGCGCACCGCGGGCGCACCGCTCGCGGAGCGGCTGCTCGACTGCCTCGACGCGGCGCAGGCGGCAGGCGGGGACAGCCGCGGCCAGCAATCCGCGGCGCTGCTCGTGGTCGAGCGCGAGGGCGGCTACGCGAACCTTTCGGACAGCGTCGTCGACCTGCGCGTGGACGAGCACGACCGTCCGCTCGAGGAGCTGCGGCGCATTTACGTCATGCACCAGGCGATCTTCGGCAAGACCCCGCCGGAGGACTGGCTCGAAGTCGACGCCGAGCTCGCCGAGGAGCTGCGCGAGCGGCTCGGGCGCCTCGGCCACGACGAGGAGCTCGGCGACGCGCTCTTCGCCTGGGCGGGGAACGAGAACCTGGAGGAGCGCGTAGACGGGGTCGAGCGCGTCGATCCGGTCGTGCTCGACGAACTGAGGAGGCAGACGTGAGCGGAAACATCGCACGAATCGAGGACCTCGAGCGCTATCCGATCGAGGGCCAGGACGGCCTGACCTGGCGGCCGGTCCGGCGCCACTTCGACATCAAGGCCTTCGGCGTCAACGCCTACACCGCCGAGGAGGCCGGCCAGCGCGTCGTCGAGGAACACCGCGAGGAGAACGGGCACGAGGAGCTGTACGTCATCGTCACCGGCCGCGCGACCTTCATGCTCGACGGCGAGGAGCACGACGCGCCCCCCGGCACGCTCGTCCACTGCCCGCCCTCGACGCTGCGCGGCGCCGTCGCGGCGGAGCCGGGGACGACGGTGCTCGGGATCGGCGCGAAGCCCGGCGAGACCTTCGAGCCGTCCGGCTGGGAGTGGACCTTCGCCGGCATGTCGCTGCTCAACCAGGGCGACGAGAAGGCCGCGCGCGCCGAGTTCAAGGCCGGCCTCGAGGCGTACCCGGACGCCTGGCAGGGCTACTACAACCTCGCCTGCGCGGAGGCTCGCCTCGGGAACCACGACGCGGCGCTCGCCCAGCTGAGGCGTGCCGCCGAGATCGACCAGGGCGTCGTCTCCAAGTACGCGCCCGAGGACGAGGACTTCGCCTCGCTGAAGGACGACCCCGAGTTTCTAGCGATCACCGGGCAAGCGAAGACCGGCAGCACGAGCTCGTAGCGCCGGCAGCGGATCCGCCTCCGGCCGAGCGACGAGGAGTACCGCGCCGTGCCCTTGCTCGGCGACGAGCGAGTCCACCAGCAGCTGCAGCCCGACCGCCAGCGCGAACGCCTTGTGCGCCTGCTCGCCGCCGAACGGCACCAGCTCGTCCTCGCTCGCCCCGCCGGCGAGCACCTCGCCGTAGGTGACGCGGCCCATCGAGACGTCGCTGACGAGCGGCTCGCCGGCCGCGCTCGGAATGGCGATCGCCAGCGGGTTTGTCCCGGTCAGCTTCGACCCGCCGTCCGGATGCCCGAGCCGCGGAGGCGACGTGGCGGTCAGCGCCGCGACAAGGCCGCCCTCGGCGAGCTTGCGGGTCCAGTAGCCGAGCATCCCGGTGGGGAAGCAGCGCTGCGCCACGACCAGGCGCGCATGCTCGGGTGGGTCGGCGAGCTGGGCGTCGACGATCGCGGCGAGCGTCAGGTAGCCGAGGGCGCCGTTGCCGTCCCAGCGCTCGTAGCCAGGCTCCTGAACGAGCCGCAGCGGCCGCGCCCCGGGGTCCAAGTCCACCGGCCTGGTCGTCAGCCACTCGACGCGGGTGAAGCCGTGCCCGGTCTTCCCGCGCTGCTCCGCGTCGAGGAAGTGATAGGCGAGCGTACGGGTGTCGGACTCGTCGAACCCGAGCCCGCGCAACGTCTCGAACACATCTTCTTCACGCACGTTCACGAAATCCTTACGGACTCCAACAGCCGTCGCGGGGTCGATCGTCGTCGTACTACGTAGTTTCAGCGGGACTCCGACAATCGGGGTCCCGGGGTCCGCTGGAACATTCGGAGGGCGCCTTTATGGCGCCCTCCGGCTTTCGCGGCTATAACGCTCGGGTGAGGAACGCCGCCGCGCTCGCCGTAGCGCTCGGCATCGTGATCGCGCCGACCGCAGCCGCCGCTCCCAGGCCGCACGTGGAGCGAGCCCGGGCAGGCTTGGTCGAGGTCACGTTCTCGTACGCGTACGACGCAGCGAAGTTCGGCTTCTCCCGGCAGCGCCTCGTGATCCGGCGCGCCGGGGTAACGCGCTTCGCGGCCGCGTTGCGGCGACCACCGTCTCCTGGCGGACGAGCGCAACCCGCGAACTACTTCGACCACCGGCGCT
>DATLPH010000075.1:0-8641 GCA_035535855.1 Gaiellaceae bacterium
GATGTCGCGGTGGTAAAAGGGCGCGTGCTCGAGCAGCTGGCCGTACTCGTTGCGGTAGCGGCGCGGGATCTCGATCAGGCCGGGCGACTCGAAGACCAGGTAGCGCTGCTCGCCCTCGGCGCGGAAGCGGTAGGTGGTGCCACGCGGGATCACGACGTAGTCGCCCTCGCCGTAGGGCACCTCGCCGAAGATCGTCTCCAGGGTGCCCTTGCCCTCGTGGACGAAGATCACCTCGTCGCCCTCGCCGTTGCGGAAGAAGTAGTCCATCTCGCCGTCGGGGCGACAGAGCGAGATCTCGACGTCCTGGTTCCACATCAGCAGGCGCCTGCCCGTGATCGCGTCCCCTTCGGGCTCGAGCCCCATCGTCGCCATGTGCCGGTGCGCGTGAGCGTCAGGCACCCACTCGTCGCGCTTGATTGGCTCGAAGTCGCCGAGCTCCTTGATGCGGCACGGCGAGGTGAGGTGGTACAGGATCGACTCGTTCCCCGAGAACCCCTCGAGGCCCATGACCTCCTCGGTCAGCAGCCGCCCGTTGTCGCGGAACTGGATGTGCCGCTTGCGCGGAACGTCGCCTCGGAGCTGGTACGTCGGCACGGGCGGAAGGATAGACGCGTCGAGCTAGGAGAGCGCCCGCTCGACCGCCGCGAACGGGATGAAGCCGAGCACGCCACCGCGGCCGGAGTTGTACGCATAGACGACGCCGATGTCGTCGAGGTGGGCCCGCACGGCCTGCGGCGCAGTGAGCAAGACGCGCCGGTTGCCGGTCGCGAGGCGAATCGCGTAGAGACGCTTGCCCGCGGTGAGAACGGCTACGCCGTAGTGCACATCCAGCGCAGCCGTGGCGCCGGCAGGAGCCCGCCAGCGGTGGAGCAGCTCGCCGTCCCAGAGCGCGTAGACGTCGAGCGTCCCGGCCCGCGTCAGGACGGCGAGCTGCTCGCCGCGCAGCGCGATCGCCCGTGCGCCGAGTGGGTCGATGGTCCGGAGCACTCGGTTGTTCTGAAGCACGTCCACGTGGCCGTCAGCGCGTAACACCGCGAGCCGCCCACGGTCGACCGAGAGCCGCACGGCCGAGGGCAGGTCCGCCCCGCCGGCCGGGCGCTGGCCGAGCAGCCGGCCCACACGGGTCGGGCCGACGGCGTGCCGGACCGCGTAGACGAGCGTCGAGCCGTCGGCGCCGAGGGCCGGAATCGAGCCGGTCCCGAGCGTGGTCCGCGCCACGACCTTCTCGATGCAGTGGACGAACGTGCTCGAGACGAGCGTCTGCACCTTCCCGTACGTCGTCACGACCTCGACGAACTGGCCTCCCAGCGCGACCGCGCTGATCCCTCCCGGCGCGTGTCGCTCCGGGCAGATCGGCGGCTCGTCCATCAGGTCGGTCGAGAAGTGCCAGGGGATCGTCCAGACGCCGAGCCGGTCGCAGTCCCCGGTCGGGTCCTTCTTGATGAAGATCACGCTGCGGCCGTCTAGCGAGAAGTCGGCGATCCGGGCCGGCACGCGCAGGGGCCCGAAGGGGCGCAGCGCGTGCGCCAGGGTCGCGAACGGCATGAACTTCAACAGCGAGCGCCCGCTGCTCCGGCGCTTATAAAGGTCGTCGTTGAACACCAGGCCCGCCGACCCGATCTTCGGGCGATCCCCGGCGCGTTTGACGCCGACGAGCGCGAACCGTCCGTCCCGCAGGCGCAACACATAGATCCCGTTCGAGGTCGGGAGGACGGCCAAGCCACGTGCCACGTCCACCGAGGACGCGGGGGCCGGAAGCGGCCACTGGTGCAGGCCCGCGCCGGTTCGCGCGTCGTAGACAGCCAGCCGATCGGGCAGATCGGGCTGCCTGCTCCCGCTCAGAAGGACGACGCGGTGGCGGCCGTCGCTCGCAGCTCGCCTCGGCGGAGTCGCCGGAGCACGGCTCGTGCAGCTACCCGCCGCCGAGGCCGTGCCAAGCGACCGCCAGACGATCGTCCGCTCGCACCCCCGCACCCAGGCATGGATCGTCACGCGTCCCCCGCTGAGCGCGTAGCCGTCGACGCGGCCGCCGACGCTCAGACTGCGCGTCCCGGGAGGGTCGGGATGGCACACGTACGCGAGTCCGGAGGCCGCAAACACCAGGGCAAATGCGCCGACGGCCCCGAGTCGGCGGACAGGGCGTCCTGGCACGAACCTCATTGCGACCTCGAATGTACGCCCTCGTCGCCGGAGGGGTCAAACGCGGTTTCGGTATTCAGCCCGCCGCTGCGATCGCCAGGGCTGCGAGGCGCTCGCCGATCGCCGGCGCGAACTTGAAGCCATGGCCCGAACACGGCGAGCCGACGACGATCCGGCCCCGGCGCTCGAGGATGAACGTCTCGTCCGCGGTGGTCGTGTACATGCACGTCTCGGCGCCGACCGGCGTCGCGTCGTCGAGGCGATAGGTAGCCGCTGCCCAGGCCGCGATGCGCTCGATCAGCTCGGGCTCCGGCTCGCCGGGCACGTTCGGGTCGGCCTCCGGCCCCGCGTGGTGTGCCCCGACCTTCAACCCGTGCTGCGGGTCGTGGAGCGAATACATGTCGTGCGTGTGCCGCTCCGGCTTGAACGAGACGACCGACGGGATCGGCCGCTCGCCGTCGAGCCGGAAGTAGCAGAGGGTCTCGCGGGTCGTCTTCACGGGCAGCGGCTCGTCGAGGAGCTCGTTCACCCACGGACCCGCGGTGACGACCACTGCATCGGCGTCGACCTCGTCCGGATGGGCACGCGTCTGCTCGCGCACGTCGAGGCCTCGCGCGAACGCGGCGAGCGCCTTGTCCGCGCGGGCGATGCCGGCCTCGGGCTGCACGACGACGAACGAGCCGTCGGGCACGCGGATCGGGTAGCGCTGCTCGGCCTCCTCGCGTTCGAGCCGCTCCCAGGCGACCCCGCAGCGCTCCAGGGTGTGTGCGGTGCTCTCCTCGAGCGTCTGCACGATCTCGACAAGGCCGGGCAGCTCGAGCACGGTCGTGCCACTCTCCGCCTCGAGCTCGCGCCAGAGCCCGAGCGACTCCTGGGCGAGGCGCACGTACTCGTCCTCGGCGTACGCGAGCCGGAAGATCCGAGAGCGGCCGTGGCTCGACCCGTGCTCGTTGCCGACGGTGAACTGCTCGTAGACCACCGGCTCGTGGCCGCGGCGCTTGAGCGCCCAGCCGGTGGCGAGGCCCATCACGCCTGCGCCGATGACCGCGACCTTCACGCTCGTATCTCTACCCGATCCGGTTTCGCAGAACGCCGATCCCCTCGACCTCGAGCTCGACCTCGTCGCCGGGCTGGAGCCAGCGCTCGTCGCCGTGCTCGAGGATGCAGCCGGTGCCGACGGTGCCCGAGCCGAGGATGTCGCCGGGGCGCAGCTCGGTGTTGCGCGAGGCGTGGGCGACGATCGCCTCCCACGAGTGGAACATGTCGCCGAGGTTCCCGCGCGAGCGCTCCTCGCCGTTAACGCGGGCGACCATCTCCAGACGCAGGTCGCCAAGCTCGTCGGGGGTCACGACGACCGGGCCGAGCGAAGTCGCGAAGTCCTTCCCCTTGGCCGGCCCGAGGCCGATCTTCATCTCGCGCCGCTGCAGATCTCGCGCCGACCAGTCGTTCAGGACCGTGAAACCGCCGATCGCCCCGTCCGCTCCGACCACCGCCGCCACCTCGAGCTCATAGTCGAGCGCCTCCGTGCCCTCCGGGTACGGGATCTCCTCGTCGGGGCCGTAGATCGCCGCCGGGTTCGAGAAGTAGAAGGCCGGGATCTCGTACCACTCGGGCGGCACCTCCCCGCGGCCCGTCACGCGGCGCGCGTTCTGGACGTGCGCCTCGAAGGCGTAGAAGTCACGCACCGACGGAGGCCTGCGCACCGGCGGGAGCAGCCGCACCTCGGCGAGCGGGAACTCGGCATGCTCGCGGGCGCTTCCTCCGCCGGTGAAGAACGACTCGAGCGTCTGCGCGGCCAGCTGGATCACGCGGTCGCCTTCGATCCGCCCCGGCCAGCCGCGGATCTCGTGCTCGACGGGAGTGAACATGCACAGCTTCATGGTTCTGTATGGACGATCACGTTGGCGATCCCGGGCCGCTCGCCGCGGATGCGCTCCTCGATCTCGCTCGCCTGCGCGTGCGCCTCGGCGAGCGAGGTGGACGGGTCGAGCCCGAGCGTGAGGTAGGCGAGCAGGCCGTTGTCGGTGTGCAGGAAGCGCAGCTCGCGCGGCGGCTGCCCGGTCGCGTCGCGCACGATCCGCTCGACGAGCGCGCGGTCGGTGGCGGCACCGCCGACGCGCCCCTCCGCCGCCTCCGCGAACGGCTCCAGGTGCGTCTGCACGGAGTCGACCTCGGGCACCGACTCGACGATCGCGCGCTCGACCTCGGTCGCGATCGAATGGGCCTCCTCGAGCGGCAGGTCGCCGGGGAGCTTCAGGTGGAGCGACGCCTCGGTGTGGCCGCCGACCTCGAGCAGCGACAGGTTGTGGATCTCGCGCACGCGCGGCACCCGCTGGGCGGCCGCGAGCACGCGCTCACGCAGCGCCGCCTCGTCCTGCTGCGGCTCGACGTGCACGACCACGTCGCTCTGCGGCAGCGCATCGTGGACGGCCTCCTCGACGGCGTCGGCCGCGGCGTGGCCCTGCGAGACCGCCGCCCCCGGCGGAACCCCGATCACCACATCCGCGAACTGGCGCCCCGCGGCCTGGCGCATGCGCAGCCGCCTGAGCTCGATCCCGGGAAGCGAGCCGATCGCGGCGAGTGCCGCCTCCTCCGCAGCCGGGGGCACGCGGTCCATCAACACGTCCACGTTCAGCCGCATCAGGCGCCCGGCCGCAAGAAGGACGAGGCCGGCGACGAAGAGCGCGGCCGCGGAGTCGGCCCAGTGGTAGCCGGCACGCGCCGCGACCAGTCCGAGCAACACCGCGGTCGAGCCTGCGAAGTCGCTGGCGAAGTGGAGGGCGTTGGCCTGCAGCGCCGGGCTGTTGTACCGCCGTCCCGTGCGATAGGAGACGTAGGCGCGGATCGCGTCGACCACCATCACGCCGCCGATCAGCGCGAGCGCGTACCACTTCGGGTCGACCTGGCCGCTGGCGAGGCCGAACAGCCGCCAGAGCGCACGCCAGGCGATCGCAAGGCTCGCCACCACGAGGATCGCCGCCTCGGCGAGCGCGGCCAGGTGCTCTGCCTTGCCATGGCCGTAGGCGTGCCCGTGATCGGCCGGCCGGCCGGCGACTCCGACAGCGACGAAGGTCAGCAGCGCCGCGATCAGGTCGGTCCCCGAGTGCGCCGCCTCGGAGAGCAGGCCGAGGCTGTTCGTGGCGATTCCGGCCACGAGCTTGACCCCGATCAGCACGCACGCGGCGACGATCGAGACGAGCGCGGTCCTGCGCTGCGGGCTCACGCGGCGAAGGATCGCATGCAAAGAGAAGGGCCCGCCTCTCGGCGGGCCCTTCGGCTGAGCAGGAACTGGTTGGGGCTAGGCGTTCGCGATGTCGCCGTGGAAGCGCTCGTGCAGCATCGTCCCGGCGCCCTTGCCCACGTCGTACCAGTGGTGGAACCGCAGGCCCTGGTGGCGTGCGTGGTACTGGAAGCCGAAGTGGCACGCGCGCGAGTCGGTGAAGCACGAGAACGTTGCGCTCGGCCCGAAGAACGTCGCGATCCAGACGTCCGTGAAGCCACAGTCGGCCGGGCAGGTCGCCTTCGGGTCGAACGTGCCGCCCGTGACGCGGCCGCGGATGTAGCCCTGGAACTTCCCGTGGATGCCGGCGAGGACGGTCGCGCCGTGCTTGCCCTTCGTCTCACAGGCGCCCGGGCTCTGGCCGGCGTTCGTGAGGAACTTGCCGCGGTCGTACCGCGTCAGCGTGTACGAGCCGTCGCCGTTGCGGTGCACCTTGAACGTGCGCTTCTCGGTGTCGACGGCCCACGCATTGCCGCATGAACCGTGATCATCGGTGACCACGTTGTAGGGCCCGAACTTGCCATGGTGGCCGTGGCCCTTGCCCTTCCCGTGGCCGGGGTCTGCAAGACCGGTCGCCGCGAGCGCGAAAGCGGCCGCGAGCAGGCCCGGCAAAATCCATCGCTTCTTCATCTGTAAGTGCCTCCACTGGGTCGCTTGCTGTCTAAGAAGATCCCGCTGCAGGGCCGGACTTGCGGCCCGCTTTCCCACTATTTGCGGGGGATTTGCTGTAACGGCCAGATCACGACGTCCTGGCGCTCGGCGAGGTGGCAGAGAGGCTGGCCCTCGAGCTCGAGACCGTCCGGGGCCATCGTGTTCAAGTCGATCTCCGCATCGGCCGGGCTGAGCCGCCACGGTCCGTGATGGATCTCGGCGCGGTAGAGGCCCGCCTCGTCCGAGGCGTACAGGCAGTAGCGCTCGGTGAGGAAGTGTTCGAGCGTGCCGGGCTCTGGCTCGGCGGAGTCGCCGCCCGGGCCGTAGGAGCCCTCGAAGACGAACGGCCGCACCCCCTCGCGGCGCGCGGTGCGGTAGCCGACCCTCGCGCCGGCTCGGTCGACGGACATCCGCGCGTGGAAGTAGGGCAGCCTGTAAGCGCGGCGCGCGGCCTCGACCGCGACGAGGCTCGAGGCGTCGAGGCTGAAAAACCAGATGCCGGGTTTGCCCTCCGCGCTGACGTAGGTGCGGACGTTCAGCTCGGAGAAGCTCGAGACCAGCGGCAGCGGCAACGTGCCGCGCAGCCGGAAGCCGGTGAGGACGAACGGGGTCACACCGAGCCACGCGCTGCCGTTGTGCTCGTCGATCGTCAGGCCGGGCGGCAGGTGCGCCCGGAGCGCGTCGGCGTCCACGCGCCAGTGCGCGAACAGGAGGTCCTCCCACGTCTGGCCCATCAGCCACGAGCCGGCCGGGAGCGGCCACGGCCGGTGACCGGTCTCGGAGAGCGATCCGGACTGGCGGGCGGGCGCGCGCAGAAGCTCGAGGCCGAGACTCATTGCGCCGGGCAGTACCCACTGCGCCGCGACCTAACCGTTAGCCTCGGGCCGATGCGCTGGGACGAGTTCGCCGACGCCTGCCCGGAGCTCGCGGTCCTCGGCGAGGAGCGGCTGCGCGGGCGCGAGCTGTGCCTCGTCGGCACCCTGCGCCGGAACGGCTGGCCGCGGATCTCTCCGGTCGAACCTGAGTTCGTCGACGGCGAGCTGATGCTCGGGATGATGTGGCGCTCGCCGAAGGCGCTCGACCTGCTGCGCGACCCGCGGCTCGTCGTCCACAGCGTCGTCTCGACCCGCCTCGGCAACGAGGGCGACTTCAAGCTCTACGGTCGCGTGGTGCCGGTCGAGCCGTCCGAAGAGCGGCGCGCGCGCTATCGCGAGACGATCAAGGCCCGCATCGACTGGGAGCCGGAGGAGCCGAACTACCACGTGTTCGCGGTCGACGTCGACTCGGCGGGCTTCGTCACCTTCGCCGAGGAGCACCGCTACGGCCTCGCGTGGGACCCCGAGCAGGGCCTCCGCCGCTGGGAGCAGCGCGCGAGCTAGACGTGGGCGGCGATCGTTGGTGGCGCGGCTTCGACGCGGTCGTCCTCGGTGCTTTGCCCGCGAGGTCGCGAGTGCTCGAGGTCGGCTGCGGTGACGGCAGCCTCGTCGACCGGCTGGCGGCCCGCGGCCTCGATTCCGTCGGAGTCGACCCGAAGGCGCCTGCGCGGCCCCGCCTGATCCGGGAGCAGGTCGAAGACGTGGCCTCGATCGGCCGCTTCGACGCGGCGTGCGCCGTGATGGCCCTGCACCACGCCGACCTCGAGCCAGTGCTCACGGCGATCGTGCGCCTGCTCCGTCCGGGCGGGCGGCTGTTCGTCGAGGAGTTCTCGTGGGAGCGCTACGACGAGCGCGCTGCCGCCTGGGTCGCCGACCACGACGATCCTCGATCCGTCGAGGACTGGCAGGCCGAGCACGGCGAGCTCCACACGGGCGAGCTGGTTCGAGCCGCACTCGACCAGGGCTTCGACGTGCTCAGCGAGGGCGAGCGCCCGTACCTGGCCCGCATGCTCGACAAGCAGTCGCTCGAATACGAGGAGCAGAGGCTGATCGCCCGCGGAGGCCTCCCCGCACTCGGCTGGCGCTACTGCGGTGTCGTACGCGCGAGCGGCTAGAGGTTGCCGCGGAGCGCCTGCTCGCGCTCGATCGACTCGAAGAGGGCCTTGAAGTTGCCCTCGCCGAACGTCGTCGCACCGTGGCGCTCGATCACCTCGAAGAACACCGTCGGCCGGTCCTGCGCCGTCTTCGTGAAGATCTGCAGCAGGTAGCCGTCGTCGTCGCGGTCGGCCAGGATCTTCAGCCGCTGCAGGTCGGTGTAGTCCTCGCCGATCGCCCCCACGCGGCCCTCGACCTCGTCGTAGTACGCGTCGGGGGTGTCGAGGAAGAGCACGCCTCGCTCCTTCATCGCCTCGACCGTGCGCACGATGTCCTCGCTCTGCAGGGCGATGTGCTGCACGCCCGGGCCGTGGTTGAACTCGAGGTACTCCTCGATCTGGCTCTTGCGCTTGCCCTCGGCCGGCTCATTGATCGGGAACTTGATCTTGCCGCTCCCGTCCGCCATCACCTTCGACATCAGCGCCGAGTACTCGGTCTGGATCTGGTCGTCGCCGAAGTGGACGATGTTGGTCATCCCGAAGACCCGCTCGTAGAAGCCGACCCAGTGGTTCATCCGGCCGAGCTCGACGTTGCCGACGAC
>DATLPH010000076.1:0-2630 GCA_035535855.1 Gaiellaceae bacterium
CGATCTGTAGCCCGCCCTTCGCGCCGTGCGGCAACGCCTCGGAGAAGAGCACGAAGCCGGCGGCGATCGGGACCGCGTTCGTGACCAGAGTCGCGATCCCGGCGGCGGTCAGGGCACTGCCGTGCTGGAACGCGGCCTGGAGCACGCTTGTGCCGGCGGCGTAGCAGGCGATCAGCGGGATGAGCGCGAGCAGCCAGATCCCGCCAAAGGAGACGAGCTTCGCGGAGATGTCGCCGTCGGAGAAGAAGAGCCCGGCCGCCAGTCCGAGCGCCGCCGCCCGCGAAAGTCGGCTGCGCATAGCGGTCAGAACGATCGCGAGACCGGCCGCGGCCGCGAGCCAGACCGCCGTGCCGATGCCGTGCGGCACGTGGGAGACGGGCTTCGCCCCGACCAGCGACAGCGCGAGCAGCACCAGTCCAACCAAGGCGATCCCGACTGCGAGCCGCTCGCGGATCGAGAGCCTGCTCGGATGGCCGCGCACGCCGAGGAAGGCGAGCACGGCGATCCCCGAGGCGCTCACCGCCTGCACGAGGCTGAGCGGTGCAAGCGCAAGCGCGGCCACGTAGACGAGCCAGCCGGCCGTCTCGGTGCCGAAGCCGATCAGCCAGCCGCGGCTGTGCAGCAGCAGCCCGACCGAGCGACGCGGCCGCCGCGCGGTGAGCGGCGGTAGCGCGGCCACCGCGTCGTGCTCCTTCGTGTAGGCCCAGTTCACGGCCAGCGCCGAGACAAGCGCGAGACAGAGGCCTATCCAGACTGAGTCGACGGTGCCCCCGGCTGTCTGGTCGGGATGCGCTGGGCCAGAAACAGGGCGACGATCGAGAGCAGGGCGAGGATCGCAAGCGCCGATTTGAGCCCGTCGATTCGCGCCTCGCTGTAAGCGTCGACCGCCGCCTTCGATGCGTCCGAGCTGACGTTCGCCTTGTCGAGGGCGGTCTCGAGGTCGGCGTCGGAGATGAACGGGACGCCGCCCGCGAGCTCGACCTTGGCCTGTGACTTGACCTGCGACGGGATCGCCGTGCTCTGCTCGATGTTCGTCAGGAAGGCCGAGCTGAGCGTGGCGATCAGGATCGAGCCCGCGACCGCGGTGCCCAGCGAAGCGCCGAGGTTGGTCATCGTGTTCTGGACGCCGCCGACCTCGGGGCTCTCCTCGTCCGGAACCGCGGAGACGGTGACGGCGCCGAGCTGGGAGGCCAGCGCGCCGATCCCGAGCCCGATCAGGAGCATCGGCACGAACACGATCTCCGCCCTCGCGTCCTTGTCGAGCAGTGCGAGCAGGATGACCGTCCCAGCGAACAGCGCGAGCAGGCCACTGCGGACGACGAGCCGGGGCGAGACGTTCGGCAGCAGGCGCGGGATACCGATCGCGGCGGCGAGCAGCGTGATCGAGAGCGGCAGCAGCCGGACGCCGGTCGCGAGCGCCGAGAGTCCCAGGCAGACCGAGAGGAAGAGCGGCACGACGAAGAAGAAGCCCGCCTGCACGAGGTACTGGAAGAAGAACATGATTAGGCCGCCGGTCAACTGCCTGTTCTGCAGCATCACGGGGCGCACGAGCGGCTCCTTGCCTCGCGCGTCGAGGCGGGCCTCCCAGCGGAAGAAGATCCAGAGCACGAACAGGCCGGCCAGGGCGAGCCACACCGTCGGGGACAGTCCTGCCCACGAGGGCCCGTCCACGTTGGGCCGGATCCAGCCCCACTCGCCCGAGCGAAGCACGCCGAAGACGAGGAGCCCGAGCCCAGCCGCCGAGAGCACTGCACCGACGATGTCCAGCTTCGGCCGTGTCTCCACGGGCGCGTCGGCGATCTTCCGGGCGAGCAGGAGGATCAGGGCGACCACCACGACCTCCCCGGCGAACACCCACCTCCAGGAGAAGTACGTCGTGCAGAAGCCTCCGATCAGCGGCCCCACTGCGACGGCGATCGCCCCCGCGGCTGCGACCAGCCCGTAGGCCGCCGGCCGGCGCTCGGTCGGGAAGTTCCCGGCGACGAGCGCTACGATCGCCGGCAGGATCAGCGCCGCGCCGACTCCTTCGAGGAACGACCAGCCGAGCAGCAACACCGGCAAGTTGGGCGCGATTGAGGTCGTGAACGAGCCGCAGCCGTAGATGACGCACCCGATCGTGAACGCCCGCTTGCGCCCGATCATCGCCCCGATCTTGGCGCCGGTGATCATCAGCGCCGCCATCACGAGCGTGTAGGCGGTGATCGCCCCCTGGATCCCGGTCACGGTCGTGCCGACGTCCTTGGCGACCGTGGCGATCGAGACGTTCATCACCGAGCTGTCGAGCGTCATCAGGAACTGGCCGGCAGCCAGCGTGAGGAGGACGAGCTTCGCGCCGCCGGCGGGCCTCGATGGGGCGGATTCCGCCGTCGTCACCGATTGCGATTCTCCCAGGCTCTCCCGCATGATGCACCCATGAGCCGAGCTGAGGGGTTATCGCAACTGGTCTTCGGGTCCCGCAGGACGATCGCGGGAACGGTCTACGGCACGATCGTCGTCCTCGCCTCGCTGGCGGCCGGTGGGGTGGCCTTCAAGCACCAGCTTTGGCACCTAGCGGCGATCGTCGTCGTCACCGTGCTCGTCCTCTGGATCGCCCACGTCTATTCGCACGGGCTGGGGGAGAGCCTTCAGGT
>DATLPH010000077.1:0-8093 GCA_035535855.1 Gaiellaceae bacterium
GACACGCCAGGTCGCGCAGCCGAGCGCGCGAGCTCGGGCCGTCGCCGATCCGATGAAAGTCCTGCTCGTGACCATGTATTTCCCGCCCGCCGGCGGGGGCGGAGTTCAGCGGCCGCTGAAGCTGGCGACGCACCTGCCTGCCCTCGGGATCGAGACGCACGTGCTTGCGCCCGACGACCCGAAATGGCTCCATCGCGACGACGAGCTGCGTCCGCCGACGCAGGCCTTCGTTCACCGCGCGCGTTACCTGGGGCCGAAAGCACGGCTTCCTTCCGAGGAGCTGCGCGGGCTGAGCGGCATCGACCTGGCGATTGCCCAGGCGCGGCTCGCGGGGCGGCGGCTGCTGCTCCCGGACGCGAGCGTGACCTGGGCGCCGACCGCGATCCCGGCCGCGATCCGGCTCGTGCGCAGCGAGGGCATCGACGCGATCATCACGACGAGCCCGCCGCTCTCGATGAACCTGATCGGCGCCGCGGTCAAGCGCTGGACCGGTGTGCCGTGGGTCGCCGACCAGCGCGATTCGCTCGTCCAGAACGCAGACCGGCGCTTCGAGCGCAAGTCCGTCCAGGCGAAGGAGAAGGCGCTCGAGCGGGTCGTGCGGCTGGTGGCCAAGCGCGCCGACGCGGTCGTCGCGGTCTCCGACTCGATCGCGGACGAGGTGCGGTCGTTCGAGCCGGAGGGCGTGGTGCGTGTGATCCCGAACGGCAGCGACTTCGACGACTTCGCCGGCCTCGAGTACCGGCCGGGCGAGCGGTTTCGGATCACCCATACGGGCAGCTTCTTCGGCCAGCGCAACCCACGCGCGTTCCTCTCCGCGCTGGCCTCTTCGGGCCTCGTGGACGTGACCGCGCGCTTCGTCGGCGACTTCCGCTCGGTCGACCGCGAGTGGGTGCAGGAGCTCGGGTTGGGCGACCGGCTCGAGCTGATCGACTATCTGCCGCATCAGCGTGCGCTCGAGCTGCAGCGCGACTCCGAGGCGAACCTGTTGCTGCTGCCCGACGCGGCCGGGCGGGGCCGCGTCGTGCCGAGCGGCAAGATCTTCGAGTACCTCGCCGCCGAGCGGCCGATCCTCGCGGCCGTGCCGACCGACGGCGCCGCGGCCAAGCTCGTGCGCGAGACCGGCGCCGGCGTCGTCGTGGCGCCCGAGGACGAGAAGGGCATCCGCGAGGCGCTCCTTGGCCTGCATGCGCGCTGGAAGGCGGGCCGGCTGCAGGAGGGCTACCTGAGCGAGGAGCAGCGCAAGAGCCTCTCGCGCCAGGCACGCGTCGAGGAGTTGGCCGAGCTGCTCTGGAGCCTCGAGTGAGCACACAGCTCCGGGAGAGCAAGCTCGTCCCGTTCTTCTTCCTCGCGGCCGCGTTCTGCTGCACGTTCGCCAAGGTGCAGTGGAACGTGGCGGGCTCGGTCTTTCTGGCCGACCTGACCGCGGTCGGCTTCCTCCTCTCGTACGCGCTCGACCGCCTTGGCCGGCGCACCGGCCCGGTGCCACGCACGGCGGTTGTGCTGCTCGGATTCCTCGGCGCCTTCCTGCTCGTCTACCTGATCGGGTTCTTCAACCTCGAGACTGGGCAGGCGCTCGACCAGTACGGCAAAGGCCTGACGAAGTGGCTGCTGCACTTCGCGTTCCTCGTCGTCGGCGTGATCTACCTCGCGCGCAAGCCGATCGCGTTTTTCTGGCGCACGCTCGGGTGGTTCCTCGGCGGGATCGCCGTCAACGGCGCCTACGGCGTCCTGCAGCTGCTCTCGGCGCAGGCGGGCCACAACCTCGACTCGCTGGTGCTGCAGCCGCTGACGCGCGGAGCGAGCCAGATCAATATCTACGGCGCCGTCAACGGCTCGAGCGTCTACCGCCCGAACGCGCTCACCGGCGACCCCAACCACCTCGGCATCGAGCTGGTGCTGCCGATCCTGATTCTCGTTCCGCTCTACCTGCGGCTCGAGCGGAGTCACCGCCTGCGCCGCCCGCTCGCGGTGCTGATCGGGTTCCTGCTGCTCGTCGAGCTGGCGACGCTCTCGCGCAGCGGGATGCTCGGGCTCGTCGTGGGCGCGCTTGTGCTGCTCGTGCCCTACCGGCACCTGATCTTCTCGCGCGCGGCCGTGCTGCCGCTTGCGCTCGTGGCTCTGCCGGTCGCGTTCGAGGTCTACCGGCGGCGGCACTTCTTCGACGTGGTCGTCCGCTCGCGTCTGCAAACGGGCGGGCGCTCGACGACCGCACACTTCGGCGTCTACGACTTCGTGCCGCAGGTGCTGCACCAACACCCGCTCTTCGGGCTCGGCTTCAACAATTTCTCGGTCTACTACGAGTTCGTGACCGGCAAGACGAACTGGGGCCCGCATTCCTTCTATGTCGCGCTCCTGGTGGAAGGCGGGCTCGTCGGGACGGCGCTGTTCGCGGGTTTCCTCTGGTACCTGTTCGCGCGGGTCGGGGTGGCCCGGCGGCTTGGTCGGGCACTGGCGGCCGCGGGCGATCCGCTGGCGGCGCGGCTGCGGCCGCTCGCATGGGGGATGACCGCCGCTCTGGTCGGAACGATGGCCGCGAACGTCTTCTACCTGACGATGTCGTTCCTCTACTTCTACGTGTTCGCGATGCTCCTGCTCGCCGTGCCCGCGGTGTTCAGTCGTCGATGAAGGTCGTGGTGCTGACGACGTCCTACCCGCGCTTCGAAGGGGACGCGGCGGGCGTGTTCGTGGCCGACGCGGTTGAGCAGCTGCGCGAGCGGGGTGTCGAGGTGGACGTGGTCTCGCCGGCCTCGTTCCGTCATTTCGGGATCGCGTACGGCTCCGGGGTGGTCGGGAACCTGCGGCGGCAGCCGTGGAAGGCGGCGCTCGTGCCGGCGATGCTCGGGTCGTTCGCCTCGGCAGCGAGGCGGGCGGCGTGGGACGCCGATCTGGTGCACGCGCACTGGCTCTCGGCCGGGGTGGCCGCGCTCACCTGCGGGAAGCCGTTCGTCGTTCAGCTGTGGGGCACCGACGTCGAGCTCGCGCGGCGTGCGCGGCGGCCGGCGCGAGCGGTGTTGCGGCGGGCTCGGCTCGTGATCTGTGCGTCGAACGCGCTGGCCGACTCGGCGCGCGAGCTCGGTGCACGCGAGGTGTGTGTGATCCCGAGCGCCGTCGAGGTGCCCGCGCACGTTGGTGCGCCGGCCGAGCCGCCAGAGGTGCTGTTCGTCGGGCGCCTCTCGCCGGAGAAGGGGATCCTCGAGCTGCTGCAGGCAGCGGCGGGCATGAGGCTCGTCGTGGCGGGCGACGGGCCTCTCCGGGAGCGCGTGCCCGGGGCGCTCGGGTTCGTGCCGCACCACGAGCTCGGGCCGCTGTACGAACGCGGTGCGGTGGTGGCGGTGCCGTCGCACCGGGAGGGCTTCGGAGTCGCGTGCGCGGAGGCGATGGCCCACGGTCGACCGGTCGTGGCGAGCGCGGTCGGCGGTCTGCTGGACCTCGTCGTCGACGGCGAGACCGGGCTGCTCGTGCCGCCCGGCGACGTGGCTGCGTTACGCGCCGCGCTGGAGAGCCTGCTCGGTGACGAAGCCCTGCGCCGCCGGCTCGGCGAAGCCGCTCGAGAGCGGGTCCGAACCCATTTCTCCTGGCCGTCCGTGACGGACGCGACGCTGGCCGCCTACGAAGAAGCCCTTCGATGAGCCAGGTCCGGAACAGACAAGACCCAGGGACAGTCCCCAGGACGTGTCCAAACGAGACAGTTCCACGCTTGGCCAAGCCAATTTCGAGCCGGCGGGTCATGGCCCAGGGACTGTCCCTAGCCCATGACCGAAACGGACGGTCGGGATGAGGCCCGTGGTCGTGTTCGGGCTGCTGCACGCTGGGCTCGCGATCGTTCGCAGCCTTGGGCGCCAAGGGCTACCCGTGCACGGCGTTGCGCTCCGGCCGCAGGAGTTCGGGCTCCGTTCGCGCTACCTCGCGAGTGCCCGCTGCGTGGACGGGGTCGACGGCCTCCTCGACGCCCTGCGCTCCCTTCCCGAGCGGCCTGTCCTCTTTCCCGAGCGCGACGAGAACGTCGAGCTTCTGCTCGACCGCTGGGACGAGATTCGCGAGCTCGCGGACGTGCCGCTCCCCGACGACCCCGAGGCCACACGCCGCCTCCGACGCAAGGACCTCCTCCCGCAGGTCGCCGCCGAGGCGGGCATCGCCGCGCCGCAGACCCTCCCGGCCGAGAGCCCGGAGCAGATCCGCTCGGCCGGCCTGCAGCCGCCGCTACTGCTCAAGGCGGTCGAGGGCCAGGAGTTCGCAGTCGCCTTCGGCGAGAAGGCGTTCGTCGGCCGCGACCTCGACGAGACGGTCGCCGGCTGGAAGCGCGCCCGCGAGCACGGCTTCCACACGATCGTCCAGGAGCTCGTGCCCGACTCCTCGGAGCACGTCTGGTCGCTGTTCACGTACATCGGGCGCGACGGCGAGCCGAAGGCCAGCGTCGTCGGCCGCAAGATTCGCCAGGGGCCGCTGCGTTTCGGCACGAGCGCGGTTTTCGCCTCCGCGGATGACCCCGAGGTACACGAGCAGGGCCTGCGGCTCCTCCGCGCCGCCGGCTATACGGGCCTCGCCCACGTCGAGCTCGTGCGCGACCCGCGCGATGGCGAGCTGAAGCTGCTCGAGGTCAATACGCGCCCGCCGGTCTGGGCCGGAATCGCAACGGGCCCGGAGCTCGGCATCGCCCGCGTCGCCTACGACGATCTCACGGGCGCGAACACCGGCCCCGAGCGAACGCTTCCGGAGGGCCTCTTCTGGGTCTATTTCGCCAAGGACATGTGGGTCTCGGCGCAGATGGCCAGGCGCCGAGAGCTCGGGCCGGCCGCGTTCCTGCGCCCCTACGTCCAGCGCCGGAAGGTGCGCTCCGTCTTCGCCGCGGACGACCCGAAACCCGCGCTCGCCAGCCTCACCTACCTTCGCTCGCGGCTCTGATGCGCGTCGCGCTGGTCGACCCGCTCGCGTACACACCGCCGTACGACCACGCGCTGGCGACGGCACTGGCAGCCGAGGGTCACGCGGTCACGCTCCTCACCTCGCGCTTTCCTCACGGCGACTCGCCGACCCCCGAGCACTACGATCGCGAGGAGCTGTTCGCGCCGGTCTCGACCCGGCTCTTCCGGCGCGCGCCCGCGCGGCTCGCGCTGAAGGCGGCCGAGTACCCGCCGAGCGTGATGCGCCTCCTGCGCCGGATCGAGCGGCTCGACCCGGACGTCGTCCACGTCCAGTGGCTCCCGCGCCCCGAGCACGACCTGCGCTGGCTGCGCCGCGTTGCCGACGAGCGGCCCGTCGTCTTCACCGCGCACGATGTCGTCCCTAGGCGGCCGCAGGCCCTCCGCGTCTGGCCCGACGTGCTCGAGACCGCCGAGCGCGTCGTCGTCCACTCGCACCGGGCCGTCGAGCAGCTCGTCGAGCTCGGCCTTGGCCGCGAGCGGATCGCGCGAATCGCGCACCCGGTCTTCGAGGGCGAGGAGCTGCCGCCGCCCGAGGGGCGCACGCTGCTCTTCTTCGGCCTGATCCGCGACTACAAGGGCCTCGACGTCCTGCTCGAGGCGCTGCCGCAGATCCGCGACGCGCGCCTGGTCGTCGCCGGCGACCCGCTCGACCCGGTCGAGCCGGTCGACCTCGACGGCCGCGTGGAGTGGCGGCTCGGCTTCCGCCCACAGCACGAGGTGCGGGAGCTGATGAAGCAGGCGGCGGCGGTCGTGCTCCCGTACCGGCGGCTGGACTCGTCCGGGGTGCTGGCCACCGCGATCGGATACCGTCGCCCCGTCGTGGTGACGGACGTCGGCTCCCTCGGCGAGCTCGTGCGCGAGTTCCAGGCGGGCGAGGTCGTCCCCCCAGGCGACGCGGAGGCGCTGGCGAAGGCGGCCACGCGCCTGTTGCAGCCGAAGCGTCTCGCGTCGGCCTACGAGGGGGCGCAACGCGCGGCCGGCGAGCTGACGTGGGTGAAGAGCGGCGGCGCCCACGACCGGCTCTACCGCGAGGTGCGGCGATGAGGGTCGTCAAGCGCGTGCTCGACCGGCTCGCCGCGATCGTGCTGCTCGTGCTGCTCTCGCCGGCGCTCCTGGCGATCGCGCTCTGGATCCTGATCGACGACGGGCGGCCGGTGCTGCTCGCGCAGGAGCGCGTGGGCAAGAACGGCCGGCGCTTCCGGATGCTCAAGTTCCGAACGATGGTGCCCAACGCCCTCGAGCTGGCGCATGAGCTGACAGACGACCCGTACGGCGTCGTCCCCGACGACCCGCGGATCACGAAGCCGGGGCGCTTCCTGCGCCGCACCAGCCTCGACGAATTGCCGCAGCTCTGGAACGTGCTCGTCGGGGAGATGAGCCTCGTCGGCCCGCGGCCGGACCTCGCCGAGCAGGCCGCCAACTACAGCGAGAGCGACCGCGGCCGCCTCGCCGTCGAGCCCGGGATCACCGGGTGGTCGCAGGTGAACGGCCGCGAGGAGATCAGCTGGCCCGAGCGGATCGAGCAGGACCTCTGGTACATCCGGCACTGGTCGCTCCGGCTCGACCTGAGGATCATCGTCCGCACCTTCACGCAGCTCGGCCGCGAGGAGGAGCGGCCGGTCGAGGACGAGATGAACATCGAGCGCCGGCGCGCGCACGACCACCGGTGATCTCCGAGGTTGCGGCGGCGGACTGGAACGGGCTCCTCGCGGAGCTCGGCTGCGTCGACGTCTACCTGACGCGCGAGTACGTCGAGGCGTCGACGCTGCTCGAGCCAGGCCGGCCGCTGTTCCTGCGCAGCGAGGCCGCCGTTTTCACGGCGATCCTGCGCGACGACCCGGCCGACGTGATCACGCCTTACGGCTACGGCGGTCCCGTCGGCGAAGGCTTCTGGGGCGAGTACGACGGGTGGTGTCGTGACAACGGCGTCGTCACGACCTTCGTCCGCTTCCACCCGCTCTACGCCAACCAGCGCCAAGCCCCCGAGAGCGTCCGCGTCGAGCGCCTGGGCGGCACCGTCGCGTGGCGGCTCGACGCCGACGGCGACCTGTTCGAGCGCATGCATCGCCACCACCGTCGCGTCGTGCGCAAGGCGCTCGCGGCGGCGGTCGAGCCGAGCGCGATCCAGGGGCCCGACGACCTGAGCACCTTCCGCGCCCTCTACGAGCGGACGATGGAACGGCAGGGCGCGTCGGAGTTCTACCGCTTCCCCGACGCGTACTGGCACGAGCTCGAGACGACCCTGCGCGAGCACGTCGTCGTGTTCGAGGCCGGCGACGACGCGGCGCTGCTCTGCCTCGCGGCGCCGCCGTGGCTCCACTACCACCTCGGCGCCTCCAGCGACGCGGGCCGCAAGCTCGGCGCCAACGCGCTGCTCTTCCTCGAGGCCGCCCGCTGGGCGCAGGAGCTCGGCTACACGCGCTTCCACCTCGGCGGCGGCGTCGGCGGCGCGCGCGACTCGCTGTTCGAGTTCAAGCTGCGCTTCGATCCCGAGGGCGAGCTCGAGATGGCGGTGGGCAAGGCCGTCCACGACCAGGAGGCCTACCGTCGCCTCGCCGGCGACTCAGACCACGGCTTCTTCCCCGCCTATCGCGCTACGGTCCAGGCGTGATCCTGAAAGCGATCTTCTGGGCGAGCCTCGGCGGGCTCGCGTGGACTCACGTCGGCTACCCGGTGGCCGCAGCGACGCTCGCGCGCCTGCGCAGGCGCCCGGTGGCGCGGCAGGACATCGAGCCGACCGTGACCCTGATCGTCCCCGCGCACGACGAGGAGGACGTGATCGGCCGCCGCGTCGAGAACCTGCTCGAGCTCGACTACCCCGGGGAGAAGCTCAGCATCGTCGTGGCCTCCGATGGCTCGACCGACCGCACCGACGAGATCGTCGCCGGCTATGGCGACCCCCGCCTGCGCCTGCTCGCCTGCGAGCGGGGCGGGAAGCTGCCGAGCATGAACCGCGCCGTCCGCGAGAGCGAGAGCGATTTGCTCGCCTTCGGCGACGCCAACGCAACGTGGGCCCCGGACGCGCTGCGAAAGCTCGTGCGCAACTTCGCGGATCCCGAGATCGCGTACGCCTGCGGCCAGGTGCGCTTCCAGCGGCAGGACGGGACGAACAGGGAGGGCGTCTACTGGCGCTACGAGATGTGGCTGCGCAGGAGCGAGTCGGAGCTCGGC
>DATLPH010000078.1:0-16451 GCA_035535855.1 Gaiellaceae bacterium
CAAGTGCCTCGTCGACGTCGGTCGCACGCCCCGCTACCTCGATCCCTACTCCCGCGACCAGCTGATCCATCGCATCCAACCACACCGGATGCCTGTCCAGAATGACCGCTGCTCTCTCCCTCGTCCTCATCGAAAGGGCCGGGCGACAAGGCCGGCGATCACGAAGCTGGCGCTGACCAACAGGTGCTGCCCGACGATCCGCTTGAAGGCTTCGCGCAGTTCCACGAGTCTCGATCTGTCGTGGTGATCGGGTGGCAATTCTCCCGGTTCCGTTACAGGGTGATAGACGTGACAGGCGGCGGTCAAGACCACCTCCCCGTTCGTGGAGGATGTGAGCTAACGCCGGGAAGCTGGGATCTCCGAGCAGCGCAGAACCTCCCGCAGACGACGGCCACGGTGCCCCAAACGCAGCCGCCGGAACGGTCCTCGAAAAGTCGGGAGCGGGCCGCGGCGCGACCCTAGGTTTCCAAGCTCGGGGAGAGCCGCAAGCCCTCGCTCCCGAGGGGAGGATAACCCAGCGCGGATCCCTTTCAAAACGAGCTTCGCCCGAGCTTTTATGAGCGCTCTCTTCTCTGTTGACAAACCCTGGAGCCTCTCCTAATGTTGATGCTGGTTTCCAAGCCAGGTTCTGGGAGAGGACGGTGTCGACTCCGGCAGGGGTCGCCAATGCTATGACGAGGCTTCGCCGCAGGCCGCGGTGTTGGAGTCGGCCGTGAGGGAAGGGTTGTAGTGACCCCGGAGCCACTGCGCAGCGCCGTGGTGTTCGACCGCTCGCAACTCTGGCTTCATTCCCTCGTGCACTTTGTCCTGCCGGCAATCGGAGTGGTCGTGCGTGCCAGGACGACCTCGGCCGAGGAGGCAGTCGAGCTGGTCGAGAAACACGAGCCGCAGCTGCTCGTCGCCGGAATCGAGAGTGGCACGGGCAGCGGTGAGCTCGGTTGCGTCGAACGGGCGCGAGACCGAGTGGCGGGCCTCCAGGTAGTCGTCTGGTCGAGCGTCGGTGACCCGCGAGCCATCAAAGCCGCCTTTGCCGCAGGAGCTGCGGCTTACGTGCTGAAGTCTGCCCGAGCCGACGACTTCAAGCTTGCGATCATGCAGACGTTCGAGCGGTCGATCTACCTCGCGAAGGAGTGGCCTCTTGGCGAGGTGGCAACCGGGCCGGAGGCGAGGGAGGCATCAGAGATCCTCACACCTCGCGAGCTCGAGGTCCTGGAGCTCGTCGTGGATGGCTATTCGAACGCACAACTCGCTCGGATTCTTTGGGTGACCGAGGAGACCGTGAAATTCCACCTCTCGAACGTCTACCAGAAGCTCGAGGTGACGAATCGGACGGAGGCGAGCCGCTGGGCCCACCTCCACGGCGTAGTCCCGGCCGAGGGGCTCAGCACGCGCGCCTAACCGTCGGGTGGGTGGGACCCGACCGCCTGACTTTCGGGGAGTTGAACGGGAGAGGGCGTCTGTCAGACTCGGCTCGTGCCGCGCCAGCCGTCCCCGCCAGCGGACCGCACTCGCATCCTGATCGCAGACGACGACCGCCGCTTCTCGGAAAGCCTGCGGGTGTCAATCGAGGCGCACGACGCGTTTCAGGTGGTCGGGATCGCCGCTACCGGAGACGAGGCGCTTCACCTCGTCGAAACTCTCAAGCCATCGCTCGTGCTGATGGAGGTCGCCATTCCCGGTCTCGACGGCATCGAGGCGACTCGGAGAATGCGCGAGCTTCCTGACGGGCCCGCCGTCTTGCTCATGACTGCGGACGACGAGGCAGAAGAGTCCCGTGCCTTCGAGGCAGGGGCAGCGGCCTACCTCCGGAAGAGCGCAGAGCTCGTGTCGCTGGTCGACATCGTGGTCACATTCGCGCGCCTGAACGACTGAGTCGATACAGAGGGCGTCACTTCCACTTGACCGCGCTGCCGACCGCATGGGTCTCGCCCACCGCCGGCTCTGGCCCGACAATGGCGATCCGCGCAAGCTAGAGCGCCGTCGCGAATCCGTGGAAGTCCGTTAGCGGGGTGAATGCGACGCCGCGGCGCTCGAGCCAGCGCGCGAGGTTCCCGGTGGCGAAGACGCGGTCGGCCGCCAGCGAGGCGCAGTAGTCGGAGTGGCTGTCGCCCGCGTAGACGACATCGCCCTCGGGCAGGTCCGACCGCTTGCACGGCTCGCCGCAGACCTCACAGGTCTCGGAGACGCGGAACTCGATCCGCCAGCCGTCGGGCCGGGCCTCGACGCGGTTCGCCCGCAGCTCGACCGCGCCGAGCACGCCCTCGCGCTCGAGGACGGGCTCGATCAGCTCGTGGAAGCCGGACGAGACGACGAGTGGGCGCTGGGCGCGCGCGAGCTCGGCGAACCCCGCCCGTACGCGGGCATGCTCGACGACGAAGGCGACAGCTTGCTCGAGCGGCACCGTCACGGTCGCGAACTCGGCCGCGATCACCTCGTTCAGCGTCATCGTCCCGGCGTCGAGCTCGTGCTCGACACGCTCGTAGATCTCGGCGTCCCCGAACTCCTGCAGCACGAGGTCGAGCGTGTCCCGCTCGGTCACCGTCCCGTCCCAGTCGAGCACCAGCCGCACCCGGGCACGGTAGCGGGTCAGCCGATCAGGATCTCCGCGGCCGCCTGGAGGTTCGCCCGGCCTGCGCCGTGCGTGGCGACGAACGCCCGCACGCGCTCGGGGCGCCAGGCCGGGACGCCCGTCTCGACGACGACGGCGGCCGGGACGACGAGCTCGCGCTGCCAAGGATGGCGGTGCGCGTCGCGCAGGACGAGCACCAGCGGCCTCGAGTGGTCAAGCGGCGGCGGCGCGTCGCCCTCACGCAGCCTGACGGTCTCCCCACCCAGGAGCTCGCCGAGCCCGTGCCGCGCCTCGCCGGCCGCGATCGTCGGATCCGGCCAGAGCTCGACGACAAGCGCTCCCTCGCCGACGACCGCGTCGCCCTCGACGGCGAGAGCGCGGCGCGCAGCCTCCGCGCCGGCCGCGCGGTCGCTGTGTGGGCGCGGTGACGTCCAAGCCGCCAGCTCGCCCACGCGGCGAGCCGCTTCGTGCACCCGCTCCTCGGTGAGCCGCCCTGCCTCGACCGCCTCGACGATCGCTACCTGCGTCCCCTCGACCTGCTCGGGAGTCAGGTCCGCGCCCAGGCAAAGTGCGTCCGCTCCGGCGGCGAGCGCCAGCACGGCGGCCTCCCCGATCCCGCCGGGCCCGCCGGCTCCTTCCATCTCGAGCGCGTCGGTCATCACGAGGCCCTCGAAACCGAGCTCGGACCGGAGCAGGCCGATCACGGCGGGATCGATCGTCGCCGCCTCCTCGCCGAGGGCCGTGAACCGAACGTGCGCGGTCATCACCGCGCGGGCCCCGGCCTCGGCCGCCGCGGCGAACGGCGGCAGCGCGCGTTCACGCAGCGTCTCGAGCGGGGCGTCCGCAACCGGGAGCTCGAGGTGCGAGTCTGCGGCGGTCTCGCCGTGGCCCGGGAAATGCTTTGCGCACGCGGCCACGCCGACGCTCTGCAGGCCCTCGACGAAGGCCGCGACATGCCGAGCGACGAGCTGCGGGTCAGACCCGAACGACCGCACGCCGACGATCGCGGTCGCCGGGTCGACGAGCACGTCGGCTACCGGCGCGAGGTCGAGGTCGATTCCCACCGCGGCCAGCTCGCCGCCGATCGCCGCCGCGACGCGGCGCGTCAAGGCGACGTCGTCGACGGCTCCGAGCGCGAGGTTCCCGGGGAACGAGCTGCCAGTCTCGGCCTCGAGGCGAGTCACGTCGCCGCCCTCCTCGTCGATCGCGACCAGCAGCGCGGGCTGCTCGGCGCGCAGCGTCGCCGTCAACCCGGCGACCTGCTCCGGATCGCGGACGTTGCGGGCGAAGAGGACGACCCCGCCGAGCCCGTCGGCGAGCAGCGGCTTCAGCCAGTCCGGCGCGCCGAGGCCGTAGAAGCCCGGGAACAGGCAGGCCGCTGCGGCGGTCCCTAGCCCGCCCTCGGTCATCCGCGGACCGCGCCGGCGGTCAGGCCGAACGCGATCTTGCGCTGCACGATGAGGAAGAAGACGACCACCGGTATCGCGATCAGCGTCGAGCCGGCCATCAGGCCGCCCCAGTCCGTGTTCCGGCTCGTCCCGGTGAAGTACGACAGCCAGACCGTCGCCGTCTGCTTGGACTGGTCGTTGAGCAGGATGCGGGCGAAGATGTACTCGTTCCAGGTCGTGATGAAGGCGAAGATCGAGGTCGCCACGAGACCGGGCGCGACGAGCGGGAGCAGGATGCGAACGAACGAGCCGATGCGAGTCGACCCGTCGACCATCGCCGCCTCCTCGAGCTCCTTGGGGATTCCGAGCAGGAAGCCTCGTAGCATCCAGACCGAGAACGGGAGCACGAAGGTCATGTAGGTCAGGATCACGCCCGAGAGCGCGTTCACCTGGTGGTAGCGCGCGAGCACGACGTACAACGGAATGATCAGCCCCGCCTGCGGGAGCATCTGGATGCCGATGATCAGAATGATGAAGGCCTTGCGGCCGGTGAAGCGGAACTTCGCCAGCGCGACCGCGGCGAGGAAGGCGAGCACCATCGAGAGCGCGACCGTCACGCTGACGACGATCAGGCTGTTCTTCACGCCGTGCCAGAAGAATGGGCGGTGGATCGCGTCGCTGAAGTGCGACAGCGTCGGGTGCATGGGGAACCAGGTCGGCGTGAGCCCGTCGAGCTCCTCCTGCGGCTTGAAGGCGCTCGCGACCATCCAGTAGACGGGGAACGAAAGCACTGCGAAGAGCAGGACGCCGATCGCGTCCCAGACGAAGCGGCTTCGGCGCCGCCGCGCCCTCATCCCGCCTCGTCTCCCATCCGCACCATCTTGCGCACGTAGAAGACCGAGAGCACCGCGACGATCAGCAGCATCAGGATCGAGATCGCCGCGCCGCGGCCGAAGTCCGTCTTCAGGTAGCCCTCCTCGAACAGGTAGATGCCCATCAGCTCGTTCGACGCGTTGATGCGCGTCTGGTCGATGAGCAGGAACGGCTGGGTGAAGACGCCGAAGTCCCAGATGATCGAGAGGCTCGTCAGGACCAGGAAGATCGGCTTCACGATCGGAACGGTCAGGTCCTTGAACACGCGCCAGGGCCGGGCGCCGTCGATCTCCGCCGCCTCGACGAGCTCCGGCGGCACCTGCGAGAGCCCCGCGTAGACCGTCACGACGATGAACGGGATCGCGCCCCAGACGATCAGCGTGGTCGTCAGCGAGAGCTGCGAGAACGGCGTCGCGTACCAGTCGTGCTGGTAGTAGTCGCCCACGTGAAGCGTCGTGAGCGCGTAGTTGAGGACGCCGTTCTCGTAGTTCGTCATCCAGAGCCAGACCTGCACCGCGACGACGGGCGGCATCGCCCACGCGAGCACGAGCCCGGCGGTCAGCAGCACGCGCACGACCGAGCTCACCTTCGTCAGGAGCAGCGCGATCAGCGTCCCGATCCCCATCGTCAGGGCGACGTTCGCGACGGTGAAGACGATCGTCCGGATCAGGACGTGCCAAAAGACCTGATCGTGCAGGACTGAGCTGTAGTTCGCCCACCCGACGTTCGTTCCGTGGCGCGCGATCAGCTCGAACAGCCCGTACTTCTGGAACGAGAGCCGCGCGAGGTGGTAGAGCGGGTAGCCGAGGATCGCCGCGATCGTGACGACGACCGGCAGGATCAGCAGGTACGGCGCGGCGCCGCGGACGACGCGGGCGACCGTGAACGAGCGCCGCCGCCGAGGCTGGAGAGCTGCCTCGGCGGCGAACGCCGTTCCTCCGGGGATCTCGCTGCTGGTCAAGCGGCTCCCCGGGTCACCTGGGCTTTACTGGTTGAGCGTGAGGGCGATGTTGTCGTCCGCCCACGCGGTCGCCTCGGCGATGCTCGCCCGCCCGGTGAGGATCCGGGCCAGCATCGTGCGGAGGACGTTGCCGTTCTCGACGTTGACCCAGTTCTTCGCGGTCGGGACGAACCAGCTCCGCTTGGCCGCCCGCTCGTTGACGCTGTTCCCGAGCAGGTTGGTGGCGTTGGGGATGTTCCCCTTCGCCTGCAGGCCGCGCTGGCTGGCCGTGCTGGTGAAGATCCGGATCCAGTCGGTCGCGAGCGACTTGTCGTTCGAGCCGGCCGGGACCGCGAGGTCGGAGCCGCCGAGGAAGCCGGGCATTGCCTTGCCCTTCGCGTGGCTCGGCATGACGAACTGCTTCGTCGCCTTCGTGTACTTCTTGCCGACGCAGCAGCTGAACCACGCCGGGCCGATGATCGAGGCCGCCTGGCCCCGCGCATAGACGTCGTACGGCTGCGGCCGGTTCTCGGTGCCCGTCTTGCTGGCGCGCGAGGCGGCGTTGAAGAACCGCTTGTATGCGGCGAGGCCCGCCCGCGCCTTCTTGGACTCGAGGCGCCCGACCCACTTGCCGCCCTTCCGCTGGGCGATCTGGCCGCCGTAGTCGTAGACGAAGCTCATCGCGAAGTACCAGTCGGTGCCCGCGATGTACACCGGCGAGAAGCCCCGCTTGGGGTTCTGCTTCTTGAGCCGCTTCGCGGTCGCGGTGAACTGCCCGAGGCTCGTCGGCACCTTGGCCCGGGCCTTGCGGAACAGGTCGGTGCGATAGGTGACGACACGCGAGCCCGCGTAGTACGGGACGCCGTACGTCCTACCGTTGTAGTTCCCCGACGCGGCGAGCCCCTTGAGCCAGTTCTTGGAGTTCGGGAACGAGCCCTTCTGTGAGCTCAGGTTCGCGAACGCGCCTGCTGCCATGTACTTCGTCATCTCGGTGTTCCCCATCTCGATGACGTCGGGCGTGTTGCCGCCCGCGAGCGTGGCGTCGAACTTGCTCAGGTGGTCGCCCCAGGTCTGGTACTGCACATCGACAGTCGCACCAGGGTGCTTGGCCTGGAACTGCTGGTTGGCCGCGGCCACGAGGTTCGGCCAGCCCGACTGCGCATCGACCTGCAGCCAGACGGTGATCTTGCTCGCCAAAGCGTGCTTGCTGCCGGTTGGCTTCGCGGACGCTGTAGAGGCCGCAACCGCGAGCGCCGCGGCGAGGGCGGCCGCAAAGAAGAAGCGTGCTTTCATCGACGATCTCCCAACGACTCGGTCGTCGGCCTGCGCTTGCCGGGCGCCCCTCTCGGTGGCCGGGGACGCGGCGAACGGCCGCACGATTGGTTTGTACCACTTGGCCACGGCGCGGACATTCGCACATTCTGCGCCTTCATGTCAAGACCAATTGCGGAAGAACCGCTCAAGATGGGCGCCCTCGGCCGTCAAGCTGGTCTTGACCAGCGGTTGCCGTGAGCGCCGGACGGTGCGGCAAGGGCTGGGCGCTGAGGTCGGTCACGAGCCGGTAGCGGTCGCCGCGGTAGATCGAGTGGACGAACTCCACGATCTCACCGCGCTCCGAGCGCGTGACCCGCTCGAACAGAAACGCCGGCGAGTGGAGCGGGATGCCGAGTGCCTCAGACTCCTCCTCGTTCGTCACCGTCGGCTCGATCGTCTGCATGCCGCCCGCGATCACGATCCCGTGGCGCGAGCGGAGCAGGTCGTAGAACGACTGGCCCTCGAGGTCGGCTGCGCTCAGGCCGGGAACGAGCGCGTCGCGGACGTGGAGCGTCTCGATCGCCATCGACTCGCTGTCGGCGAGCCTGAGGCGCTTCGCGACGACGATCGGCTCCGAGGGCGAGACGTGCAGGAACCGCCCGAGCCGCGCGCCGGCCGGGACGACCTCGAGCCCGAGCGTCTTGCTGCCCGGCTGCATGCCGCGGCGGCGCATGTCCTCCGTGAACGAGGTCATGGTCAGCTCCTGGGCGATCTTCGGCTCGCTGACGAAGTTGCCCGAGCCGCGACGGCGGACGAGGTAGCCCTCTCGCGCCAGCTCGTCGAGCGCGGCGCGCACCGTCAGCCGCGAGACGCCGAGGTCCGTGCTCAGCTGACGCTCCGAAGGGATCGCCTCGCCGACGCGAAGGCGGTCGATCAGCTCGAAGATGCGGTCGCGCGTCTCGCTCTGCTTGGTCAATGCGCCGCCGGTGCGAGCTCCTGCTCGGGCGCGCCCTCGGCGGGAACGGCCGGCAGCAGCGTCTCGCCGCTCTCGGGATCGAAGAAGTGGAGCCGCGCCGAATCGAGCGCGAGCTCGAGCGGTTCGCCGACGCGTGCCCGCGCCCGTGGGTCGATCCGCGCGCTGAAGAGCGCCTTCGAGTCGGGCAGCCCCGCCTCGTCACGGCCGCTGACGTCGGTCGCCACGGCCTCCGCGTCCAAGCGGAAAAAGACATGGGCGTCGGAGCCAAGCTCCTCGACGACCACCGGCACGATCGTGAACGTCGTCGCTCCCGGCGCGGCAAACGCGACCGCGTCGAACGCTTCAGGCCGCACGCCGACGACGACCGGCCGCGACCCGCCCTGCGGCCGGCGAGCGCGATCGAGCGGCACGCGGAAACCGCCGAAGACGACCTCCTCGCCGTCGATCGCGCCCTCGACGAGGTTCATCGCCGGCGTGCCGATGAAGGCCGCGACGAAGACGTTCCTGGGGTGTTCGTAGAGCCGTTGCGGGGTGTCGACCTGCAGCACGCGGCCGCCGTCGAGTACAGCCACGCGCTGACCGAGCGTCATGGCCTCGGTCTGGTCGTGCGTGACGTAGACGCTGGTGACGCCGAGCCGACCGTGTAGCTGCGCGAGCGACGCGCGCATCTCGACGCGCAGCTTCGCGTCGAGGTTCGAGAGCGGCTCGTCCATCAGGAACGCCTTCGGCTCGCGCACGATCGCGCGGCCCATCGCGACGCGCTGGCGCTGCCCGCCCGACAGCTGCGCCGGCTTGCGCTCGAGCAGCTCCTCGAGCCCGAGCAGCTTCGCCACGTCCTCGACCCGGCGGCGCGCCTCGTCCTTCGGCGTGCGCCGCACCTTCAGGCCGTAGCCGATGTTCTTGCGCACGCTCATGTGCGGGTAGAGCGCGTAGCTCTGGAAGACCATCGCGATGTCACGGCGGCGCGGCGCGAGGTCGGTGACGTCGGTGCCGCCGATCGTGATTAGGCCCTGCGTCACCTCTTCCAGCCCGGCGATCATCCGCAGCAGCGTCGACTTGCCGCAGCCGGACGGGCCGACCAGGACCATGAACTCGCCGTCGCCGATCTCCAGGCTCACGTCGTCGACGGCGGTGACGCCGCCTGCGTAGACCTTCGTCAGATGCTGGAGGTGGATCTCGGCCACGGGCGACAAGGATAGGACCGGTTCGCTCGAAAAGCAAGACCACATCGTGCCTGAGGGGTAACTGGTCTTGACCACTTCACGCATTCCCGCTTAGACTGCGCCGATGGCGGCGAGCGAGGGACCCGCGGGCTTGGACGGCCTCGTCACCGAGGCGCGCCGCTCAGATGGCGACTACGCCGGCCGCTCGACCCTCGAGCTGGTCGAGCTGATGAACAGCGAGGACGCCTCTGTGCCCGCCGCCGTCGGCGCCGTGGCCGATGGGCTCGCGGCCGCAATCGATGCGATCGTCGAGCGCGTCGCCGCGGGTGGGCGGCTCGTCTACGCCGGCGCCGGCTCGTCAGGCCGGATAGCCGCCCTCGACGCCGAGGAGTGCGAGGCGACGTTCTCGACGGCGCCCGGCCAGGTGGTGGCGCTCGTCGCGGGCTCGGAGGCTGCTTCCAGCGCCGAGCGCGAGGCGGCGGAAGACGACGACGGCGCCGGCCGCCGGGCGGTCGAAGCGCTCGGTGTCTCGGCCGCGGATGCCGTGGTCGGCGTCAGCGCGAGCGGCCGCACGCCCTACGTGGTCGGAGCACTGCAGGCCGCCGTGGAAGCCGGCACGCTCACCGTGGCGCTCACCGCCGCGCGCGACTCGCAGCTGGGCGCGCTCGCCGACCACGACCTCGCCGTGCTCGTCGGCCCGGAGGTCGTTTCCGGCTCGACGCGGCTGAAGACCGGCACGGCGCAGAAGCTCGTCCTGAACACGATCTCGACGGTCACGATGATCAGGCTCGGCAAGACGTTCGGCGACCTGATGGTCGACGTCCGGGCCTCGAACGAGAAGCTCGCCGCGCGCGCCCGTCGCGTCGTCCGGGAAGCTGCAGGCGTCTCGGACGAGCAGGCGCAGGAGGCGCTCGCCGCGGCCGGCGGCAGCGCCAAGGTCGCCGTCGTCGCGTTGCTCGCGGACCTCGACCCCGACGCCGCGCGCGCACGGCTCAACCGGGCCGGCGGCGACATCCAGGCGGCACTCGGCCGATGAAGCTCGGCGTCGAAGCGGCGGTCGTGAACGGTGCGCTGGTACCGGGCGACATCGAGATCGTCGACGGCACGATCGGCGCGTACGGCCTCGCCGGCGGCAACGGCCAGCGCGGGATCGCCGTGCCGGGGTTCATCGACCTGCAGGTGAACGGCTTCGGCGGCGTCGACCTGATGGGCGCCGACGCCGACGGCTACCGCCGCGGCGGCGAGGCCTTGCTCGAGACCGGCGTCACCGCGTATCTGCCGACGTTCATCTCGGCTCCCGAGGAAGATCTGCTGGCCGCTCTTGGCAATGTCCCGATCCACCCCGGCGGGCCCCGCCTCCTGGGCGTCCACCTCGAAGGGCCGTTCCTGTCCGAGAAACGGCTCGGCATCCACCCGCCCGCCGCACGACGTGACCCGGACCCGGCCCTGCTCGAGCGCCTCCTCGGCGCAGGCCCGGTGCGCCTGATGACCCTCGCGCCCGAGCTTCCCGGGGCCTATGAGCTGATCGACCTGCTGCTCCAACGCGGAGTCGCGGTCTCGTGCGGCCACACTGATGCGTCGGCCGAGCAGGCCGCAGCGGCCTTCGACCGTGGCGCGAAGAGCGTGACTCACCTCTTCAACGCGATGCGACCCTTCGGGCACCGCGACCCCGGGCTCGCCGGCGCGGCGCTCGCGCGCGACGACGTGATCGTCCAGATCATCCTCGACGGCGTGCACCTCGCCGAGGAAACCGCGCGCCTCGTCTGGCGCTCGGCGGCCGGCCGGGTCGCACTCGTCACCGACGCCGTCGCCGGTGCGGGCATGGGCGACGGCGCCTACCTCCTCGGCGGCTCCGAGATCGAGGTGCGCGGCGGCGTCGCCCGCGGCCTCGACGACGTGCTCGCCGGAAGTGCGCTGACGATGATCGAGGCGATCCGGAACCTGCACGAGCTCGGCGTGCCACTGCCCGAAGCGGTGGCGGCGGCGACCGAGGTCCCGGCCCGCGTGCTGGGCCTCTCGACGCTCGGCCGGATCGGCCCCGACGTTGCGGCCGACCTCGTCGTGCTCGACGACAACCTCGAGATCGACCGCGTCTGCGTTGGTGGCGAGGCGCGTGTCGTTGCCTGAAGCCGTCTCGTTGCCCGAGCCCCGCGGAGCCGACTTCCTCGCGGAGATCCGCTCGCAGCCGGACGCGCTGCGGCGGCTCCTCGAGCACGAGGACGCGTACGCGCGAGCTGCCGCGGAGGCGCGCGACCGCGGCGCCACAACGATCCGCATGGTCGGCCACGGCTCGTCCGACAACGCCGCCTCCTACGGCGTCTACGCGTTCGGCCTGCTGCCCCACTGGACTGCCCTGCGCGACTCGATCGCGCTGACCGTGCACTACGACACGCGCCTGGAGATGAAGGGCTCGACGGCGCTCGCGCTCTCGCAGTCGGGCCGCACGCCCGACGTGATCGAGTACGTCTCCCGCGCGCGAGAGGCGGGCGCGTTCACGGTTGCAATCACCAACGACCTGGAGTCGGAGATCGTGCAGGCCGCCGAGGTTGCTTTGCCTCTGGCCGCCGGACCGGAGCGCTCGGTGGCGGCAACGAAGACCTACTCGAACCAGATCGCCGGGCTCGCGCTCTTCGCGGCGTGCGCCGCAGGTGAGGGTGAGCGCTTCGCTCGCGAGATTCGCGCGACCGCCGACCTGCTCGAAGGCGTGCTCCCCCGCCTCGAAGCCGAGGCGAGGGCGATGGCGCTCCCCTTCGCCTCGATCGGGCGGATGTTCGTGATCGGCCGCGGCACGGAGTTCGCGACCGCGCGCGAGATCGCGCTGAAGCTGCTCGAGACCTGCCGCGTCGCGGCGGAGCCCTTCACCTCGACCGCGCTTGCACACGGTCCCGTCGCCGCGCTCGACCCGATGTTCCCGGTCTGGGCGATCGCCTCCGACGACCAGACGCTCCCGGCCGTGGTCGAGGCCGCGGCCCGCGTGCGCGCGGCCGGCGCGACGGTCGTGGCGAGCGGCGACGCCGCCGAGGCGCTCGAGGGCGCGGCGTACGTCCTTCCCGTGCCGAAGCCTCCCTCCCCCCTCCTGTCGCCGCTGCTCTCAGTCGTCCCAGGGCAGCTGTTCGCGCTCGCGCTCGCCCAGGCGAAGGGACTCGATCCCGATCATCCCGCCGGGCTGAGCAAGGTCACGCTTGCCACGTGAGGGCGCGTTCTTCGCCGTCGACGTCGGGGCGAGCTCGGTCAAGTCGGGGCTCGTCGTGGACGGGCACGCGGGCGAGGTCTCGCGCGAGCCTGTCGCCCGCGAGGCCGGCGAGCTCGTTGCCCAGCTCCTGCGGCTGAGAGAGCGGGCCGGTGGGCCCGCGTGGGGCCTCTGCATCGCGGGCATCGTCGACCCGGAAGCCGGGACGCTGCTCTACTCGGCCAACCTCGGCCTGCGAGATATGCCGTTGGTCGAGCTCCTGTCAGCGGAGGGCCCGCCGCCGAGCGTGTTCGTGAACGACCTCGACGCCGCCGCGCTCGGCGAGGCGCAGGAAGAGAGCCTCGCGCTGATCCAGGTCGGCACGGGGATCGCCGCCCGCTGCGTCGTCGGCGGACGGGTCGTCCCCTCGGCGGGTGCGCACGCGGGCGAGGTCGGCCACCTTCGCTTCCGAGCAAGCGGGCGTCCTTGCCGGTGCGGCAACCGAGGCTGCGCCGAGGCCTACGGAGGCTGGAGCGGGATCTCGAGCCGCTATCGCGAGGCCGGCCGGGCAGCGTCCTCGCCCACGGCGTTGCTCCAGCCGGCGGATGACTGGGAGCGCGAACTGCAGGCCGATGCACTCGAGGCGATCGCATTCGCAGCGGCCGCGCTCGTCGCCGCCTGCGACCCGGGGACGTTGCGCGTAGGCGGCGGGGTCGCCGCTGCGCTGGGCGAGACGCTGCTCGAGGCGATTCGCGCCGGCCTACGAGACCAGGTCCTGCCGGCGGCGGCGGCCGCAACGTTCGTAGAGAGCGCGAGACTCGGTGATGCATCCGCGTTGCAGGGCCTTGCACTCCTCGCGCAGCGCTGATCGGGCCTGTCTCTTCACTTTCTGGCCAGAAAGTGCAAAACCGAGCCGGGGACTACAGCTAACAAAGGCGCGAGGTCGGCGCGACCCGCTACGTGCGCGAGGGCGAGGCGCTTCTCGCGGCCTCGGCGTGAACGAAGCTCGCCTCGTGCCCGCGCGCGTTCGCCTCGGCTAGCTCGGTCTCGTCGAGCGCACCGATCCGCTGCAGGAGCTCGAGTTCGTCGCGCAGGTGCGTGCGCATCATCTCGGGGCCGTCCGTGGCGATCGTGAACGGCACGCCGTTCTCGACGAAGGCGCGGAAGGTCTCGCGCACGGCGTTCTCGTCGGCGAGCGCGCGGGTGAGCAGGTTCGAGGTGGGGCAGATCTCGAGCACGATCTCCTGCTCGCGCAGGGCGGCCATCAGCTCCGGGCTGCGCGCGGCGAGGATGCCGTGGCCGATCCGGTCGGGGCGCAGGTGCTCGACGACCTCGGCGATCTCGGCGTCGCCGTGCTCCTCGCCCTCCTCGCCGACGTGGATTGTCACGCCGAGGCCGGCGTTGCGGGCCTCGTCGACGAGCGGCTGCAGGTCGCGGTAGGGGTAGCGCTTGCCGCCCGGTCGCGGGCCGGCGATGTCCACGCCGACGACCCCGCGCGGGGCGTAGCGGATCGCCTTCTCGACGATGATCGCGTTCTGCCGCTCGTCGAAGGTGCGGTCCATCATCAGGATCAGCCCGACGCGCACGAGCGGGTACTCGAGGCTCGCGCGGTCGAGGCCGCGGACGGCGGCCATGATGATGTGGTCGAGGTCGCGCTCGCCGCCGCGGTTGCGCTTCATCGGGTTGAAGCGGAGCTCGAGCGTCGTGATCCCCTGCGAGCGGTAGGCGCCGCCGATCGCCGCGTGCACCGAGCGCTCGACCGCGAGCGGGCTCGACTGGATCAGCTCGGTCCAGTGGTAGATCTGGTCGAGGGCGTCGAGCGAGTCGACTCGGCGCGGGTCGGCGATCGTGACGAGCCGGTCGAACTCCCAGTAGTCCTTGACCGGGAGCGCAATCCCCTGCTCGTGGGCGAGGCTCCACATGATCTCGGAGGCAACCGACGCGCCGAGGTGCGTGTGGAGCTCGGCGAGGCCCTCGTTGAACATGGGTCGAGTCTACGGGTGGATGGTGAACTACACGCTCAGCGGGACCGAGCGCAGCTGGGAGGGCTAGCGAGCGGGAGCTTCGCGGCGCAGCCGGGCGGCCAGTCCGCGCACTCGCGTCGCCAGTATCTGTAGGCGATGAACGCGAGCGCGAGCGGACCAAAGGGACGAAACAGACGCGGCAGAAAACATCAGGGCTTCAATTGGTCGCGCGGGTTCGTCTTCGCCGTCGTGCCACGAAGACGATCAAGGCAATCGCAAGCCAATAGCACTTACTCGCATCAACAGACCCCTCTAGACAGCGCCGGGCTAGGTCTCTAACTGCCCCGGGTCCTTGGGAGGAAACCCAGGTGAGCAGCATTGCGCCTCGCGAGGCAAAGCGGTCTAGGATCGTCGACGTGCCCGAGTACCTCGCGCCCGGTGTCTACGTCGAGGAAACCAGCTACCGAAGCAAGGCAATCGAAGGGGTGCCCACTAGCAGCGGGGGCTTCGCCGCCCTTGTGCTCGGCATCTTCTTGGGCGTGGTCGTCGCGATCGCCGTGGACATGGCGAGGCGCCGGTCCCACAAAGGTCCTCCAGATGGGGAGCGGTAGGGGGTCGAGCCGTGCCTAGGAGGCCCGAAGGTGTCCCAGTAGCCAAGCGGGAGAGGCAGGTATGTCCGCCTCCGCGGCAAAACCCTGGTCCGGGAAGCAACCGTGACTGTGAGGCGAATCGAAGCGGGTGCCAGGTCCGGAGGTCTCCTTCTGGGAGTCCTCCTCACCTTGGCGCTCGTCGTCGCCATGCCCAGCGCAGCGGGGCAGGCGGGCACGCGGGCAGCTCCCGCGCACGCCGTCGCGACCGGCTTCGTCGGGTGTATCGAGCTGACCGGCAAGTTCGCGACCAAGCGTGACCTCAAGCTGCGCGTCGGCCACTGTGCCCGTCACGAGCAACGGATCGACTGGCCCCCGGCAGGTACCACCGGCCCCACCGGCCCGCAGGGCTCGGCCGGGCCTCCGGGGCTGCGTGGTCCGACGGGTGCCCCTGGGGCGATCGGTGGCCGCGGCGCAACGGGCGCGAGAGGCGCCACCGGCGCGGAGGGCGCGACGGGAGCGAGCGGCGCCAAGGGAGCGACTGGCGCAAGAGGACTAACCGGCGCGAAGGGTGCTACCGGAGCAACCGGATCGGCCGGAGCGATGGGTCCGGCCGGTGCCAGGGGACCTACCGGTGCCAAGGGCGCAACGGGCGCCAAGGGCTCCACGGGCCAAAGGGGGGCCACGGGCACCAGCGGGGCGACCGGCCCGGCGGGAACGGTTGGTCCGACCGGTGCCAGGGGAGCCACCGGTGCGACTGGAGCGCGAGGCGCAACCGGAGCAAAGGGTGCAAGTGGTCTCAAGGGTGCGACCGGATCGACGGGCGCGAAGGGCGCCACGGGATCGAAAGGCGCGACGGGCGTGAACGGGGCCACGGGAGCGAAGGGCGCAACCGGCGCCAAGGGAACAACGGGAGCTGCCGGACCGACCGGTCCTGCCGGCGCCAAAGGTCCCACTGGCGCGAAGGGCACGACGGGCGCCAAAGGTGCGACCGGGTCGAACGGAACGAAGGGCGTCACCGGGGCCAAGGGCGCTACGGGCGCCAAAGGTGCAACCGGCGTGCGAGGTCCGACCGGCGCGCGAGGCCCGACAGGGGCAAAGGGTGCGACGGGCTCGAAAGGCGCTACCGGAGCGAAGGGCTCGACGGGCTCAAAAGGGGCCACCGGAGCGAAGGGCACCACGGGATCCACCGGCCCGGCATCGCAGGTCGTCGGCGGCGGCACCACCGTCGGCGGCACGCTTGGCGCAAACGCGTTCATGGGCATGTTCGTCTCGGGCTCGAACGCGAGCGAGGCCCTCGTTCAGCAGTCGATGCCCGTCGCCGGAACCCTCAAGAACCTCTTCGTCCGACTCGACGCCGCCCTGGCGGGCGGGACATCGATCGCCTACACGGTGCGGAAAAACGGCGTCGCCACGACGGTCACCTGCACGATCACGACGGCCGGCGGAGCGGCCACATGCTCGGACGTGACCCACTCCGTCGCGTTTGCGGCAGGCGACCTGATCTCGATCGGGACCACCCGTACGGGCGCAGTAGGAGCAACGGGTACGCGTTGGACTGCCCAGTA
>DATLPH010000079.1:0-2481 GCA_035535855.1 Gaiellaceae bacterium
CGCAGGAAGCGCCCGCAGCCGAAGCCGGTCCCCAGGCCGTTCCCGGGCGCGACGATGCAGCCGCCGCCCGAAGGTTCGACGACGTAAGTCCGGCTCGCGCTGCGCGCGAGCGATGACGACTTACGTCGTGAGACTGCTGACGACCTGCGCTAGTGAGCGACGCCGGGCGAAGCCCGCCACCGCGGCATGAGAGTCGGGCATGAGAGATGTCAGAGGTACTTTTGGGCCCTCTTCAGGTGACCGAGCAGCGTCGAGACATCTGGGCCGAATGGCTCGCCGTGCACCGCTGCGGCGGCGATCCGGATGTTCGCCGCCGGATGCTGGAGGAAACCCAAGCCTTCCGCGAGGAGGTTCTCGACCGAGCCGAGCTGGTGGAGGGAGAGACCCTGTTGGATGTCGGCTGCGGCGAGGGCCTGATCGGCTTCGGCGCGCTCGAGCGCGGCGCCGCGCACGTCGTTTTCTCCGACATCTCGGGTGATCTGCTCGATTTCTGCCGAGAGGCCGCGGGCGCACTTCGTGTCTCGGACCGGTGCAGCTTCGTAAAGGCGGACGCCGAGGACCTCACCGAAATCCCCGACGAGAGCATCGACGTTCTCACCACGCGCTCCGTGCTGATCTACGTGACGAATAAGGCGCGAGCGTTCAGCGAGTTCGTTCGCGTGCTCCGCCCGGGCGGCAGGGTCTCGCTCTTCGAGCCGATCAATCGTTTCGGAATGGCCGAGCGAAGAGAGGGCTTCTGGGGGTATCCAGGCGACGGGCTTGCGGAGCTCGCGGCCCGCGTCGATCACGTCTACGAGGAGATCCAGCCGCCCAGTGATCCGATGCTCGACTTCGACGAGCGCGACCTCGTGAAGCTCGCGGAGGGCGCGGGCTTCTTCCCCGTCGAGCTCGACCTCCACGCCGTCGTACGGCCGAGCGAGCCGCGGCCGTGGGAGGCGTTCGTCAACAGCTCCGGCAATCCCAAGATCCCGACGATCGGGGAAGCCATGGACCAGGCGCTGAATCCTGAGGAACGTGAGCGGTTCACAGAGCACCTCCGCCCCCTCGTCGAGGAGGGCCGAGGCGTCTGGCGGATGGCGCACGCCTACCTGAGGGCCGTCAAGCGGTAGTTCACGCCGTCCCGGCGGTGACGCCGGCCTGCCACGACGCCCACAGGCGCGCGTAGCGCTCGCCCTGGGCGACCAGCTCGTCGTGTGAGGCGACCTCGACCACGCGACCGCGGTCCATCACGACCACGCGGTCGGCGCGCTCCGCGGTCGAGAGGCGGTGGGCGATGATGATCACGGTGCGGCCCTCGACGACCGCGGCGAGGGCGCGCTCGACGGCCGCCTCCGTGGCGGGGTCGAGGCTCGAGGTGGCCTCGTCCAGGACGATCACGGCCGGGTCGGCGAGGGCGACGCGCGCGATCCCGATCAGCTGGCGCTCGCCAGCCGAGAGGCGCACGCCGCGCGTCTGCACGTCGGTCAGGACGCCTTCGGGAAGCGACTCGAACCGCTCTCGCGCCCCGATCCGGTCGAGCGCGTCCAGCACCTCTTCGTCCGTGGCGCCGGGATCGGCGAGCCGCACGTTGTCGGCGATCGAGCCGCTGAAGAGGTAGCCCTCCTGCGGCAGCATCACGATCCGGCGACGGAGGGAGTCCAGCGTCCCGTCGCGGAGATCGACGCCGCCGAGCGCGATCGAGCCCTGCTGCGGGTCGTACTGCCTGGTCAAGAGCTTGGCGAGCGTCGACTTGCCCGCGCCGGTGACCCCGACGAGGGCGACCTGCTCGCCGGCCTCGAGCGTCAGCGAGACGTCCCTCAGGACCGGCGCTCCGCTCGCGTAGCCAAAGGTGACGCGGTCGAGCTCGAGCACGCCGTCCGGCGGCAGCTCGACGCTGCCCTGCTGCCGCTCGGGGACGGCGCTCTCGGTCTGCAGGACGCCGACGACCTTGCCCAGAGCGGCGAGGCCCTGGCGGAACTCGCCGAGCCATTCGCTGAAGCGCGCGATCGGGTCGAAGAGCTGCATCAGGTAGAGGACGTACGCGGCGATCGTCCCCGTCGAGATCGAGCCGCTGCGGTACATCGAGGCGGCCACGAGCAGCACGGCGACGAGCGCGAACGTCTGCGCGAGCGGGATCATCGTGAAGAGGCGGATGTTCACGAACGAGGCGCTCTTCCAGGCACCGACCTGGGCGCTGCTGCGCGGTTGGTACGCCTCGATCGTCTTGCGCTCGCGACGGAAGGCCTGCACCACGCGCACGCCCGAGAGACCTTCCTGCAGCACTGTCAGGGTCTCGGCGACCCGGTCCCGGATCGCGTGGTAGACGCGGCCGGCGCTGTGGTGGAAGGCCCAGCTGGACGCGATCAGCACCGGTAGCGCGATCAGCGAGACCAGCGCGAGCTTGGGCGAGAGAATCAGCAGCACCCCGACCGTGAGCAGGATCTGCAGGCCGCTGCCGACGACCTCGATCAGCGCCTCGCGCAGGAACTCGTCCAGCGCCTG
>DATLPH010000080.1:0-11469 GCA_035535855.1 Gaiellaceae bacterium
TGCATACCCCCGGCACGGTGCCGTTAAGCCGCGGGCCGGACGCCTAAAGGTCGGGAAGGAGAAGGGAGCCGAGGGTGGGCGCTAGAGCCTGCGGCTAGCCGGCGCCCCGGCGGGAGGAGGTCCGCGCCGTTCCCCGGCTCATATCCACGTTTCGGCAGAACGGCTGCTGCTCCTTGAGATCTCCGGTGGGCGTTTGCGGGGTGCTCACCCGCACGCCGAGCAGGTCGACCCGCCGTGAGGGAGGATCGGCTCGAAAGTGATGGAGAAGGTATTCCCCCTCGGACCTGGGGCTTTGCCCGAGTACGACAGCGCATACGCGCCTTCTTGCCCCCGTTTGATCCCAGCATCGTCGAGGGTGGCGGCGAGCGCGCGAGCCTCCTTGGTGGTCACCGCGGAGGAATACCCGTATACGACACGCATGGGACCACCGGCGAAGCCATAGAACCCTCGCATCCGCGTCCTGTCCTTGGCGCGGAGCAGCTCCCGGGCCGGTGCCGGTAGCAGGGCCAAGATGCGAGAGGCTTCCAGCGACTGCGGCTGCGCGCCGTACTGAATCGCGTACCTCGAGGGGACGTAGGCCCTGATCTTCCGGTCCTTCCAGGCTCCGGCGGGCAGCCAGGCCGTCAGATCCGCGAGTCGCGCGACGAGCCGCTGCAGTGCGCTGGCTTGCCCCGGTGTCGCCGTCTGGGCGCCTTCCGCCCTGGGGCAGCGGAATCCGAACCAGGTGACGCGGACAAGCCGGTCGCCGTCGCGTACGCCAATGAAGTTGGCGCATGCCGCTGGTTGCGACCCGTGGAAACTGAGCTCGAGGTCTTCGGCGAACAGCCCGGTCGAGATGATCTTGGAGCGCAAGAGCTCGACGCCCTCCGGCGTGAGGCGTTGCTCGAGGAAGCCGCTCGAGCGCCCGTTTGCACTCTCCGGCAGGTCGGCTCGCCGGTGGATGAATTCCCGCTGCCAGATCAGCCGCCCGTCGCCGTACGCCCAGAGCCTGGTGCGCGCGCCCGCGTGGACCGACCAGGCGCTCACAATCAGCTCCGCGCTTTCTGGAGTGCTCGGCGTCGCGCCGAGGGGAGGCAGCCCGATGAAGCCCCTGCTCAGGACGAAATCGCGCACGGTGCCGAACGCAGAAGCGGTGCCGACGACAGCGATGAGCGTCACAGCCGCGCACGCGACGAAGCGCCGGCGCCGACGGACCTGGCCCTCGCGGGCGCGCCTCAGCACGTCACTCCAGTCGGGCGCACCGGGCGTGAAGGGGAGGATGCGATCGAGACTGCCGCGATCGAGGTCGGTCATGTTCGTGCCTCCTCCAGTCGGCTGCGAAGCGCCGCGTGCGCGGCATTGAGGGTTGCGGCGACGGTTCCGGTGCGGATTCCGAGCACCTCGCCGATCGCCGCATAGTCGAGGTCCGCGTAGTAGCGGAGAAAAACGGCGGTACGCTGCCGCTCCGGCAGGCGCGCGAGCGCCACGCGCAGCTCGGCATCCCGCTCCGGATACCCGTTCGCTGCGGGCTCGTCATCGCCGACCGCCGGGATGCTCCGGCGGACGTCCATACGTGCGGCGTTGAGCACGATGCGCCAGACCCACGCCTCGAGCGGGCCTTCGCCCCGGAACGAGTGGCGCTTGCGCAGGGCGGTCGCAAACCCCTCCTGCACCGCGTCACGGGCTCGTTCGGAGTCTCCCGTCACGCTGGCAGCGACGCGCGTGAAGATGTCGAAGCGGCTGCGGTACAGCCCCTCGAGCTCGTCCAGCCTCGCTCCGCGGCGTCCGATCACACCTTTCTGATGTGCAGGATGACGGATTTCTTTAGTCGACGACGGCGCTGAACGGAGCGCCGCCAGCTGCGACGGTCATGACAGTTCAGCCGATCAGCGGCCTTCGTCGTCTAGCGCACTGTTCTTGAGCGTGCTGCGGGAGAACCTTGGAACGGGGCCTGTGACCCATCAAGCCGCCCTCGAAGCGCGGCGCTGCCCGAGCTTGCGCTGTTGCCGACACTCCGGGCCGCAGACCAGGGCGTCCGGCCGGCCGCTGAACGGCTTGCCGCAAACGACGCAGGGCCGCGATGGAAGCGGATGCGCTTCGCGGTACTCGCGGCGGCGATCAGCGTTGTAGCGCTCGAGGTGTTCGGGATTCCTGGCCCGCCACTCCCTGGTCGCACTCTGGCGTGACAGCCCTTGTGCACCAGGGGTCGAGGAGCGTAGTAGAGGGGTCCGCCGCACACGCCTGGTGCATACCCCGGTGCATACCGAGAGAGAAAAGAGGCCGATATGCAGGGCTGTTCGAATCCCGTATGCGCCTTCAAGGGTGTTTCGGCTCAACCATGCGAGGCAGCCGCGAACATGCGTGGCTAGCTGCCGATCACGACAAAGCGGACAGGCACTCCCTCGAGACGGCGTTGCGGTGCGGTCTCGGTCGCCATCGACTCGACCGCCCCTTCGTCTTCCTCCGGACGAACCGCAACGACGATTTCGTCCGCCGGGAAGGTAGCGAGAGCGTCGCGAATGGCGAGCTCGACGTCGGCCTCGCCGGCTACAGCATCGACGGTCTCGCCGGGAAGCTGATCGGCGGTGTGCTCAGCGACCCGCTCCGCGTGACTGATCGCCTCCTGGTCGTTCGCGAGCCAGTCGAGCACGCCCTGCCGGACGACCGGCACCACGACCTTGATCGTGTCGGCCTCCCCGACGTGCGCGCGCAATACGTCGTCCGCATGTTCAACGGTGCTGATGACGAGGACGTTCCTGCCCACGACGGAAACGTACCGCCTGATCGTGCCTGCCCCGCGGAGCGCCTTCTAAGAGATGATTCGGAGCGCGAGCTCGGGTGCGCAGCCGTAGCGCAACAGATAACGAGCCTGCCCGAGATCTGCTTCCGAGAGCGCAAGCTCGACAGCCCGTGGAGGGCTGAACCCTAGTTCGCGGAACTGCTCCTCACGCCAGCGGTAGACCTTCACTTCTGCTTCGTCGAATGGAAAGGTCGGCCAGTCCGAGAATGCCGGGGTCGCTGCCATACCACCTTAGAACGCAGCGCCGCTCGAAAAGATCGGCCAAGCCCGAACTCCTTACAAAATCCTGATCCGCTGTGCCCATGTGCGCCTACTCTGCAGCCTCACGCTTCCTCTGCCGATGCAGTGGATGTGTGGGTGCTGATCCCTCTCTCCGGCTTCCTGCTGGGGCTCGCCGTGGCCCGCTGGTGGATCGTCCTGGCCGCGCTCCCGGTGGGCGCGTTCGTCCTCCAGACGAACGAGCTCGAGGACAGCATCGGCCTCTGGGTCGCGTTCGTGCTCTCGGCGACGCTCGCGTGCGCGATCGCGTGCGGCGTCGCGCTGCGACGGCTGCACCGCCGGCGGCTACGCGCCTAGCTCGGCCAGCAGCGGGCCGGTGTCGAGCGGCTCGAAGCCGATGCGGCCTGCGATCTCCTCGCTCGACGGCTTCGTGCCCTCGCGGAAGAGGTCGCGCAGGCGGTCGCCGGTCTCCTTGCTCGCCCACCACTCGTCGCCGACCTCGCGCTCGAGATACGACCGGAGCTGCGCCGCACGGATCCACGCGCGCAGGTAGTCCGCCGAGTAGAAGCCCGCGTCCATGTCCGCCAGGTAGCCCTCGCGCCGGTACTCCATCCCGGTCGCCTCGGTGAGCCGCTCGGCGTAGCCCCCGTCGGTGCCGCCGTCCTCGGCGAAGCGGCCCCAGAAGTCGAGCTCGAACTGCAGCTTCGCCGCGTAGCGCCGGAACAGGAGCGCCTCCATGAAGACCGTCGCGTCCGCGTTCTGCGCGGCCTCCTCGTCGGAGAGGTCGAAGTAGCGTGCATGCCAGCCGGGCTGCCGCGAGATCGCCTCGACGATGTACGAGTAGATCTCGGTCAGCGCGTGGTCGCGCGAGATGTTGCGGAAGGTGTACGGCAACGAGGGGTCGCAGCCCGCGTAGTGAAGCGCGTGGCCGGCCTCGTGCAGAAACGCCTGGTAGTCGTGCAGTCCGCCCTGCGCGCGCGTGATCAGGTGCACGACCTTCGGCGGGTCGGCGGGGATCACGCAGGCGCGCGGAGACTTCTGCGGCCGGTCGTCGAGGTCGAGCTTGATGTTCGGCTCGTTCTCGAGGTCGAAGCCGAGGCGCGTGAGCGTGTCCATGCAGATCGGAACTGCCCGTTCCTTCGTGTAGATGCTTTCCAGCGGCGAGAGCCGGCGCAGGTAGGCGACGTGTGAGGAGCTCGGCACCGCCTCGCGCTCCGGCCCGAGCAGCCGCTCGAGCCAGCGGTCCTTCAGGCGCGTGTAGACCTCGGTCGCGGCGTCGCTCGCTGCGGCAAGCGCGCCCTCGAGCTCGCGGAGCGAGATTCCCTTCTCCTCCTCGGTGCGGGCGATCGGGTCGTCGCTCCCGCTGACCTCCGCCTCGAGCTCCTCGCCGGCGCGCAGCACGTCGAGGCGCTCGTCGTTGAAGCTCGCCGAGACCTCGTTCGCGAGACGACCGAGCTCGTCGCGATCGGCGTAGCCCGAGAGGACGGCCAGCGTGGCCTGTGCCGTGCGCAGCGGCAGCTGCTCGCCCTTGAAGTCGACGCGCGCGGCGAGGATCGCGTTCTCGAGCGCGTCCTCGCGCGCCGCTAGCTCGGCCGAGATCAGGCCAGCCTCGCAGGTCTTGCGCAGGCGGTACAGCCGCTCGCGCTCCTCGCCGCCGGACGACTCGGACTCGGCCTGGCGCAGACCCTCCAGCTGCTCGCGCGTGAAGAGCTCGGCGTAGCGGGCGACGATCTCGGCGCGCTCGGAGATCTCCTTCTCGCCCACGCGAACGGCGCGGCCCTCCTCGGCGCGCTCGAACAGATAGCGCTGTAGGCGCGACTCGTAGTCGGCCGGGCGGAGGACGGAGGCGACGCTCATGCGGCGGGAATCTACCTACCCGGCCGGAGCGCGGCCGATGAGCGTTCGGACGACGCCGAGCAGCTCGTCGAGCTGGAACGGCTTCGGCACGACGCCGTCGGCCTCGGCCCGCGTGTCCCGGTCCAGCTGTGCGCTACCGGTGAAGAGGACGACTGCGGCCGGCAGCCCCCGCTTGCGCAGCGAGCGCATCAGCTCGACGCCGTCGTCGGCCCCGATGTGGATGTCCAGCAGCACGAGTTCGACGTCGCCGCTCGTGAACGCCTCCTCGGCCTCGGCGACGTTGCGCGCCTCGACCACCCGGTAACCCTCGAGCTCGAGGTTCACGCGACAGAGAAGTCGAAGCGACGGATCGTCGTCGACGATCAGCACCTTCGGCGGCTCGGCACTCACATCGGTGCGCGGCACGCGTATCCGTTTACCCAGTTGAGGCGTTTTATCACTCAGAAATGGTAAATAAACTCGCGGGGCTCCCCCAGCCCACGCCGCTCTTCCGCCAACACGCGTGGCGCCTGTTTCAGCGCGCGCTGGATCCGCTCGCTCCCCCACGGCCGCTGCCGGCCAGGCGCGACAAGGACTCCTCTCTGCCGAGTACCTCCAAGCTCTCGAAGAGGCCAGGCGACACGTTCGATCCGGTCAAGGCCAAACGGATCGGCTGAAACGCCTCGCGCGGCTTCAGATCGAGCTGCTCCGCAACCTCTCGCAGCGCCGCCTCGATCCGCTCCGCCTCGAACGGCTCGACCGCGGTCAGCGCCTCGGACGCCGCGGGCAGGACGGCGCCATCGACCTCGCCCTCGGATTCGACGCGGGCGAAGAAGAACCCCGCGAACGCAGGAAACTCGCCGAGCGTCGCGATCTTCTCCTGGACGAGCGGCGCGACCTTCCGGATCAGCTCCTCGTCCCACTCGTAGCCCTGCTCGCGCAGGTAGGCGACGAGCCGGTCGGCGTATTCCTCCGGCGGCAACGCGCGCAGGTAGACCCCGTTCAGGTGCGTCAGCTTGTCGTAGTCGAAGACGGCCGCGCTCTTGCCCACGCGCTCGAGCGTGAAGCGCTCGACGAGCTCCTCGCGGCTCATGATCTCCGTGTGGTCGTCGTAGCTCCACCCGAGCAGCGCGAGGAAGTTGACGAAGGCCTCGGGGATGTAGCCCTGCGCGCGGAACTCCTCGACGGTGATCGCGCCGTGGCGCTTCGAGAGCTTGCGCCCGTCGGGGCCGTTCAGCAGCGGCACGTGCGCGTACGCGGGTAGGTCGGCGCCGATCGCCTCGAGGATCCGGAGCTGCTTCGGCGTGTTGGAGACGTGGTCCTGGCCGCGGATCACGTGCGTGATGCCGTCGATCGAGTCCTCGAGCGGCGAGACGAAGTTGTACGTAGGCCGGCCGTCCGAGCGCAGCAGCACGAGGTCCTCGAGCTTCTCGTTCGTCGTCTCGATCCGGCCGAGCACGAGGTCGTCCCAGGCGGTCACGCCTTCGTCGGGCATCCGGAAGCGGATCGCGCCCTCGTCCTCGTACGCCTTGCTTTCCTCCACGAGCCGGCGCGCAACCTCCTGCGCGTGCTCCAGCCGATCCATCTGGAAAGTAACCTCGCCGTCCCAGTCGAGCCCGAGCCAGGAGAGCGTGCCCTGGATCTGCTCGACCGCCTCGGCCACCTCGCGGCTCGTATCGGTGTTCTCGATCCGGAGCCGGCACTCGCCGCCCTCGTGGCGCGCGAAGAGCCAGTTGAAGAGGGCCGTGCGGGCGAGGCCGACGTGAGCGTAGCCGGTCGGGCTGGGTGCGAAGCGGGCTTTGACGCTCACCTCGTTAGCGTACTGGCGTGGCCGAGCGGGTCCTGAGCCAGCGCGAGCTGAACCGGGCGACGCTGGCCCGGCAATTGCTGCTGAAGCGCGCTCGGCTCCCGGTGGTGCGCGCAGTCGAGCGCGTCGCGGGCCTGCAGGCGCAGCTCGCCTCGACGCCCTACGTCGGGCTCTGGTCGCGGCTCGAAGGCTTCCGGCCCGAGGCGCTCGAGCGGGCGCTGCTGCGGGGTGCGGCGGCTCGCGGCCTGCTCATGCGAGGCACTGTCCACCTCGTCACCACACCCGACTACGGCCTCTTCGGCACGGCGCTCGACGTGACCTCGCCGACCTGGATCACGCCGGAGATCGAAGAGCTTGCCGTGTTGGTCACGCCATCGCTGCGGGCCTTCTGCTCCGAGCCCCGGACCCGGGACGAGGTGGTCGGCTGGCTCGAGCGTGAGCACCGGGTCACCCCCGACGGGACGAACCGGGTCTGGTACGCGGTTCGTTTACGAGCGCGGATCGCCCACGCACCCGAGACGAGCCTCTGGAGGGCGCCCATCCACGGGCCCTCGTTCGTCGCGGTCGCCGACGGGAACCTCAGCGGCGACGCCGCCCGGAGGGAGCTCGTGCGGCGCTACCTCGCGGCCTTCGGCCCGGCGACCCGGGCGGAGATCGCCGGCTGGTCAGGGCTGAAGGTGCGCGACTTCGCTGACCGGCTCGACGGGCTGCGCCGGCTGCGCGACGACCGTGGCCGGGAGCTGCTCGACCTCCCCCGCGCCCCGCTGCCTGCCGCCGACACGCCTGCGCCGGTGCGCTTCCTGCCCAAGTTCGACAACGTCCTGCTCGACCGGCAACGGGTACTCCCCGAGGAGTACCGCAAGCTCGTCGTGCGCAAGAACGCCGACGTCCAGCCGACCTTCACGGTCGACGGCCTGGTCGCCGGCAGCTGGAGCTTCAGGCGCGGCCGGGTGACGACGGAGCCGTTCGCGCCGCTGCCGAGGACGGGGAAGCGCGAGCTCGAGGACGAGGCCTCCCGCCTCGCCGCCTGGCTCAGCTAGCGTCAACCGCATGCTCCTCGGCGGCCACTGCTCGGGCGGGATCAAGAAGGCGCTCGAGAACGCGCACGCGTTCGGGATGGACTCCGTGCAGCTGTTCGCGCAGAGCCCGAGGAGCTGGCGCTTCCCCGAGCACGACCCGGCCGACCTGGAGGCATTTCGCCGCCGGCGCGAGGAGCTCGGCATCGGCGCGGTCACGATCCACGCGGTCTATCTGCTGAACCTCGCGAGCCCGAAGGACGACTTCTACGAGAAGAGCGTCACGACCCTGCGCTCGACGATGGACGCCGCCTGCGCGATCGAGGCCGACGCCGTGGTCTTCCACGTCGGCTCGCACCTCGGCTCTGGCTTCGAGGCCGGGCTCGAGCGCGTCGTCCCCGCGCTCACTCAAGCCCTCGAGCGCTGCAGCGACACGACCTGGCTCTGCATGGAGAACACCGCGGGCGCCGGCGCCACGATCGGCCGCTCGCTGGAGGAGCTCGCCGCGATCTACGAGGCGCTCGACCACCACCCGCGGCTCGGCGTCTGCCTCGACTCGTGCCACCTGTTCGCCTCCGGGTACGACGTCACCAAGCCCGCCGAGCTCGACCGGGTGGTCGACCAGCTCGACCGGGAAATCGGGCTCGACCGCCTGCGCTGCCTGCACGTGAACGACTCGAAGGTTCCGCTCGGCTCGAACGTCGACCGGCACGAGAACATCGGCGACGGTCTGATCGGCGAGAAGCTCATGGTCTTCCTCGGCCACCCGAAGCTGCAGGGGCTGCCGGCCCTGCTCGAGGTTCCCGGGACCACCGGTCATGGCCCCGACCTCGAGCAGATGACGAAGCTACGGAAGCTCTACGCGCGCGCTACGAAGCGATCCGGGCGAAGATCCGGAACGACGGCTCGCCGACCGGCAGCTCGTGGAACTCGGGGTTGACGCACCCGAGCTCATCGCCCCGGCTCTCGTAGCACGCCTCGACCTCGACGCGGCACATCGGCAGCGCGGGCGCGGTCGCCCGCACGGCGCCGAACCCGCCTCGCCGCTCTGCCGCACGGAGCAGGTCGAAGTCGATCTCGACGCGGAAGACCTTCATAAGGCAGCCCATGTACGTATGGCCGAACTCCTCGTAGGCGTACGCGAATGGGCAGGCCCGCTCGATGCAGGCGCCGGGGTAGACGACCTTGTCGCAGTGGACATCGCAGCGGCGGCATTCGACCTCGTCCTGGGGCCGGAGCGGAAGCTCGGTCGGCTGGGCTGCCGCCTGCTCGCGTATCTCCATGACCGGATTGTGGGTGCAATGGGCAGCGCTCCGCAAGACTTGACAACGCCTGTCCTGACGGCTAGGCGGCTAGGTCAATCGTCGCACGACGTTCAGCACGTCGAGCTGCGTGAACGCCCGGTGGTCGGGCTCGGCGCCGTCCGGGTGCTCGTCCGCCCTGAACCAGAGTGCCTGCACGGTCGTCATCCCGAGCTCGGCCGCGCCGCGCACGTCCTCGAAGAGCCGGTCGCCGACGAACAGCGTCCGCTCCGGCTCCACCCCGAGCGCGCCGAGCGCGTGCTCGAAGATCGCCGGGTGCGGCTTCCGGAGCCCGATCTCGGACGAGAAGACACTGAAGTCGAGTCGCTGCGCAAGCCCCATCTGCTCGAGGTCCCGGTGCAGGAGCCACCCCGGGTCGAAAGCGTTCGAGACGAGCCCGAGCTTGAGACCGCGCTCGCGTAGCGCCTCGAGCAGGGGGTGCGTGTTCGCGGCCAGGATCCGCGCCGGTTCCCACGCCCTGTGCTCGGCCTCGAGGTAGCGCCCGAGCACCTCGTCGTCGATCTCGACGCCGAAGTCGGCGAGGAGCCGGCGCACGAGCTGCGGGTACTCGATCTCCTCGATCGTCCCGGGGGCCCAGAAGAGAGGCTCGTACTCCTCGCGGAAGCGCGCGGTGACCGTCTCGACGTCGGGGAGGTCGCCCCGGCCGATCGCCTCCAAGCCCGCGCGATGGCCGGCGCTGACGAGCTCCGGGGAGTACGCGAACTGCATCAGCGTGTCGCCCCAGTCGAAGAGGACCGCCTCGAGCACGGGCCGCTAGGGTAGCGACGTGGGCCGGAAGCTCCTCTGGGCGTCGCTGGTGCTGGCCCCGATCACGATCCTCCTCCGCTGGGTCGTCCACGCTGACGACACGACGCTGTTCGTCGTCGCGGCCACGGCGCTCGTCCCGCTCGCCTGGCTGATCGGGGAGGCGACCGAGCATGCCGGCGAGCACACCGGCCCGGGGATCGGCGGGTTCCTGAACGCGAGCTTCGGCAACGCGCCGGAGCTGATCATCGCCCTCTTCGCCGTCAACGAGGGGCTCCCGGACGTGGTCCGCGGCTCGCTGGCGGGGAGCATCGTCTCGAACCTGCTGCTCGTCCTCGGCGCGGCCCTGATCTTCGGCGGCAAGGGCCACGACGGCAAGCCGCTCGACCGCTTCTCCCTGCTGCTGCAGCTCGCCCTCGTGTTCGTCGCCGTGGTGCTCTTCCTGGTTCCATCGGTGCCTGGCTGGTCGGGCGATGCCGAGCGACACACGCTCGCCGTCCTGACGATTCCGGTCTCCGTCGTGCTGCTGCTCCTCTACGTCGGAGCGACCGCCCGCTCGCTGCGACGGCACAAGCGGCTGCACGAGGAGAGCGGCAGCGAGGCATCCGGCGGCTGGTCGCTGCAGGTGGCCCTGGGCGCGCTCGCCGCCGCGACGGTGACGACGGCGTTGATCAGCGAGACGCTCGTGCATTCGCTCCACGCGTTCGCCGAGTCGGCGGGGCTCTCGGAGTTCTTCATCGCGACCGTGATCGTGGCGATCGTCGGCAACGCGGCCGAGCACGGTGGCGCGATCGTGATCGCGAGCCGCGGGAAGCTGCCGCTCGCAACCGAGATCGCTGTCTCGTCGGGCGCGCAGGTCGCCCTGTTCGTGACACCGGTGGTCGCGCTCCTCGCCTGGGTCGTGAAGCCGGCCATGCCGCTCGCCTTCCGGCCGATCGAGATCGCCGCGATGGGCGGCTCCGCGCTGCTGGTCGCCTTATTGCTGGCCGACGGAAGGGGAAGCCGCCGCGACGGGATCGCGCTCGCGGGGGTCTACGTGCTGGTGGCGCTCGGCTTCTTCGTTGCCGGCGACCGCTGAGGCCGCGCTCAGCCGGAAGGGCCGAAGATCTCCGGCGCCCGCGTGAACGGATAGGTCGCCCAGTAGAGCCGCACGACCGCGCCCTGCTCGTCCCGCACCACGCGCAGGACCTCCCCGCGCTCACGGCCCGAGACCGTCCGGAAGCTGTCCTCGCCCTCGGGCTCGAACACCGAAGGCTCGCGCCCGGGCAGGGCGTCGGCCAGGCGCGCTTCCAGCTTCCCGGCCCGCCAGCTGAAGATCGTCTCGTCGCCTTCCGACCACCAGCGGCCGAGCATCGGCTCGATCGCAGCGGGCGGAGGCGCCTCCGGCGACCACGGCTCGAGCTCGGGCGCCAGCTCCTCCAGCGCGGCCTCGGCGAGATCGAGGCCCGTTCCGCTCAGATCCGACCAGCGGCCGGAGTTCGTCAGCAACACGGCGCCGAGCCGGTCGCGGCGCGAGTAGACCAGGATCGAGAGGAAACCGGGGAAGCCGCCGGTGTGGCCGCCGAAGATCCGCTCGCCGCGCCGCCAGAGCTCGATCCCGAGGCCCCAGCCGCGCGTCCAGTCGGGCTGCGCCATGATCTGCAGGTCGTGCATCTCGGCGACGCTGGCCGCCGCCAGCACCGACTCGTCCGGATCACAGAGGAACGACCCCCAGCGCGCGAGATCCCCGACCGTGCTGTAGAGCCC
>DATLPH010000081.1:0-24750 GCA_035535855.1 Gaiellaceae bacterium
GAGACGTCGCGCGTGATCGACGGGTTGTCCGCCTTGCGCGCGATCTTGTCCACCTCGTCGATGTAGATGATCCCGGTCTCGGCCTTCTTGATGTCGAAGTCGGCCGCCTGGATCAGCTTCAGGAGGATGTTCTCGACGTCCTCGCCGACGTAGCCCGCCTCGGTCAGCGCCGTGGCGTCGGCGATCGCGAAGGGCACGTTGAGGATTCGCGCCAGCGTCTGGGCCAGCAGCGTCTTCCCGCAGCCCGTCGGGCCGAGCAGCAGGATGTTCGACTTCTGCAGCTCGACTTCGTCTTCCTCGACGGCCATCTGCACGCGCTTGTAGTGGTTGTAGACCGCGACGGCGAGCGTCCGCTTGGCCTCTTCCTGCGAGACGACGTAGTCGTTCAGGACGGCGTAGATGTCACGCGGGCGCGGCAGGTTGTCGAGGTCGAGCTGCGCGGGAGCGGTGAGCTCCTCGTCGATGATCTCGTTGCAGAGATCGATGCACTCGTCGCAGATGTAGACGCCGGGACCGGCGATCAGCTTCTTGACCTGGCGCTGACTCTTCCCACAAAAGCTGCAGAGCAGCTGCTCGTTCCCATCCGATGCGCGAGCCACGTCTCTCCTTGTACCTCGGATTCGCCCGAAGATCTAGGGCTTTGCCCCGTCCTTGGCCGTGTCGCGGTGAATGATCACGCTGTCGATGATGCCGTAGTCCTTTGCTTCTTGCGGAGTCATGAAGTAGTCGCGCTCCATGTCCTTCGAAACCTTGTCCATCTCCTGGCCGGTGTGCTCAGCCATGATCTCCTCGAGTCGCCGCTTGAGGGCGATCGTCTCCCGGGCATGGATCTCGATGTCGGTCGCCTGCCCCTGGAAGCCGCCCCAGACCTGGTGGATCAGGATCTTGGCGTTCGGCAGCGCCATCCGCTTTCCTTGTGCGCCGCCGGCGAGGAGGAGCGCGCCCATCGACATCGCCGTCCCGACACAGATCGTCTGCACGTCCGGCTTGATGAACTGCATCGTGTCGTAGATCGCGAGCCCGTGGTACACCGAGCCACCCGGCGAGTTGATGTAGATCGAGACGTCCTTGTCGGGGTCCTCGGACTCGAGATGGAGGAGCTGCGCGATGATCAGGTTGGCGATCTGGTCGTCGACGGGCGTTCCGAGGAACACGATCCGCTCGTTGAGCAAGCGGGAGTAGATGTCGAAAGAGCGCTCGCCGCGCGAGGTCTGCTCGATCACCATCGGGATCAACGGGCTCATGCTGGCTCCTTGCTGCCGGGGGTCCACAGTTTCGTCTCTGTCTGGGGAGTTTCCTTGTCAGGGGTCCAGATCTCTTCGCGGGCGCGCGCGACCTCGGCCGGGATGCGCTTCGCCTCCGCGGCGATGCGGTCGAGCGCCTTGCGCAGGCGGAGGTCGGCGCGGAGCACCTCGTCGCGGCCGGACTCGAACACCTGTCGCACCGCCTCGTCGGGATCGTCTCCCGCGAGCTCTGCCTGCTCGCGGATCAGCTCCTCGATCTCCGCGTCGCTGACCTCGAGCCCGAGCTGGTCGGCGACCGCCTCGAGCACGAGCTCGCGCGCGACCGAGAGCGCCGCCTCGGCGCCCATGCGCTGCACGAGCTGCTCGGCGGTCTGGCCGGTCAGCTGGAAGTACGTCTCGGCGCTGATGCCACGGCTCTCGAGCGAGCGACCGAGCCCGTTCAGCAGCTCGCGCGTGCGCGCCTCCACCAGCGGACCGCCGACCTGCACGTTCGAAGCCTCGACGAGCGCGTCGACCGCCGCCGCGCGGTACTGCGTCTCCGCCTCCTCCTCGAGGACGTCGCGGATCTTCTGCTCGATGTCGGCGCGCAGCTGCTCGAGCGTGTCGAACTCGCTCGCGGCGCGCGCCAGCTCGTCGTCGAGCGGCGGCAGGACCTTCTCCTTCACTTCCTTGACCTCGACGGTCGCCTTCGCCGTCGAGCCGTCCACCTGCTCGAAGTCGATCTCCTTCGACTCGCCTGCGGTGGCGCCGGTGAGCGCGCGCTCGATCTCCTCGACGAGCCGGCCCGAGCCAAGCTCGACGACGAGGTCGCGCTGGCCTTCGCCCTCGGCGTCGAGCGCGTCGACCACGAGCACGTCGCCCGTGCGCGCGGGCCGGTCCTCGACCGGCGCGAGCTCGGCAACCGATTCGCGCAGCGCCTCGAGCTCCTGCTCGACGACGTCCTGCGGCACCTCGGGCTCCGCGTAGGGAACCTCGAGCTGCGTCCAGTCGGCCGGCTCGGGCTTCGGCTGCACCGCGACGGTGGCCGTGAACTGGAATTCGTCGTCGTCGGAGGCCGGCAAGTCGTAGTCGTACTCGGGCTGGGCCACGGGGCGGATGCGCGTGTCAGCGGCCGCGTTCATGAACCAGCCGCCGATGTGGCTCTCGACCGCCTCCGTGAAGATGCGCTCGCGGCCGACCCGCGCCTGCAACACCTCCTGCGGAACCCTTCCCTTGCGGAAGCCGGGGATCTTGACCGACTCGGCGAGATCGTGGGTCGCATGCTCGACGGCGTGCTTGAGGTCGGCCTGCGGCACTTCCACCGTCAGCCTGACCTTGTTGTCGGGCAGCTCCTCGACCTGGGTCGTCATGACCCGGACCATTCAAGCAAAGTGTCTCGGGCCTACCGGGGAGAGCCCTAGAAGTCGGGCGGCTCGCCTTCCTCGTACGGGAGCTGCTCGAGCCGGGTCATCAGGCCGACGCCGCGGAAGTAGACCTTGTTCGAGCGCGGGTAATACGCGATGTCGTTCGGCTCGCGCGTCCCGTACGCGAGGTAGGTGATCCCCTCGGGGCCCGTGACGATCGAGTGCGCGATGCGCGTCCCCGGCGGCCGGCCGATCACGTGCCCTGGCCGCACCTCGTGCGTCTCCTGCTCCGTCCCGCGCTCGGCCGCGACCTTCGTCGGCCAGAGCTCGAGCGTCCCGCTGCCCTCGAGCACCACGAACGCCTCCGACTCCTGCGAGTGGCAGTGCGGCACGACCCCTCGCCGACCGTGCTCGCGCTTGATCCAGTTGAGCCCGGAGCGCTCCGAGCCGGCCGCGGCGGCGAGCAGCCTGTCGCCGTCGTCGTCGAGCGGGACGTCCTCGAGCGCGACCACATTCGCCGGCCGCTCCCCCGGCGCGGCGAACTGGAGCTCCCCGAGCTCGGCCTCCACGTCCCAGGGGTCGTCGTCGCGGCCCTCGACCCACGGGTAGCCGAGCCGCAGCGCGCGCGAGCGCGGCAGCCAGCCGTACTCGACCGGATGCCGTGTCCCGAAGACGAGGTAGTCGAGGCCGTCGGGCCCGGCCTTGAACGTGTGCTCGGCGTGGTCCGGGAGCTGGACGATCGTGTCGCCCGCGCGTACCTCGCACACGGCCTCGTCCTGCCAGAGGAGCCCCGAGCCGCCGAGCACGTAGTAGATCTCCTCCGAGAGCCCGTGCGAGTGCGGCGGCGTCGGCAGGCGCCCGGCCTCGACGCGCACGCGATTGAGGCCGATGCCACTCGCGCCGGCCGCGTCGCCGAGGAACTGCCATGTCGCGGCCATCGGCCCCTTCTCGCGGCGGCGGCCCTCGACGTCGTCCCAGTGCGCGAGCGTCATCGGAGGCCATTCAAACAGGCCCTCACTCATGCGGGCGAGAGGACTTGAACCTCTAAGGGGCCTGAGCCCCAACGGGTCCTAAACCCGTCGCGTCTACCAATTCCGCCACGCCCGCGAATTCGACAAGGATAGAGGCGGCCGGGAGCGTCGTTTTGTAAAGGAAAACGACTGCGGCTAACTAATACAGCTGCGTCCAGTCTCTACATCGGTCATGAACGGAACCGTCATTCAGCTTCCGACCGTCGAGTCCCTCAGCGAGGAGATCCGCGGCATCGTCTACGAGCGCCAGACCATGCGCGCCGTCGGCGCCGGCCGCGAGGAGCTCGAGCGCAACCGTGCCGAGCTCGTCCGCCTGCAGCAGGAGCTCGTCAGCGCCCTGATCCGGCGCCACCTCCCCGCAGGCCGAGCGGCTTAGCCACCGACGATCCTCGCGTCCGCACGGGCTATCCTGTCCGGGCCGCGTGGTGGCGGTAGCTCAGTTGGTAGAGCCCCGGGTTGTGGTCCCGGTGGTCGCGGGTTCGAGTCCCGTCCGCCACCCCTCATGTCCCCGGGCGGCGCTGACGCACGTCGCTCTCCAGACCCGTGCCTCATAGCACTGTGTCTTCCGGCGACGCACCGCCAGCGACGCGCCGGGAACACGAGAATGGGTCTGTCACACTGATTTGCGAGCGGCCCCGTAGCTCAGCGGAAGAGCGGCGGACTTCGAATCCGCGCGCGGAGGTTCGACTCCTCCCGGGGCCATCGAAAAGGTACGGGAGCTGGCGACACGCGGTGTGCTGACGCAAAACGAGAGCGCACCGCCAGCCTCACCGACCGGCGCGGCTGCGAACAGCCGGCGCACGTAGCGCGCTAGAACACGTAGAGGACGAGCAGCACGATCAGCACGATCACGAGCAAGGTGCCAAGTCCGATGTACATGTCCACCTCCGGTTGAAGTTGCGGGCCACGTCAGAAGAGACAACGGCGAAGACCGCTGAGGAGTTACGCGGCTACGTCGTGGCGTGTGCGGAGGCGGCCTGCTCGGCGTGCTTGCCCTCGCAGAACTCCTCGACGATCTTCTCGTTGAAGGCAGGCAGGTCGTCCGGCTTGCGGCTCGTTACGAGGCCGTTGTGGACGACGACCTGCTCGTCGACCCACTCGCCACCTGCGTTGAGGATGTCGGTCCGGAGACTCGGCCACGAGGTGACCCTGCGCCCGCGCATCACGCCGGCCTCGACGAGCATCCACGGCCCGTGGCAGATGACGCCGACGGGCTTGCCCTGCTCGAAGAAGTCGCGCACGAGCTTCACCGCGTTCTCGTCCATGCGCATCGCATCCGGGTTGCCGACGCCGCCCGGGATCACGAGCGCGTCGTAGTCGTCCGCGCTCGCCTCCTCAACGGTGCGATCAACCTTGAACTTGTCGGCCTTGTCGTAGTGGTTGAAGCCCTGGATCTCGCCTTCCTCGAGCGAGATCAGCTCGGGCGTGGCGCCTTCGTTCTTCACGGCCTGCCACGGCTCGGTCAGCTCGACCTGCTCGACCATGTCGGTGGCGAGGAACGCCACGCGCTTGCCTTGCAGCTTGTCTGCCACGGTCAACCCCTTTCGGTTGTTCGGAACGCCTAGGGAGCGGGTGGCCCCGGCGGCGGAGGCGGCTCTTCCTCGACGTACGTCGTGCGCCTCATGGTCGGCCGGTAAACACGGCGACGGCGGACGCCGCCGGGCGGCGCGCCCGGCTCGCCATACATGCCTCCCCAGAAGCCTCCGCCCCACCAGGTGTTCCAGAGCACGAGCGAGATCAGGAAGACGAGGATCCCGACGACCATCAGGATCACACCCACGACCTGCGGGTCGACGCTCCCGCCGTCGGTGTTGACGGCCCAGGTGAGGATCGCTCCGAAGGCGATCAGGATCAGGCTGATGACGATGCCCATCGCGGCGCTGTGTGCCCGCGCGCGGGAATTCGAATCCTGCATGCGCCTGATAGCACCGAATCCCTCCAAAGCACAGCGCGTGGCGCAGGTCGCGGCGAAGTCGGGTTGGCGTCGTCCGTCAAGACCGTTCCCTCAGCAGGGCCTCCATGCGGTCAAGCCGTTCGTTGATGTCGCGCACGTCATCCGCAGTCGCCGGAGCGGCTCCGCCGGCGCGCTTCGTCCGCTCCTCGGTAGCCCGCGCCACGAACGAGCTCGTGACTGCGGCCGTGATCACGGTCAGGAAGGCGAGCCCGAGCAGCATCACGGCCGCGGCGACGAGCTGCCCGGCGGTGTTGGTCGGGACGTTGTCGCCATAACCCACGGTGGTGACCGTCTGGACGGCCCACCAGAGTCCCTGGCCGAGCGTGGTGAAGTTCTTGTGGTCGATCGTCGACATGAGCAGGCCGGAGCCGACTGCCGCGATGGTCGTGATCGTGGCGATGACCGTGGCACCGCCGCGGGGCGTCTCGGCGCGCGCAAGTGCGCGGTCGAGCCAGCGCTCCACACGAGTCTCGTTTTCCATCGGCACCGCCGTTCGCTCCGCCGGTCGCGTCTCCTACCCGGAGAGGCTCGAACCGGTAACCACAGAGTTGCGATTACCCCGACTCGAGCCGCAACGCAGGAACCCCTGCACAGCGGCGGAATCCTGGCACTTCCGACCCCGCCTGGCTCTCCCTGGCCCAGACCGGCTCGCTATGCGCCTGGGAGGATTCGAACCTCCGACCGACGGCTTAGAAGGCCGTTGCTCTTCCACTGAGCTACAGGCGCCTGGCGCCTACAGGGTACCCGGGGTGCCTGCGGGTTACCGCGTGCGCGAGCCGAAGTCTGCGGTAACGACCGTCGCCGGGCCGCCGCCGTACACGCCGGGAGCGCTCGTCGAGTGGACGGCGCCGAGGCCGACTTCGCGCCAGCGCGGAGCGAGCAGATTGGCGCGGTGCGGCGGGCTGGCGAGCCAGAGCCGGAACGCGCGGACGGCGCCGATGTCGGGGCCGCCCCAGACCAGGTTCTCGCCGACCGACCAGCTGCGGAAGCCGCGGGCCGGGTAGAACGACGAGATCCGCTGCGAGAACGAGGTGCCGTTGGCGGAGTTGTGGCTGAAGTACCCGAGCCTCGCCATCTGCGCGGAGTGGCCGTTGGCGGCGGCGCTGAGCGCCGGCGAGAGCTTGAGCCGCACGAGGCCACGCGAGGAGCGCAGGGCGTTGATCTGGCCGAGCAGCGCGACCTGCAGCTGCGTGGCCGGCGTCATCGTCCCTCGCGGACGAGCAGAACCGGAGGACGGCGCGACTGCCACCACCAGCACCGTGGCCAGCACTGCGAGGAGCCTTGCGTTCCTGTGCATGCACTCGCGATCGGCCCACCTCCGGCGGGCGGCAATCCACCAAACGAGGGATCAGAGCGCAGTGGCCGCGCGTTCGTGCCGGTGTTGCAGCCAGTCGAGCCAGACGACCTGGATCGACCCAGCGACGGGAATCGCGGCCAGCGCGCCGAGGATTCCGGCGAGCTCGGCGCCGACGAGGATCGAGATCAGCACCGCGAGCGGTGTCAGCTGAACCGTCCTGCCGTAGACCAGCGGCTGCAGCAAGTGGTTCTCGATCTGCTGATAGACGATGAAGAAGACGACAACAACGATCCCGGCCGGGATCGAGTGCAGGAACGCGACCGCTCCGATCAGGATCGCAGCGATCGTCGCGCCCGCGAGCGGGATCAGGTCGAGGATCGCGACGATCAACCCCAGCGCCACCGCATAGGGAACGCCCATGATCAGCAGCACAACCGTCGTGAGCGAGCCGGCTATCACGCTGATCAGGAGGTTCCCGGTCACGTAGCCGCCCACCGTGCGGTAGATCTCGCCGCCGACCTTCCGCCAGCGCGGCTGCGACTGCGCGGGCAGGAGGCCGTAGAAGCGCTCGACCCAGGCCGGGCCCTCGAGCAGCATGAAGAAGGTCATGAAGATGATCGTCACCGTGGCGACCACGATCGCGATCACGCTCTTGGCCACCGACAGCGCCACCCCGGACAGGCCGAGCACCTTGGTCGCGCCACCGTCCTTGACCGCGGCCTGGATCCGCTCCTGGATGTGGTACTTCGTCTCGAGGAAGCCGAGCCGCCCGCGGCCGTGCGTGACGTCGTGCGCGTAGTCCGGCAGCTTCTGAATGAACTCGTTGGACTGGTGCACGAGCGTCGGCACGAACGCGAAGCCGATACCGACGACGATGCCGATCGCAAGGAGGAAGGTGATCCCGGCGGCCGCGCCGCGGGAGCTGAGCCCCTTGCGCTGGAGCCAATCGACGGCCGGGTTGAGGGCGAGCGCGAGGAAGAGCGAGATCAAGATCCACGTGAGCACATGCCGGGCGATCCAGATCACCTCGAGGGCGACCGCGACGGCGATGATGGTGGCCAGCAGCGACAGGACCGTCCGCAGCCGGAACCGGACCAGGCGCTCCGGGATCACAGGACCAGCATCGCGAAGCCGTCGGACGTTTTCGGGTCGCGCGACGACCGGTAAAGCTAGGCTTCACGGCTAATTCGCGGGCGTAGCTCAATGGTAGAGCCCTAGCCTTCCAAGCTAGTTATGCGGGTTCGATCCCCGCCGCCCGCTCTGACCCCGGAACGACGGACGGCCTCCCGGAGGAGGCCGTCCTGATATGAGACGCGGGTCTATGCGGCGAGCATGGTTCCCGACGACCCTGCGGCGAGCAATCGGAAGCGACCCGCGTTGCCTGTAGTTGTCATGATCGTCTACGCAAGAACGAATGCGCTCCCCTTTTAGGGTGATTCGGTGAGGCGCGCGATCCTCGCCCGGCACGGCGAGAGCGAGCGGTCAGTCGTCGGCCGCACGAACGGCGACCCGCGCACCGCGTGCGCGCTGACCGAGACCGGGCGCGAAGAGGCGAGGGCGCTCGGCCGCGCGCTGGCGAGTGACGAGATCGACCTCTGCGTCACCTCGGAGTTCGAGCGCGTCCGCGAGACGGCCGACCTCGCGCTCGAAGGCCGCGAGGCGCCGCGACTCGTCCTGCCGGAGCTGAACGACATCCGCTTCGGGGAGTTCGAGGGCCGTCCGCTCACCGACTACCGGGCTTGGGCGCACGCGCACGGCCCGGAGGAGCCGGCGCCGGGAGGCGGCGACAGCCGTGCCGAGACCGTCGGCCGCTACGTCCGCGCCTACCGCACCATCCTCGCGCGCCCCGAGGAAACGGTGCTGGTCGTCGCGCACGGGCTCCCGGTTCGCTACGTCCTCGACGCCGTCGAAGGCCGCAATCCGGCCGCCGCGATCGCCCAGGTGCCCTACGCAGAGCCCTTTCGCCTGGAGGCCGGCGAGCTCACGGCCGCGGTGGACATCCTCGAGGCCTGGGTCACCAATCCGGCCTGGTAACGGGCCGAAAGTCGGGACGGGCGGATTCGAACCGCCGGCCTCCTGCTCCCAAAGCAGGCGCGCTAACCAGGCTGCGCTACGTCCCGCCGAACTGAGTCTACTGGCCGAACTTCACGCTGTTACCGGCAACTTTCGGAGTGACTTACTCGTACTTTCGTCCGGAAGTTGTGCTAAACATGTCCGCACTCGTGGCCAGGCGAGTATGCATCGGGGTGGCAGGGGTTGCCACTGCTCTGACGTTGACGGGGGCCGGACAGGCGGCGTCCTCGTCGCCCACGCCGACTCCGACGGAGTCGTCGTTGCTGACGGCGCTGAACGAGGTCCGGGTCGCACACGGACTGCGGCCGCTGAGATGGGACGGACGGCTCGAGCGGGCCGCAAGGGGCCATTCGGCCAAGATGATCCGCACCGACCGGTTCTTCCACGGCGCCTTCGCGCGCCGGATCCGCAGGGTCGGCGTGCGAGCGCCGCGGGTCGGCGAGAACCTCGCCTGGAGCACCGGCAGCCTCACCCAGGCCCGAGCGGTCGTGAGCGCGTGGCTCGCGAGTCCCCCGCACCGCGCGAACCTGCTGCGCCCGGGCTACCGGATGATCGGCGTAGGCGCCGTCCGCGGCCGCTTCAGCGGCCACGCGGGCGCGCTGGTGGTCACGACCGACTTCGCCGGCAGCTAGACCGAACTACTTGAACTTGAAGTTCGCGACGTGGTCGGTGCCATCGGCGAGCCGCAGGTTCAGCTGCCTGCAGGTGCCCTTCCAGGCCTTGTCGGTCTTCCACGTGTAGTTGTACTGGTCGCTGCCGGCGTCGTAGGTGAGGCTCGAGGTGCCGGCGGGGACCGTCGGGATGGTGTCGTCGATCGGCGCATCCGAGTCACACGTGATCTGCCGCGATGCCGGGTAGCCGTTCGCAAAGATCGAGAGCCCGCGGTTGCCGTAGAGGCTGAACTTGATCGGAATCGCCTGGCCGGACTGCACGACGTTCAGGAACGGGATGTTCGAGATCGGCTGGAAGAAGCCGTTGAACGGGTACACGACGCGGTAGGTGATCGTCTGTGAGGTCGAACGGCCAACGCGATCCGTCGCGGTGACCGTCCCCGTGCGAGTGGTCCCGGAGGGCGTGATCGTGCTGCTGTCGAGCGTTGGCGCGCAGGAGGCGATGCCCGAGCCCGCGTCGGCGCAGTTGAAGAAGTCGAAGTTGCCGTTCTGGCCAAGCGTGACGACACCCGGCACCGCCGAGACCGTCGGCGAGGTGACGTCGATCGGCACCGTCGCCGACCCGGAGGAGCCGTCACTGCCTGCGAAGGAGAGGAGATGGACGCCGGTGCCCGTCACGTTGAAGGAGCTGCTGTAGGGCTGGAACGGGTTGCCGTCGAGGCTGTAGGTGATGCCAACGCCGCTGCCGGCGCTGATCGTGACGCCGACCGCGCCGGTGTACCAGCCGTTCACGAGCGTGCCGGTCAGCGTCGCCGAGATGTTCCCGATCGTGGGCGGCTGCACGAGTGACTCGACGCTCGCCTTGTTGCTGGTCACGCCGACGTTGCCCGCGCCGTCGACGGCCTGGATGAACCACTCGACGGTGTTGCCACTGACCGGGCCGGCACCGCTCCAGCGGTTGCCGTTGTGCGAGAACTCGGCTGTCTTCCAGCTGCCTGTCGCGTCGAGGTAGAGCGCGAACACGCGCTTCACGTCGGTCGCACCGTCGTCATCGTCGACGTCGACCGCGAAGCCGACGGTCGAGCCCGCCGCGGTGACGCTCACGGGGCCGAAGGTCGGCGCCGAGAAGTCGGTCACGCTCGAGGGCGCGTAAAGCACCGTGCCGGTGAGGTTCGTGAAGCGCCGCTGCGCGCCGACCGCCGGGTTCGGGCCGTCGCCCGAGCGGAACTGGCCCGCGTAGAGCAGCAGGCGCTGGCGCACGCCGTTCGGGGTGCTCAGCGAGGCGATCGTCTGGAGGCGCGACGGGAAGACGGCATCGCCGACGAGTGCCGGCGCAAGCGCCGAGAGGTCGTCCACGACGCGGCTGTAGACGACCGTGAAGGGATCCTCGTCGACCGAGGTCGCCGCGGTCACCACGGCGCCGTGGGCGACGAGGCCAGGCTGCGTGACGTCGAGCTTCGTCGTGGGCTCGATCGGCCGCCGGTTCACAAACGAGGCGTCGCCCCCGACCGTGTAGTAGCTGCCGCTCGGCTTCGTGACCTTCGTGAAGGTCGGGGAGACCGAGAACGACGCGGCGGCGAGGCCGGTGATCGCGTCGGTGAACGTCGGCCCCGGCGGGGACGAGGCAGGCGGCGTGAGCGAGCCGAGGCGGTACATCGGCAGGCCGTAGAGGCTCGCCTCGTCGATCACCTTGAGGTCGTAGCCCGTCAGGTACGGAATCGCCGAGTACTCCTGCTTCGCGAACATCAGCGCCTGCCCGACCGACATCGAGCCGTCGAGGCGCAGGGCGAACAGTGCGTTCAGGCGCTCGGAGTAGGCCACCGCTGCGGTGTCGCCGAGACCAAAGCCGGTGTTGCCCATCCAGCCGGCGCCACCGCCCGCTCCCCACGTCTGCGCCCAGTCGGGCCGCAGCGCCGTGGAGACCACCTTGTCGGAGACGGCCAGGCCGGAATGGCAACCCATCGTCAGCCCGAGCCGCGCGAGCACCGCGGTCGCACCACGCGAGGCGATGTCGTTCGTCGTGAAGAGAATCGTCTCCCGGTTCGCCGCGTTCTCGTCCGCGGGCAGAGCGCGGCTGTGGTCGAAGTGGGCGTTGATCGAATCGATCTCGCCCGTCGTGCCCGGGAACAGCGCCGAGAGCAGGTTTGCCTTCGACCACGTGTCGTTGATCTGCAGCGACTGGGGCGAGTTGTTGCCGAGGTTCGCCTTCAGCGCAGTCCCGATGAATTGCGCGCCGTCCGTCAGGAAGTCGTAGCCCGTCACGACCGAGCGGGTCGGCGAGAGGACGCCGTTTCGGCTCACGTACTGGTCGACCAGGGACGTGATCTCGTTCGGCGTCTCGGTCAGCCGGCCCACCGCGAGCTCGGGGACGTACGGGCCGCTGCCCGAGTAGTTGTTGTCGCCGTACGGGTCGTCCGAGGGCAGGAAGCCGAGGCCGTAGGTGGAGAGGTACTCGTCGTTCGTCGAGCCGAAGAACGTGGTCGCGTAGCCGCGCTCGTTTGCGAACGAGGTGTTGTCGAGGATCCGCCCGTAGGGGATGACCGGGTCGTCGCCGACGAGCACGACGTTCTTGACCGACGGTGTGACGGCGGTGTCGAGCAGGTGCCCGATGGCGCGCACGACGTCGTTGGCGCGGCCGGGCGAGCAGTAGTTCCCCGGGTGCGCCGGGTCGGTCCAGTCTGCGTACGCGGTGGCGACCGCGGCGGTGTTCTCGACCGGGATCACCGCGCCGCCCGCCTCATCCGTGCGCTGGGCGAGGGTCTGCAGCTTGCTCATCACGTTGGACTCGGCGGTCGCGCCGTAGATGTCGCCGAAGCGCTTCGCGTTGATCAGGTAGAGCGTCCGCGCGCCGGCCGTGCTGCCGAATCCGGGAGCCGCAACGCCCGGTGTCGGAGTCGCCGGCCTGTTGCAGGTCGTCGGCAGCGGCAGCGGCGCGGTCTCCTCGACCCGCAGCATCCACGGCTGGTCGGAGTGCCCGCCGTCGTAGCTCGTGACCTGGATCGTGAGGAAGCCGCCTGCACCCTCGGGTGTCCCGATCGAGACCTCCTCGTCGGCGAGCCCCCGATTGTCGGACACCCCGAGCGCCTGCTGTATCCCGATGTCCTGGGGCACGTCCGTCTGCACCTCAGGGGCGATCGACTGCGTGTTCTGGCCCAGCACTGCCGCGATGTCCGGAACCTCGCCGGAGCTCGCGCCCGGCTTCGGGTCGCGCAGCGGGGCCGGGGCGGTGCCGAAGACGACGAGGTCGTCGTCAACGTGCAGGTGGCTGAGATGTACCGTCACCTGCGTGCCCGCGGCGGGCACCGGCAGCCGGAAGTAGCTGTGTCGGCCGCCGTTGGGCGTGTAGCCCATGTACAGCGTGTCCGGCGCGATGATCGGCGGCGGCGGCGGGCCTTCGATGTCGCCGCCGACCGGGTTGTCGTTGCCCGGGAAGGTCTGCGTGATGCCCGTGCTCGCCGGTGTCGGCGCGGAGACGGAAGGCGAACCCGCGGGCAGGATCCTGGCCGTCGCGGAAGCCGTTCCGAGCTCGAGCCCCGGCTTGACGTCGAAGGTCAGCTCGTTGCCGGCGTTCAGCGGGATGTCGTGCACGGTCCACGTCAGCTCGGTTCCTGCCGCGTTCAGGGTCGGCTCGGCCGTCCCGATCGCATTCGAGCCGTCGAAGAAGCTCTCGACGTCGGTGGAGCCCGGCACGTACCGGCCGCCAGCCGGGAGGTGGACGATGATCGTCGCCGAGGTGTCGGGCCCGAATCCGTCGACCTCGAAGTCGGCCTTGTAGCTGATGACGCCGCCGTCGTTCGAGAAGTCCTGGAGCGGGAAGCGCGGCAGCGGCAGCGCCTCCCAGTCGTAGGCGGTCGCGCTGAGAATCGTGCCGAGCAGGTCCTCGAGCGTCGTGTCGGGCGGCAGGCCCTTGACCAGGTCCTTGAGCTGAATCGGCGTGTCGCCGCTGTGGCAGGCCGGGTCGCTCGGGGAGCCGGGCACGCAGTAGTAGCCGAGATCCTGGAGCTTCGCGTCGGCCTTGATCGCTCCGGCCGCGGCCGCCTGGGCCAGCGTCGCCGTGAGCGCGCACGTGAAGTTGCCGGTCGGGCAGTTGAGGATCGCCAAGCGCGCGTTCAGCGGGATGCCGCCGAGCGGGATGCCGCCGAGCGGCGAGGTGCTCATGTTGATCCCGCCGAGCGGAATGCCGCCGAGCGGGGTGCCCTGCAGGTTGATCCCGCCGAGCGGGATGCCGCCGAGCGGCGTGCCGACCGGAATCCCGCCGAGCGGGATGCCGCCGAGCGGGATGCCGCCTAGGGGAATGCCGCCCAGGGGGATGCCGCCGAGCGGGACTCCACTGAGCGCGAGCCCGACCATCGTCTGGCTTTGGAGGCTCGCGCCGCCGCCGCAGCTGCCCTCGAAGCCGGGCTGCCGGTTGATGAAGTCGCACCAGGCGGTCAGGTTCTGCGCGGTCGTCGCCGACGAGTTGCCGCCGATCGGGATGCCGCCGAGGGGCAGCGCGCCGAGTGCGATCCCGCCGAGCGGGATGCCGCCGAGGGGGCTCGACGAGAGGTCGAGATCCTTCAGCGTCACGCCGGTGACGGCGGGGGTGCCGAGGATCTGCGCGAGCGTCACGTTGTTCGTGGGCGTCGCGGAGAAGGCCGTGCCGGCGAGATGGGTCTCCCAGCGGTCCGGCAGCTTCAGCGGGATCGTCGAGAGCGGGACGCCGCCAAGCCCGTTCTGGGCCAGGTTCGCGGCCGTGAAGCCGATGCCGCCGAGCGGGATGCCTCCGAGCGGGATGCCTCCGAGTGGGATGCCGCCGAGGGGGATGCCTCCGAGCGGGATGCCGCCGAGCGGCGCGGCGTCGCTCGTCTGCTCGGTCGCGCCGCGGATCGCGTCGGTCGGGATGCCGCTGATCGGCACCGACTGCGCGCCGGCCTTGCTCGTTGCGGTGCCGGTGATGCTGATCTCGGAGCCGGTCGCAGTCGGCTCCGAGCCCCAGTCCGGGAACGAGTTCCGCGAGGGCGAGCCGGTGTGGGTGAGCTGCAGCTGTGCGTTGCCGAAGGAGGCCCCGCCGCTGAACTCGTGGTCGGGCCGCGCTGTCCAGACGTTGAACGCCTGGCCGCCGCTGTCGCGGACGAAGGCGATGTGCTTCCCGTCAGGCGCCCAGGTCTGGTCGGCGTCGTAGATCGAGGCCTCGGTGACGTTCTCGGGGTTGCTCCCGTCGGCGCCCATCCTCCATACGGAGACCGTCCCGCTGCGTTCGCTCGTGAAGAGGATCTGCAGCCCGTCGGGCGACCAGTCGGGATCTGAGTCGAGCACCCCGTTGTTCGTCAGCTGCGTCCGCGCGCTCGTGCTCAGGTTGATCTTCCAGATCTCCTGATCGGCGCCCGCGTCGGATTCGGCGTAGGTGAGCTGCGACCCGTCCGGGCTCCAGGACGCGCTCACGTCGCTGAGGGCGGTGACATTCGGCGTCACCGCGGTCTGGCCAGAGCCGTTGGCGGCCATCGTGAAGATCTGCCAGTGGTCGTTGCGGTTCGACTCGAAGGCGATCTTGGTGCCGTCCGGCGAGAACGCCGGCGTGCCGTTCGAGCCCTGGTCCGAGTTCGTCAACGGGTGCTGGTTGGTGCCATCCGCGTTCATCACCCAGACCTGCTTGCCGCCCTCGTCGCCCTGCTCGAAGGCGATCGTGTTTCCGTCGGGTGAGATCGACGCCTTGGTGTTGACCACGCCGGGCCCCGTGTGCGTCAGCTGTTGGAGGTTGCCGCCGTTCGGGTCCATCGTCCAGATCTCGGAGTTGCCGTCGCTGTTCCGCTCGAACGCGATCCGGCCGCCGGCGTTGTCCACGGTCACGGCGTGCCCGGTCGAGCGCGTGTGCTCACCGCCGTCGTTGTAGGCGTCGGCGTAGATCGTTGCGTCGGCGATCAGCGTGTTCGGGTACGCCGTGGTGTCGAACTGCACCGAGAAGGGCGGGTCGATGTCGCTGCCGACGACCGTCTCGACGTTGCCGCCGCCGGGCCCCTCGTGGAGGTACGTGAAGTCGACACGTGTCGTCCCCGGGCTTGCGTCCGCCGAGAGCGTGACGGTGCCGCGCATGATCGCTCCCGCGTCGGGCGCGGTGAGCGTTACGACAGGAGGCGTGGTCGAGGCAGCCGACGGCAGCGTCAGCGCGCCCAACACACCCAGCACTAGTAGAACCTTTCGCCGCAGCGGACCCCGCACGGTCACTCCCTTCCCCTAGTCCAGTCAATGAGCCTAGGAGGATGTGCTTGAACTTTCAAGGCCTCGGAGCAGAAACTGCAGTCATGGCCAGAACTTCATACGAGCCCTACCTCCCGCGCCTGACGGTCCGGTGGAGCCGCGAGCCCGAGCCGCTACGCGCGCGAGAGCTTGAAGGGACGCTGGTCTCGCTCGACGTCTCCGGCTTCACACGGCTCTCGGAACGCCTGCAGGCGAAGGGGCGGGCGGGCGCGGAGGAGCTCGTGCTGCTGCTCTCGGGCGTCTACGAGGGCCTGATCGGGATCTCCGAGCGCTACGAAGGAGACGTGCTCAAGTTCCGCGGGGACGCGCTGCTGCTCCTGTTCACCGACGAGGGCCACGAGACGCGTGCTTGCGAGGCCGCCTCGCAGATGCAGTGGCTGATCGAGCAAACCGGCAAGACGATGAGCTCAGTCGGGGCGGTGACCCTGCGCATGTCGGTCGGCATCTACAGCGGCCCCTGCTCGTTCTTCCTCGTCGAGGGCACGCACCGCGAGCTCCTGGTCACGGGGCCGGCTGCGACCTCCACGATCAGGCTCGAGTCGGAGGCGAGCGCGGGGCAGATCCTGGTCAGCGCGCGCACCGCCGAGGCGCTCGAGCCCAATCTGCTCGGGCAGGCGAAGGAGAGCGGGCTGCTGCTGCGCCGGTTCGAGGCCGAGCTCGAGGAGGACGAGGAGGATGTGGTAGCGCACTCGGCGATGCCGCTCGGGGAGGACCTCGAGTCGTATGTGCCGGCGCCGCTGCGGGCCCAGCTCCGGCTCGAGACCGGGGAAGCCGAGCACCGGCAGGTGACCGCCGCGTTCCTCAAGTTCAGCGGCGTGGACGGGCTCCTCCCGGAGAGCGCCGACGACCTGCACGGACGGCTGAGCGAGCTCGCGCAGCTGGTCGGCTCGACCATGGACGGGCTCGGCCTGACGTGGCTCGAGTCGGACATCGACGTCGACGGGGGCAAGTTCTACCTCGTCGCAGGCGCGCCCTCCTCGACCGGCGCCGACGAGGATCGGATGCTGCGCGGGCTCCGGACGATCGTCGACGGCTACGACGGCCTGCCGCTACGCGCCGGGGTCCACCGCGGCCCGGCCTTCTGCGGCGACGTCGGCGCGCTCAGTCGGCGTACCTACGCGGTCATGGGCGACACGGTGAATCTCGCCGCGCGCCTGACCGGCAGGGCCGAGGACGGCGAGATCCTCGCGACGGCGGATGTGCTCGACCGGTCGCGCACGCGGTTCGAGTCGGAGGCGCAGCCGTTCCTGATGAAGGGCAAGGAACGGCCGGTCACCGCCTACAAGGTCGGGAGCGCGTCCGGCGAGAAGGACGAGGAGACCGCGGCGGAGCTGCCCCTCGTCGGGCGCGAGCAGGAGCTGGCCGCGTTCGACGAGGTCGTGAACGCGGCGCGCCTGCGGCAGCAGCGGCTCGTGGAGCTCGTCGGGCCGCCCGGGATCGGAAAGTCACGGCTCGTCGAGGAGCTGAAGACGCGCTCGGTCGGGTTCACGCAGCTCTCCGCGCGTTGCGACCACTACGCCGCGACGACCCCGTACTTCGTCCTCCGCTCGCTGCTGCGACCGCTCGCCGGGATCACGCCCGAGCTCGACGGCGCGGCCGCTGGCGCCCAGCTGACGCCGTGGGTGCAAGCGGTCATGCCCGACCTCGCCCCGTGGCTCCCCCTGCTCGCGATCGCGTTCGGCGCGGAGGTCGAGCCGACCCCGGAAGCCGACGAGATCGACCCGTCGCTGCGCCGCACGCGGCTGCAGGAGTCGATCGAGCAGTTCCTCTCGCGCGTGTTGCTGATGCCGACGCTCGTCGTGCTGGAGGACTCGCACTGGATGGACGACGCCTCCTGGGACCTGATCCGCTACCTGACTCGCGATCCCGCCCCGCGACCCTGGCTCATCTGCGTGACGCGGCGGCCCCAGGGCGGCGAGCTCGCCCGCGAGGTCGACGGGCACGTGCAGCTCGCGCTCGAGCCGCTCGACGGCGACGCGGCGCAGCGCCTCGCGCTCGAGGCGGCGGGCGAGCTGGCGCTCTCGGGCGAAGCGTTGGCGGCGGTGCGCGAGCGCTCCGGCGGCAACCCGCTCTTCGTGCGCGAGCTCGTCTCGGCGGCGCGCGCCGCCGGGACCGCGGACGCGCTCCCCGAGAGCGTCGAGACGCTGATCACCGCCCGCATCGACACGCTCATGCCCGAGGACCGCTTCGTGCTGCGCTACGCCTCCGTGCTGGGCGCGCGCTTCCAGCTCGGGCTGCTGGCCGAGGTGCTCGCGGACGAGGGCGTCGACGTGGACGACCTTGCGCGCTGGGAGCGGCTCGGCGAGTTCGTCGGCCGCGACGAAGAAGGTGAGTTGCGCTTCCTGCACGACCTCTTCCGGGCGGTTGCCTACGAAGGGCTCTCGTTCAAGCGCCGCCGCGAGGTTCACGGGCGCGTGGGCGAGGCGCTCGAGCGGCGCGACGCGGGCGCGGCCCTCCTCTCGCTCCACTTCCTGCGGGCCGAAGACTACGAGCGCGCGTGGCGCTACTCCGTCGAGGCGGGGCACCGGGCGCAGTCCGAGCACGCCAACATCGACGCGGCCGAGCTGTTCGAGCGTGGGCTCGAGGCCGCGTCGAAGATCGACGTTCCCCAGGCAGAGGTCGGCGCGGTCGCCGAATCGCTCGGCGACGTCTGCGAGCTCGCGGCCCGCTACGAGCGCGCGGTGGACGCGTACAAGCTCGCGCGCTCGCTGACCGACGACGATCCGCGCTTGCTGCTGAAGGAGGGCGTCCTCCGCGAGCGGCTGGGCAAGTACCGCGACGCCCTTCGCTGGTACGGGCGCGGCCTGAAGACGGCCGACCCCGCCACGCGCGTCGACCTCGAGCTCGCCTACGCAGGAGTCAAGTACCGGCAGGGGCAGTACGACGAGGCGGTCGAGTGGAGCGAGAAGGCGGCCCGGGATGCAGAGGCCGGCGGCGACCGGGTCAAGCTGGCGCACGCCTACTACCTCGAGCACATCGCGTTCACCGACTCCGGCCGGCGAGACAGCTCTCACCGCGACGAGGCGCTGACGATCCTGGAGGAGGTCGGCGACCTCGTGCGGCTCTCGAGCCTGCAGAACAACATCGGCATCGAGGCCTACTACGACGGCCGCTGGGAGGAGGCCGTCGAGTGGTACCGGCGCAGCGGCGAGACGAGCAAGCGCGCCGGCGATCCGGTGAACGTCGCGCGCGCCCAGAACAACGAGGGCGAGATCCTCTCCGACCAGGGGCACCTTGCCGAGGCGCGACCGTTGTTCGAGGAGGCGCGCCGCGTGTGGCGGGCGGCGCAGTACCCGGTCGGGATCGCTCTCGCCACGGCCAACCTCGGCCGCGCCGCCGCTCGCGCGGGCACGTTCGGCGAGGCGCACGAGCTGCTGGACGAGGCGCTCGAGCTGTTCGCCGAGATCGGCGCGGAGTCGTTCGTGCTCGAGACCCGGAGCCGCAAGGCCGAGTGCCTCGTCTTCGAGGGCCGCCACCAGGAGGCGCTGGCGCTACTCCAGCCGCTGCTCGCAGACGGGGCCGCCGGACAGCGCGCGGCGCTCGAGCGGCTGGCGGGCTACGCCGTCGTCCAGAGCCGCGCGCCGTTCACGCGCGCCAAGCCGCACTTCGATGCAAGCGTCGAGGCGGCGAGCGCCGCCCACACCCAGTACGAGCTGGCGCTCACGCGACGCGCGATCGCCGAGACGAGCGGCGGCGGCGACGAGGAGGCCGATGCGATCCTCGACCAGCTCGGCGTCGTGAAGACGGTGGCGGTCCCGCTGCCCTAGGCCGCGGGAGGGTCGAGCAGATCCCTGAGCTCGGCGAGCTTCTCGCGCCGCAGGTCGTCGCGCTCGCCGCGGTCGACGCGCTCGATCAGCTCACGCACGAGCGGCGCGAGCTCGACGGGGTTGAACGGCTTCGTAACGTAGTCGATCCCGCCGAGGTCGAGGCCCCGCGCCCGGTCGCGTGCCTCGGCGCGCGCGGTCAGGAACACGATCGGGATCATGCTCGTGCGCTCGCCGTCGATCAGCTCCTCGGCCACTTGCCAGCCGTCGAGCCCGGGCATCATCACGTCGAGCAGGACCACGTCGGGCTCCTCGTTGCGCGCCTTCTCGAGGCCGGTCGGCCCGTCGCTCGCCTCGAGCACCTCCATTCCCTCCGCCTCGAGGTTCACGCGGCAGAGGAGGCGGATCGGAGCCTCGTCGTCGATTACCAGCACCCTCGTCATCAGACCCGTCCCGTTTGCGGTGAAGCACAGGTATACCCGCGCGGCCGACCGTTCACTCGCGCTCACTCAAGACGGGCTGCGCCGAAAGCGGTAGCGAGAAGACGAAGCTCGAGCCCTCGCTCTCGGTCGAGCTCACCCAGATGCGGCCGCGCATCGCCGCGAGCAGCTCCTTGGCGATGAAGAGGCCGAGGCCGGTGCCGCCGCTAGCGAGGTCCCGGCCGCTCGTCTCGGCGCGGTAGAACTTTGCGAAGATCCGCCCCTGCTCGGCCTGCGGGATGCCGATGCCCTCGTCGTCCACGGTCACCTCCACAGCGTCGTCGCGGCGGCATGCGGAGACCCGCACGGTGCCGCCGCCTGGCGAGTACTTGACGGCATTCTCGACCAGGTCCATCACGATCTGCCGGAGCTTGTCGCGGTCGGCGTCGACCGAGAGCGGCTCGGACGGCAGGTCGAGCACGAACTCGTGACCGTCGAGCACAAGCGACTGCTTCGCCGAGGCGACGACCTCCGAGACGACCGAGCTCACGTCGGTGGGCGAGAGCTGCACCTGCAGGTCGCCGGAGTCGAGCCGCGCGACCGCGAGCAGCCGGTCGACGATCGCGGTCAGCCGGCCGGCCTCGGAGGCGATGTAGCCGAGGAACGTCGCGCGCTCCTCGTCGCCGAAGAGGACGTCGTCGCGCAGCAGCGTCTCTGCGAAGCCGTAGATCGAGGTCAGCGGCGAGCGCAGCTCGCGGGAGACGTTCGAGACGAACTCCGACTTCATCTGCTCGACCACGCGCTCGGCCGAGATGTCGCGGAAGGCGAAGATGCGGCCGGCGACCGCCCCTGCGGGATCGAGCATCACGGCCTCGGTCAGGGAGAGCCAGATGTCCTCGCCGCCCCGGCGGATGGCGATCGGCCGCTCGCCTGCGGGCGTGTCGCTGCCCGACTCGAGCTCGCGCTGCAGGACCTGGCCCGGCGGCCGCCCCAGCGCCTCCTCGGCGGGAACGCCCGTGATGCGCTCGGCCGCCGCGTTCCAGAGCACGACCTTTCCCTCGCGGTCGACGGCGACGATCCCGTCGGCGATGTTGGAGAGGATCGCGACGCTGCGCTCCTTCTCGAGCGCGACGCTCTGGTAGAGCTCGGCGCTCGAGAGCGCGGCCGACGCGTTGCCCGCGAACGCCGCGAGCGCCTCAACCTCCTCCTCGCGCCAGGCCCTCGGCGCGCGGCCGTAGACGGAGAGCACGCCGTGGACGGCGCCCTCGGGCCCGACGAGCGGGACGGCGACGCACGACGCGTAGCCCGCGGCCAGCAGCGGGTCGGCCTGCAGGAGCCGCTGGTCCTCACGCGCGTCGGGGATCGCGACCGGCGAGCGGGACTGGACGGCGTCGCCGGCCAGCCGCGCGGTCGAGGCGACCCTCGAGTCGAGGACGGAGGCTGCGTCTTCCCCGGCCGCTGCGCCGGCAACGAGCTCGTCGCCCTCCAACAGCCTGATGACCGCGGCGTCGGCGTCGAGCAGCGCTGGCGCCTGGCGCACGACCTCGTCGAGCAGCACGCCCGGATCGAGCTCCGTCGCGAGCAGTGAGCCCGTGCGCGCCAGCTGCTGCGCGAGGGCACGCGCGCGCCGCTCGGCCTCGAACAGCTCGCTGCGCTCGAGCGCGCCGCGGGCTGCCCCGGCCAGATTGCGCGCGAGCTCGAGGTCGTCGTCGGCGAAGCGCCGCTCGTCCTCGAAGAAGACGAGCACGAGCGCGCTCTCCTCGGTGCGCGGCACCTCGACCGGAACGGCGAGGAGCGCGCGAGAGCCCGAGTCCGCGGTCACCTTGCGCCACTCGTCTTCGAAGCGCTCGTCGTCGACGAGGCGCGGCGCCGCGAGCACGCGGCCGCCGCGAGCGGCCGCCCGCAGCGGCCCGGACGGATCGCCCAGACCCTCCTCGAGGAACTTGATCAGCAGGCCGGGGAGCCCGTGCAGGCCCGCGAGCCGGAGATCGTCGTCGCGCGGCATCAGCACCGCAGCGCTCGCGCCGCCGAGTGCGTCGCACGCCGCCTGCGCCAGGGCGTCGAAGGTCTCCTCGCGTGAGATCGGCTCGCCGAGGACGGCCGCGATGCGGTAGAAGCCCCGCTGGATCCGGGCCTGGCGCGAGCGCTCCTCGAAGCTCTCGGCGTTCCGCAACGAGAGCGCGGCCAGGTTGGCGAACGCCTCGAGCAGTCCCGCGTCGGCGTGCGTGAAGCGCCGCGCCGCGTCGCGGGTGCCGACCCCGAGGATGCCCATCACCTCGCCGGACCAGCGCATCGGTGCAACGATCGCGCTGCGAAAGCCCTCGTAGACAGGATGCGGGACCGACTCGGCCAGGTTGCCGTAGTCGTCCGAGAGCACGGGCCGACCGCGGGCGATCGCGCGGCCGGAGAGACCGCGGTCGGCGGGGAACTCGAAGCCGACGATCCCCTCGAGCAGGCCGTGCACCGCGGCGCAGCGCAAGACGCCGCGCTCGGTGTCGAGCAAGAAGCAGTCGACGGCCTCAGCGGCGAGCAATTCGGCGACCTCGTCGACGAGCCGCTGCAGGACCGCCTCCAGCTCGAGCTCGCTCGTCACGGTCTGCGCCGCCTTCAGCAGCGCGGTCTGCTCGCCGATTCGCCGCTCGTTCTCGGCCAGCAGGTTCGCGGTGTGCAGCGCGAGCCCGATCTCGCGCGCGACCGCCTCGGCGAGCAGCACGTCGGCCGGCGACCACTGGCCTGCGTCCTGCCGGTGCAGGCCGAGCACGCCGATCATGCGGTCGAACACGATCACCGGCGTGGCGAGCACCGAGCGCGTGCCGAGCCCCGTCAGTGTCTCGACGCCGCCGAGGGAGACGTCTAGCAGCTCCGGGGACTCGAGCGCATCGGCGATCGCGACCGTTCGCCGCTCGCGCGCCGCGAGGTTGGAGGCGGGCAGCGCGGAGGCGGCCTCGCCGATCGGCTTCAGCCCCTCGACGAACCACTCCGCCCGAATCGGCATCGGCTCGTCGCCCTCGCCGAGCCGGATGAAGCAGCGGGACGCGCCGAGCGCGCGGCCGGTCTCGGTGACCGCGACGCGCGTGACGGCGTCGAGGTCGTGCACCGAGCGGACGCGCCGCGAGATCTTGCCCACGAGCCGCTCGCGCTCGAGCGCCTGGTCGAGCGCCGAGGCGGAGCGCGTCCGGTCGAGCGCGATCGCAGCCTCGCCGGCGAGCGCCTGCATCAGGCGCAGCTCCTCGGGTGCGAATGCCCGCTTCTCCTCCGTCGTCGCGGCGACGAGCACGCCGGTCACCCGCTCCTCGACGATCAGGGGCACGAACGCGGCGCTCTTCGCCCCGGCGGCCTGTGCGAGCCGCCGGCTGATGAGCGGCGACGACTCGACGTCGTACACCGAGACCGGCGCCGCCTCGAAGTAGGCGCTCGCGATCCCCGACGGCTCGTTATGGAGGTGGACGCGAATCTCGGTCCACCAGGCGAGCTCCTTGCCGTTCGCGCGGGCCAGCAGGCCCGTGGCCTCGTCCTCGTCCTTCGCCACGAGCGCGAGCGCGGTGAATTCGGCGCCGCCCACGGCCTCGACCTGGCTCAGCAGCGCCCGCGCGGCCTCCACCGGCTCCTGCGTCCGCGCGAGGGCGTTGACGAGGCTCGCGACCGCATCGAGCTCACGTTCGCGGACGCCGACGAGCTGCTCGGCCTCGCGCGCGCGTGCACCGCTCATCACGACTCCGGCCGGCTCGCTCCAGCGCCGCAGGAAGACGAGCGCGGGGATGAGCGCGATCAGCGTCGCGGCGAACGCGGGCCAGACGTGTCCGCCGAGCGGGGCGCGGTCGTACAGCACGAGCGCCCCGAAGATCGCCGCCGGAATCGCGATCCCCGGGAAGATCCCCGCGAGGGCAAGGTCGGTCGTGGTCACCCGGCGCCGCTCCCGCCAGAGCGTCGGGGCCAGGGCCGCGACCACCATCAGGTACGCGCCCGCGAGGATGATCAGCGGGACCGCGTTGAAGTAGACAGCCTGGTCTTCGGGACTCACTGGGCCCAGTGGATGATAGGGAGCGGCTAGGTCCTCCGTCCATCCGCCGCCTGTTTTGCGACTTGGAAAGATAGGTCACATGGCCTATTGGAAAGCGCGCCGGAGAGGTCTAGCTTTGCTTGGTACTGGGCGATGCGAGCCGCGGTGCCCCGTACCTGGCCTTGAGGCCCGCGGCGAGCAATGGGGAGAGCCCGTCGCCACCACCCCCCGAGCGACGGGCTCTACCCGACTTCTTCAGCCGGCCGCTTCTGCCTTGCGAAGCCCGCGGACGGCCCAGAGCGAGAACGCGGCCACGAGCGCGACGGCAGTGACGAACGCGAGGCCGACCTCGGTCGGGTCGCCCGAGATGAAGCCGCGCCCCGCCTCGAGCACGCGCGTGACCGGGTTCACGGTGGCCACGACGTGGATCCAGCCGTGCAGCAGCGCGAGCGGCACGTAGACCGGCGCGAAGAAGAGCACGAGGAAGACCGGGAACTGCATCACGGGGCCGGCCTGCATCGTCCGGAACCGCATCGCGACTCCGGCCGCCCAGAGCACCGCGGCCAGGTTGACGATCACTGCGAGTGCGTAGAGGCCGAATAGGTCGATCCCGCTTCCGCTGACGTTCATTCCCACCGCGAGCGCGACCACCGTCAGAAAAGCCGCGGTCACGAGCCAGCGGCCGAGCGCGGCGACCGCGTAGCCCAGCACGATCCCGAGCCGGTTCGGCGCAGCGAGCAACAGCCTGCGCGCGAAGCCGCTCTCGAAGTCGCGCGCGAT
>DATLPH010000082.1:0-11944 GCA_035535855.1 Gaiellaceae bacterium
TTTCTACAATCGCCGCGTGGACCTCCGGCCGGTTGGCGTGTTCGACTCGGGCGTGGGCGGGCTGACCGTCCTGCACGAGTGCCTCGTGACGATGCCTCACGAGGACTTCGTCTACCTCGGCGACCACGCGCGCCTGCCGTACGGGCCGAGGCCGCTCGAGGAGACGCGGCGCTTCGCCGGTGAGATCGCGGGCTACCTCGCCGCGCAGGACGTCAAGCTCGTCGTGGTCGCCTGCAACACCGCCACCTCGGCCGCGCTGCCGCAGCTCCAGGAGGAGCTCGAGGTGCCGGTCGTCGGCGTGATCACGCCCGAGGCGCACGCGGCCGTGCAGGCGACGCGCAACCGGCGGATCGGGCTGATGGCGACGGAGGCCACCGTCGAGGCGGGCCGCTACGCGGAGCTCGTGCACGCGCTCGACGCGGGCGTGGAGCTCTTCGGGATCGCCTGCCCGCGGCTCGTGCCGCTGATCGAGGGCGACGAGCCCTTCGCCGCGGAGACCACCGACGCGGTGCGTGAGTACGCGGCGCCGCTGAGGGAGGCGGGCGTCGACACGGTCATCCTCGGTTGCACGCACTACCCGCTGATCCGACCGGTCTTCCAGCGTGTCTTCGGCCGCGGCGTGACGCTCGTCTTCTCGGCCGAGGAGACGGCGCGCGAGGTCGCCGAGACGCTCGCGCGCAAGGGCATCGAGAACTCGGAGGCGCGCGAGGGCTCCTACCGCTTCCTGACCACCGGCGACCCCGCGGCGTTCCGCACGCTCGGCGAGCGCTTCCTGCAGCTTCCCCTCGGCGAGGTCGAGCACGTCGCCGTGGCCGACCTGGTGATCGCATGAGGAACGACGGGAGGCGGCCCGACCAGCTGCGCCCGCTCGAGCTCGTCGTCGACTACCTCGAGCAGCCGATGGGCTCGGTGCTCTACTCGCAAGGCAAGACGCGCGTCCTCTGCACGGCGTCGCTGGACGAGGGCGTCCCGCGCTGGCTGCGCGACTCTGGGCGCGGCTGGCTGACCGCCGAGTACTCGATGTTGCCCGCCTCGACCGGCGAGCGCTCCCAGCGCGAGGCCAGCACGGGGAAGCAGAAAGGGCGCACGGTCGAGATCCAGCGCCTGATCGGCCGCGCGCTGCGCTCGGTGGCCGACCTCGAGGCCCTCGGCGAGCGGACGCTCTGGATCGACTGCGACGTGCTCCAGGCCGACGGCGGCACGCGCTGCGCTGCGATCTCCGGCGCCTACGTGGCCGCCGCGCGGGCGCTCGGCAAGGCTGGCCTCTCGCGCGCGCTCCCGGAGTCGGTCGCGGCCGTCTCGCTCGGGATCGTCAAGGGCGAGCTGCTGCTCGACCTCGACTACGTGGAGGACTCGAGCGCCGAGGTCGACCTGAACGTCGTCATGACGGGGAGCGGTAGGCTCGTCGAGGTGCAGGCGACCGCCGAGCGCGCGCCCTTCGACCGCGAGGGCCTCGACGCGCTGCTCGACCTCGGCGAGGCTGGCATTGCGAAGATCCGCGAGGCGCAGGAAGCCGCACTCGATGCTGCTGGCTGAGATCCCCTCCCTGACCTGGGAGGAAGAGCTGGTGCGCGTCGCCGTCGCGGCTGCGCTCGGCGGCGCGGTCGGGCTCGAGCGCGAGCTGCGCGAGCGGGAGGCCGGCTTCCGGACCCACATGCTCGTTTCGGTCGGCTCGGCGCTCTTCACGCTCGTCTCGGCCTACGGCTTCCACGAGTTCCTCGTCGGCGGGGGCAACGTGATCCGCGCCGACCCGACGCGCATCGCGGCGCAGATCGTGACTGGGATCGGCTTCCTCGGCGCGGGCGCGATCATCAGGCAGGGCTTCTCGGTGCGAGGGCTGACGACGGCCGCGACCCTGTGGGTCGTCGCCGCGATCGGAATGGCCTCGGGCGCCGGGTACTACTCGGCCGCCGTGATCACCACAGCGCTCGTGCTCATCTCGCTCTGGCCGCTGCGGATCCTCGCGTTCAGGACGATGCGACGGTTTCGTCCCGAGACCGAGCGGCTGCTCGTGCAGCTGCCTGCCGGCGAGAGCCCGTCGCCGGTGATCGAGCGCCTCGAGGCGCTCGGCGGCAGCCTCCAGTCGCTCGAGGTCGGTCACGAGGCCGACCGCAGGACGGTGCTGATCGACGTGACGCTTCCGCCGAAGGCCGACCCGCCGGCGATCGTGGCGGACCTCTCCGAGCTCGAGCACGTGCTGGAGATCCGCTGGAGCGACTGACCGCACGTCTCTGCTCGCAGAACCGGAACAAGCTGCGGGAGCTCTCGCCGCTGCTGCCGGAGTGGGAGCTCGAGCTGCTGGAGGCCGAGGGCTATCCGGAGGAGGGCAGCGACAGCTACTACGAGAACGCTCGCGGGAAGGCCGCATACGGGCGGGAGGTCGGGCCGGCCGAGGCGTGGATGCTCGGGGAGGACTCGGGTCTCGAGGTCGCCGCGCTCGGCGGCGCGCCTGGAATCCGCTCGGCGCGGTACGGGGCCGAGGGCGGCGAGGCGATCGAGCGGCTGCTCGGCGAGCTGGGCGGAGTGGAGGAGCGCGCGGCCCGGTACGTCTGCGAGCTCGTCCTGATCGGCCCGGGCGGCGAGGAGCTGCGAGGCTCGGGCGCGCTCGAGGGCCGCATCGCCGACGAACCGCGCGGCTCGGAAGGCTTCGGCTACGACCCGGTCTTCGTGCCTACGGGCGAGGAGCGGACAGTGGCCGAGCTCGGCAACGACTGGAAGTCCCGCAACTCCCACCGAGCGCGGGCCGCCGCCGACCTGGAAGCCACGGTCCGGGCGCGATGACTGTCCTATTCAGGCCAGGCCGGCGGCTTCCTCGGCGTCGGTGCCGACCCGGCGGCCCTCGGTGAAGCGCCAGTTCACCTCGGCTCCGAACACGATCACGTTCGCCATCACGTAGAGCCAGACGAGCAGGAGCGCGGGCCCGCCGAACGCCTTCAGCGCGACGACGTTGTTGGAGAAGCGCACGTAGATCGGCAGCACCTGGAAGCTCGCCTCCAGCGCGACTGCTGCCACCACCGCGCCCGGCAGGACGTCGACGAAGTCGTGCTCGACGTTCGTCAGGAGGTAGTAGACGGCCACCAGGAACACGAAGACGGCGATCAGCGAGACCGTCACCGAGAGACCGTAGGCGACGTAGGAGTTGCTCGCGACGCCGCCGGCGTAGCGGGTCAGCAGGTCGAAGCCGAACGAGCCGATCAGCAGGCCGACGAAGAGCGTCACGAGCGAGAGCAGCATCAGGCCCACCGCGAGCAGCTTCCCGCGCAGGAAGGACCGGTTCGGCTGCCCGTAAACGATGTTGAACGCAGACTCGAGCACGCTGAAGAGCGAGAGCGAGGTCCACAGCAGGCCGGCCGCTCCGACGATTCCGAGGGCGGTCGCGTGCTTCTGGATCTCGCGCACCGTGTGGACGATGCTCGAGATCGAGCTGCCGGGAAACGCGCGCTTGAGCTCGGTCACGAGGTAGCTCGACTCGTCCGGCCGCCCTGCGAGCGAGAGCAACGAGATCGTCAGGAACAGGAGTGGCACGAACGAGAGCAGCGCGAAGTAGGCGATCATCGCCGCGAGGTGCGGGCCGCGGTCGGCGTAGAACTTCCCGATCGGCTCGGGCAGCGCGGGCATCAGGTCGGAGTATGGGCTGTGTTAGCGTCAGACCGGATGGCCGCCACGTCCAAAGCGCTCTCCGACCTGACCGAGATCTCGACCCAGATCGAGGCCGCCGTCGTGCTCGATCGCGACGGCAAGGTGCAGGCGTCGACCGTCGACGACGAGCGCGCCGGAAGACTCGCCAGAACCGCGCTCGAGCTCTTCCGCGCCGCGGAGCAAGGGCAGCAGCAGGACATCGTCCAGCTCGACGCCGCGCTCGAGGGCGGAAGCGTCTTCGTCGTCCGCGACGGCGATCGGCTGATCGCTGCGACGACCGCGCCGGAGCCGACTGTCGGCCTCGTCTTCTACGACCTGAAGAGCTGCCTGCGCGGGCTGGGCGGCGAGGACGCCAAGCCGAAGCGCGCACCCGCCAAGCGGGCGCCGAGGAAGAAGAAGGATGCGGGCTCGTAGGGCCCTGACCGTCGTCGGCGCGGCCGCCGCCTCCGCCGCAGGTGCCGTGCTCCTGCGCCGCCGCGCGGCTCGCCGCCGGGAGCGCATCGACCTCTACCTCGAGGACGGCTCGCTCGTCTCGTTCACGCAGGGCTCGCCCGACGCGGAGCGCCTACTGCTTCACGCGCGCGAGCTGCTCGCCGCGGCGCGCGCGTAGTGGATCGCGACGAGCTCGGCGTGGCGCTCCGCGAGCATGCGTACCTCGAAGGCGACTTCGTCCTGCGCTCCGGGCGCCGCTCTCGCTACTACCTCGACAAGTACCGGTTCGAGACGCGCCCCGACCTGCTCGGCCCGCTCGGCGAGCTGATCGCCGAGGCGGTGCGCGAGCACCAGCCGGACGCGCAGAGGCTCGCCGGCCCCGAGCTCGGCGCGGTCGCGCTCGCGGCTGCGGCCTCGCTCGCGTCGGGCCTCCCGTTCCTGATCGTCCGCAAGGAGGCCAAGGAGTACGGCACCGCGAACCGGCTCGAGGGCGTCTTCGATGAGGGTGAGCGCGTCTGCCTCGTGGAGGACGTCGTCACCTCGGGCGGCGCCGCGATCGCCGCGATCGAGGCGCTGCGGGAGACCGGCCTGGAGGTCGAAACGGCCGTCTGTGTGGTCGACCGGGAGGAGGGCGGAGCGGACGCGCTCGCGGGGGTCGGAGTGCGCCTGGAGGCGCTGTTCCGACCGTCGGAGTTGCTACAACTGTCCAAAAGCGCCGCAAAACCGCATGGTTGAGCCGAAAGCCTAACCCTGCTAGGGTCTTGCGCCGAGGTTCCAACAAGGTAACCGGGAAGAGAGGAGCGACTGTGACGAAGCAAGAGTTCGTCGACAAGGTGGCCCAGAAGGGCAACCTGTCGAGGCGCGACGCGGCCGAGGCAGTGGACGCAGTGCTCGAGTCGATCACCGAGGTCCTGCGCACCGGCGGCGAGGTCAACTTCACGGGCTTCGGGAAGTTTTCGACCCAGCACCGCAAGGAGCGCCAGGGCGTCAATCCGCGCAACCCCACCCAGAAGGTGACGATCCCGGCGGCGACCGTGCCGAAGTTCTCCGCGGGCAGCACGCTCAAGACGGCCGTCAAGACCGGCAGCGGCGCTGTTGGCGGCGGGAACGGCGGCGGCGGTGGCGGCGGGTTCTAGACCGCGACTTCTGCAAGCTTCGTGAGGGCCGCGAGAGCGGCCCTCACTCGTTCCCCGGCCGAGTCGCCCGCTAGCCTGAGGCCGAGTGGGCGCCGAGCCTGCAGTCGCTACCGCGCTGTTCCCGGACCGCCTCGCCGAGGCGGTCGAGCGGAAGCGCTCCCAGCTTCTCGTCGGCCTCGACCCGAGGCCCGACCTGCTGCCCGTCGAGCTCGCCGGCGACGCGCACCTTTCGCTCGAGGCTGCCGCCGATGCGTGCGGCCGCTTCTGCTGCGGGATCGTGGACGCGGTTGCGCCGCACGTCGTCGGGGTCAAGCCGCAGCTCGCGTTCTTCGAGGCACTCGGCTCCGACGGGCTGCGGGCGCTCGAGAACGTCTGCGCCTACGCGCGCTCGGCCGGCCTGATCGTGCTCGCCGACGCCAAGCGTGGCGACATCGGCTCGACCTCGCGGGCGTACGCGCGCGCCTACCTCGAGCCGCGCGGCGACGTGCCGCCCCTCGCCGACGCGATGACGGTCAACCCCTACCTCGGGCGAGATTCCCTCGAGCCCTTCCTCGGCGCGTGCAGGCGGCACGGCGGCGGGGTCTTCTGCGTCGTCAAGACGTCCAACGAGGGCGGCGCCGACGTCCAGGACCTCGTCCTCTCCGACGGCAGGCCACTCTGGCAGCACGTCGCCCGGCTCGTGCACGAGCTCGGCGAGGAGCTCGTCGGCGAGCGCGGGCTCTCGAGCGTCGGGGCGGTCGTCGGGGCGACGCACCCGCGCGCCGTCGGCGAGGCCCGGAGGCTGCTCCCGCAGGCCGTGCTGCTCCTCCCTGGAGTCGGCGCCCAGGGTGCGACTCCCGCGGATCTCGCCCGCGCCTTCACGAGCGGGCCTGCGAGCGCGCTCGTGAACGCTGCCCGCAGCGTTATCTACGCGTTTCGGAGCGGCCAGGAGGACTGGCGCACGGCCGCCGCCGCGGAGGCGGCGCGCCTGCGGCGGGACGTCTGGGCCGTCTCCGGCTGGTAGCGCGTGGCGGGAGGCTGGCCGGCTCGGGCGAAGCGCTATGGCGCGCCGGCGGCGTTCCTACTCGCCGTCACGATTGCGGTCCTGCTCGTCCGCGCGGGGTTGCAGACCGACCCTGGGGCGACGACGGCGACGACCGTCGGGACGACGACGGTGAAGACCACGCCCGTTCCGCCGCGCAAGCGCCGTTTCTACCGCCTTCGCTCCGGCGAGACGCTCAGCGACGTCGCGATCAGGTTCGACACGGGCGTCGCCGAGCTGCTCGCGCTGAACCCGGGGATCGAGCCGACCAACCTCACGGTCGGCCAGCGGATCCGGGTCAAGTGAGCAGTAGACTCGCCGCCGCTTGAAGCTTCGTCTTTTCGCCGCCGCTGCCGCGGCGCTCGCGCTCGCGGCTCCCGTGCTCGCCTCGCCGCTGCAGGTGACCGGGCGCTCGTTCCTGGTCGAGAACGGCGTCACCGGCGAGGTGCTGCTCGCCAGCGACGCGCACGAGCGGGTGCCGATCGCGAGCATCACGAAGCTGATGACCGTGCTCTTGACCCTCGAGCACGCGCGGCCGGACGAGGTCGTGACCGTCAACCCGGCGGCCGCGAGCGTCGGCGAGTCGAGCGCGAACCTGCGGCCGGGCGACCGGCTGACCGTCCGCGAGCTGCTGGAGGCCGCGCTGATCCAGAGCGCCAACGACGCGGCCGACGCGCTCGCCTACTACGTCGGCCACGGCAGCCAGACCAGGTTCGTGGCGATGATGAACGCGAGGGCTCGGCAGCTCGGCCTGAAGGACAGCCACTTCGTACGGCCCGACGGCCTCGATGCGCCCGGCCACGTCTCGAGCGCGCATGACGTCACGCTGCTCGCGCGGATCCTGATGCACCGCCCGCTCGTGCGCCAGATCGTGCGGGAGCGCAGCGCGACCATCTCCGGCGGCCGCTCGCTGCATACGTGGAACGACCTGCTCTCGACTTATGCCGGGGTGTTCGGGGTCAAGACCGGCCACACCTCGGCCGCGGGGTGGTCCGAGGTGGCCGCTGCGCGGCGGCGCGGGGTCACGATCTACGCGACGCTGCTCGGCAGCCCCGACCGCTCGACCCGCAACGCCGACCTCGCCGGGCTCCTCGACTGGGGCTTCTCGCGCTACCGGTCGGCCGCGGTCGTCGTGCGCGGCCGCACCTACGCCGAGGCGGAGCTTCCGTACGGCCGCGAGCCCGTGGCGCTCGTCGCAGCGCGCTCGCTCGCGCCGTCGGTGCGGGTCGGCTTGCCGCTCGTCCGCCGCGTGGTCGCCGCGGACGTGGCCGAGCTGCCCGTGTCCCGGGGACAGACCCTGGGCCAGGTCCAGCTCTACCAGCGCGGCCGCCTGATCGCCGTCGCCCCGCTGGTGGCGAGCCGCTCCGTGGGCAGCCCGGGCGTCGGCGGGCGCGCGGGCTGGTACGCGACGCGTACCCTGCACCACGTGGCCGGGTGGTTCTCCTGATCGTCACCGTCACCATGAACGCGGCGATCGACCGCACGCTGACGGTCCCCAACTTCCAGCGCGGTCAGCGGCACCGGGCCAGCGCGGGCATGACCCTCGCGGGCGGCAAGGGGATCAACATCGCGCGTGCCCTGAAGCAGCTCGGCGTTCCCGTCGTCGCCACCGGCCTGGCCGGTGGGCGCACGGGCACGCGGATCGTCGAGGAGCTGACCGCCGAGGCGATCCTCAACGACTTCGTCCGCATCGACGGCGAGTCGCGCACCTCGACCGCAATCGTCGACCCGACCGGCTCGAGCTATACCGAGCTGAACGAGTGGGGCCCGCAGGTCCGGCCCGAGGAGCTCGAAATGCTGCTCGAGAAGCTCGCCTACCTCTCGCAGGGGGCCGACTACGTTGTCTTCGCGGGCTCGCTCCCTCGCGCGGTCGAGGACGACTTTTACGCGGTCGCCGTGCGCGAGCTGAACCGCCGCGGCGCGCAGACCGTGCTCGACTCCGAGGGCGAGCCGCTACGCCACGGCGTGCAGGCGGAGCCGCTCCTGGTGACCCCCAACGAGCGCGAGGCCGAGGCGCTCGTGGGCTACGAGTTCCACGACGACGATGACTATCTCTCCGGGCTCGAGACGATCGCCGAGCTCGGCGCCCGCAACGTCTTGATCACACGCGAGTCGGGCTGCTGGGCCCTGCTTCGCTCCGAGCGGCAGACGAGCCGCTATCGCGCGGTCGCCCAGCGGGTCGACCCGATCTCCGCGGTCGGCTCCGGCGACGTCCTGCTGGCGAGCTTCATCGCCGCAAGGCTCGACGGGCGCTCGGACGAGGAGGCGCTGAGGACGGCCGTCGCCGCCGGCGCGGCCTCGACGCTCGAGATCGGCGCGGGCCGCTTCGAGCCGCGCGAGGCCGGACGAGTCGTGGGATCGGTGGAAGTCGACCAGCTCGAGCCTGTCGCCACTGACTGAGCCCGGCTAAAGACCTTCCCGCCCCGCGCCGATATCTCGGGGGCGATGACTCGCCAGCGCCTGCCTGTGGTGCTGTCTGCGGCGGCGGTCTTGATCGCCGTGCTCGGCGCCACCCCGAACGGCTTCGCGTCCTTGAAGGGCGTCGCACGCGTCGCCCTGTTCGCCAAGAACGCGGGCAAGGTCGGCGGGATCGGCGCCTCGAAGAAGCCCAAGGCCGGCAAGCTGCTCCCGCTCGGCAGGAACGGCAAGTTCCCCGCCTCGGTGCTCCCGGTCGGCCTCCAGGGGCCGCCCGGCCGCGAAGGAGCCCGCGGCCCCGCCGGCCCGGCCGGCCCGCAGGGTGCGGGCGGCCTCGGCCCGAAGGGCAACCGCGGCGCGACGGGTCCCTCGGGGCCGCGCGGCGCGACCGGAGCCCAGGGCGTGGTCGGTCCTCCGGGCGGCTTCGGCCTGCTGAACCTCGCGCGGGCGGGCGTGACGAAGTACACGGTCAGCGCAGGTGGCGCGCACTCCTCGTCCGCGGCCGGAGCGGACGGCTTCCCGCTCGTCGCCGTCTTCGACGGGTCGAGCAACGCGCTCAAGGTCGTCCACTGCAACGACTCGGCCTGCTCGACCGCGACGAGCACGACGGTCGACGCCACGGTCGCGAACGTCGGCCGCTACCCGTCGGTCACGATCGGCAGCGACGGCCTCGGCCTCGTCAGCTACCTCGACGCGACCAACGACAACCTCAAGGTCGCCCATTGCACGAACCTCGCGTGCACGGCGTACACAAGGGCGATCGTCGTCTCGAGCGGAACGGTCGCAGACGACTACACCTCTGTCACCGTCGGCGTCGACGGCTTCGGCCTGATCAGCTACGTCGACAACGGCAACCTCCGCGTCGCCCACTGCTCGGACGTCCCGTGCTCGGCCGTCACGACGAACCCGGTCGACGCGACCGCGGTCGGGTACTCCTCGATCGCGATCGGCGCGGACGGCCTGCCGCTCGTGAGCTACCTCGACAACGCGAACGGCGACCTCCAGGTCGCTCACTGCGCCGACGCGGCCTGCGCGGCCTCGACCACCACCGCCTACGACACGGGCAACAACACCGGCTTCTACACCTCGCTGACGATTGGCTCCGACGGGCTCGGTCTCGTGAGCTACCGCGACGCAAGCGCGAGCTCGCTCAGGGTCGCCCACTGCGACAACGTCGCCTGCTCGGCCGCGACCCTGTCGACCGTCGACGCCAACGGGATCGAGGGCGAATACTCCGCCATCACCCTCGGCGTGGACGGGCTTAGCGTGATCAGCTACTACGACGGCAACGGCGCCAAGCAGGACCTGAAGGTGGCCCACTGCGCCAACGTCGCCTGCACGAGCTCGTCGTTCGTTACGGTGGACACGACGGGCAACGTCGGCTGGAGCACGTCGATCACGGTCGGCTCCGACGGCCTCCCGTTCGTGAGCTACCGCGACGTCGACAACGGCCTCGTCCGCGGCCTGCACTGCCCGAACGTGTTTTGCGTCGCGCGCCTCCGGCGGAGATAGGTTCGTCCAGCGGCGGTGCTACGATCGCCGTCCACTTGAGAGACGGTTGCAAGAACGGATTTTCGGCCCAGGCGATCGCAACGGCGCCTGGGCCTTTGTGCATCCAGGGGAGGTAGTTGTGGAGATCGAGATCGGCCGGGGCAAGAAGGCGCGGCAGGCGTACGGGTTCGACGACATCGCGATCGTGCCCTCGCGGCGCACGCGCGACCCGCAGGACGTCGACATCGGCTGGAAGCTCGGGCCGCACCTGCTCGAGCTGCCGCTGCTGGCCTCGGCGATGGACGGGGTCGTCTCGCCCAAGATCGCGATCGAGCTTGGCAAGCTCGGCGGCCTCGGCGTGCTCAACCTGGAGGGCATCTACACGCGCTACGCGAACCCAGCGCGCGAGCTCCTGAAGATCTCGAAGCTGACCAAGGAGCAGGCGACGCGCGGGATGCAGGAGATCTACGCGAAGCCGGTCGACCCCGAGCTGATTGCTACGCGGATCTCCGAGATCAAGGACGCGGGCACGCTCGTCGCCGGCTCGTTGACCCCGCAAAAGGTGCGCGACCACTACGAGGCCGCCCTCGAGGCCGGGCTCGACATCCTGGTGATCCAGGGCACGGTCGTGTCGGCCGAGCACGTCTCCTCCAACGGCCACGCGCTCAACCTGAAGGAGTTCATCGCCTCGCTGCCGATCCCGACGATCGTCGGCGGCTGCGCCTCGTACCAGACCGCGCTGCACCTGATGCGGACGGGCGCCGAGGGTGTGCTCGTCGGCGTCGGGCCGGGCCAGGCGTGCACGACGCGCGGCGTGCTCGGGGTCGGCGTCCCGCAGGCGACGGCGATCGCGGATGCGGCCGCTGCGCGGGTGCAGCACCTGCTCGAGACCGGCAAGTACGTGAACGTGATCGCCGACGGCGGCATGCGCACCGGAGGCGACATCTCGAAGGCGATCGCCTGCGGAGCCGACGCCGTGATGGTGGGCTCTCCCCTCGCTCGGGCGAAGGAGGCTCCGGGCCGCGGCTTCCACTGGGGCATGGCGACCTTCCACCCGACGCTGCCGCGCGGGGCGAGGGTCGCGGTCGAGCAGAACGCGACGCTCGAGGAGATCGTGATCGGCCCGGCCACCGAGAACGACGGGACGCTCAACCTGATGGGGGCGCTGCGGACGTCGATGGCGACCTGCGGGTACGAGTCGATCCACGACTTCCAGAAGGCCGAGGTGATGCTCGCGCCGGCGATCAAGACCGAAGGCAAGTCGCTCCAGCAGGCCCAGCGCATCGGAATGGGGTGATGGGAGAGGTCGTCCCGCTCCCCGTGCCCGAGCCCGCTCCCGAGGAGCGGCCGGTGTTGGTGCTCGACTGCGGCGGCCAGTACGCGCAGCTGATTGCGAGGCGGGTGCGCGAGTGCCGGGTCTACTCGGAGCTCGTGCCGCACACGATCTCGGCGGCCGAGGCGCGGGCGCGCAGCCCGCGGGCGCTCGTGCTCTCGGGCGGGCCTGCGTCCGTCTACGCGGCGGGCGCGCCTCGGGTCGATCCGGGGCTCTTCTCGCTGGGCGTGCCGACGCTCGGGATCTGTTACGGGATGCAGCTGATGGCCCAGGATCTCGGCGGTGCGGTCGAGCGGACGGGGGTCTCGGAGTTCGGCAAGACCGAGGTGCGGGCCGAGCCGGAGAGCGAGCTCTTCAAGGGCCTGCCGGAGGAGCAGACGGGCTGGATGAGCCACCGCGACTCGGTGGCGGCGCCGCCGGAGGGCGCGCGCGTCACGGCCGGCTCGCCGAACGCGCCGATTGCCGCCTTCGAGGACC
>DATLPH010000083.1:0-5857 GCA_035535855.1 Gaiellaceae bacterium
GCTCGCCGCCGTTGGAGCCGGCCAGCTTCTGGTGCAGCTCCAGCACCTCGTCGCCCGAGTACCAGCCCGGGAACCGGAACAGCTCCGCGAGGTAGCCGAGCCGTCGCCGCGCCTCGAGCGAGCCGGCCCTGGCGCCGCAGACTTCGGCCCGGCCCCGCGAGGGCCGCACGAGACCGCACGCGATCTTGACGAGCGTCGACTTGCCCGCGCCGTTGGGCCCGAGCAGGCCGACCAGCTCGCCCTCGCCGACCTCGAGGTCGACTCCCGTGAGCGCCCGCGTCGAGCCGTAGCGCTTCTCGAGCCCCGTGACCCCGAGCGCCGCGCTCATGTCGCGGGCGGGGCGAAGAACTTCGTGTAGTGGCCGACGTCGTCGAAGCCGAGGCGGCGGTAGAGCTCCTTGGGCCAGTCGTTCAGGTCGGCCACCAGGCAGACGAACTCCGCTCCGGCCTGGCGCGCCTCCGTGACCGCCGCGAGGACGACCGCGGTCGCATAGCCGTGGCCGCGCCGCTCCGGGAGGGTGCCCACGTCCTCGACCTGCCCGTCCGCGCCGTCCTGGTAGAGGTCGGCATAGCTGACGACCTCGCCGTCGACCACGACCGCGAAGAAGCGAGCCTGGACGCGGCGGCCGATCAGCGCCTTCGCGGCGAAGAGCTGCTCGAGCACCTCCGGCGTCGCCCATGGCTGTCCCTCGATCACGCGTCTGCGGGCCGGGCGCAGGTCCTCCTCGGCTACCTCGCTCACGAGACCGAGATCGGCCTCCTTTTCGGCTTCACGCAGCTGCGCCATCACGAGGTGGCGTTCGATGCGCCAGCTGCGCTCCTCGAACCACGGCGCGAGCCTGTCGCCGAGCTCCGGGTCGGGCACGAACAGCAGCCCGCGGTCGAGGCGCGAGGCCTCGGCCACGAGCTCCTCCGGCTCGCCTTCTCGCTCCACCCAGAGGTAGTTCCCGTCGTGGCGCCGCGGGAACTCGTCGGTGTAGACGGCCCGCCCGTGCGGGGTCTCGACCACGCGGGTGCCGCCCATGTCGCCGCGGGCGAGGAGGTCGTACGCGCGGGCGAGCTCCTCACGCATCGCCGAGGCGCTTTGGATGGCCGAGCATCGAGAGCTCGGCGATGTCGCGGCGAAAGAAGAGCGACGTCGTCCAGTCGGTCACGACGCGCAACTTTCTCGAGAACAGCGGCAGCTGGTACAGGTGGTAGGTGCGCGTCACGAACCAGCCGAGGAAGCCGGTCAGGAGCAGGCCCATCACGTCGGCGATTCCCTTGTAGCGGCCGAGCGTGGCCACCTGGCCGAGCATGCGGTAGCGGTACTGCTGTGGCTCGCCCTTGAGGTTCTTCGCGAGGCGGCGCGCCTGGCGGAGCGCGTGCTGCGAGGTGGGCGGGTCGACGGCTTCCGGCGTGGCGAGGTTCGGCACCGCGGCGCAGTCGCCGAGCGCCCAGACGTGCTCGAGGCCCTCGACGCGGAGCGTCCCGTCCACCTTCACGCGGCCGCGCTCGTCCAGCGGCAGGCCGAGGCGCTCGAGCACGGGGTTGGCTTTCACGCCCGCCGTCCAGACGACGGTGTGCGTGAGGAAGCGCTCGCCGTTCGAGAGGTGCGCCGCGTGAGCCTCGACCGACTCGAGCGTGGTGCCGACGCGGATCTCGATCCCGCGTTTGGCAAGCTGCTGCGCTGCGTAGTCGCCGAGCCGTGTCGGGATCTCGGGCAGGATCTTCGGCGCTGCGTCGACCAGCACCCACCGCTGGGGGGCGTCGCGGAGGCTCGGGTAGTAGCGGAGTGCGTCGCGCACGAGGTCGGAGAGCTCGGCCAGCGCTTCCACGCCCGCGTAGCCGGCTCCGACGAAGACGAAGGTCAGCTCGCGCTCGCGGTGGGTCTCGGTCGCCGCCGCGTCGGCTGCATCGAGCCTCTGCAGGACGTGGTTGCGGAGGTGGATCGCGTCAGCCAGGTTCTTGAAGCCGAGCGCGTGCTCGGCGAGGCCCGGGATCGGCAGGGCGCGCGAGATCGAGCCGAGCCCGACGACGAGGTCGCGGTACTGGACGTTGACAAGGCCTTCGAAGGTCTCGACCTGCACGCGCCGCCGGGTGAAGTCGAGCTCGGTCGCCCGGCCGAGAACGAGCTCGGCGTGAGGGCACATCACGCGCAGCGGGACGACCACGTGCCGGGGCTCGAGCGTTCCGGAAGCTGCCTCGGGGAGCAGCGGAGTGAACAGCATCGAGTTCTCGGGGCTGACGATCGTGGCGCCGCGCTTGCCCAGGTAGCGCGCGACGTAGCTGCCGGCGTACCCCCCGCCGACGATCACCGTGCCGCCCCGCGCCTCCCGCTCGCTCACGGCTCTACTATCGCTGCGTGAGCGTCAGGCGCGCAGCAGTGGGCGCGTGAGGCAAGTCGGGCCGCCGTCGCCCTTCGAGAGCTCCTCGCCGGGGTAGGTCAGCACCTCGACGCCTGCGACCTCCATCCGCTCACGGGTTCGCGGGTTCCCTTCGACGGCGAGCGCCATGCGCGGGGCGAGGGCGAGGACGTTGGAGCCCATCGAGTCGAACTCCTCGTCGGGGACGGCGACGAGCTCGACTCCGCGCTCCTCGAGCAGCTGCGCCAGCCGCGTCGGCAGCAGCGGTTCGTAGACGACCGCAAGATCGGGTGCGAGCGGGCTGATCAGCGACATCAGGTGCATCACCGCGCCGCGCCCATGCCAGTGCGGCAGGTCGTAGGCGTGGAAGTCGACCTCCGGCAGCAGCTGGCGCAGGCGCGCGATCCCGGCATCGTTGGTGCGGTAGCCGCAGCCGACCAGAAGCGTGCGCTCGTCGAGCCAGCAGCAGTCGCCGCCTTCGCCCAATTCGGGCTCGTGCAGCCGTCCGACCACCGGAACGCCCGCGCGCTCGAAATCCTCGGCCATCGCGTCGACCTCGGCGCGGCGGCACTCCTTGCCCGGGTGGAGCAGGAGCGCGCCCGCGTCGGTCACGAGCGCCGGGTCGTAGGTGTAGATCGCGTCCGGATTGCCCTCCGCGGGGCTTTCGGAGAGGACGACCTCCGCTCCGGCGGACTCGAGCAGGCCGCAGAACGCCTCGTGCTCCGCAGCGATCCCGCGTGCGTCCGGCTCGCTGCGCCAGCCGCATCTCCGCCAGCCGCGCAGGTCCTCGGCGCGTGGGGCCCGCACGAGGACGCGGCGGAGCTCGCCGGTCATGGACTGGCAGCCGTAGAGCTTTGGTTCCACGCTCACGCCGTTGATCGTACTTCTGCGAGCCGCCGCACCAGGAACGCGCGCTCGGCCGGCTGTGACGCGAGCTCGAGCGCTCGGCTGTACGCAGCGGCGGACTCGTCGTCCCGGCCGAGGCGTCGCAGGAGATCGGCGCGAGCCGAGTGCAGGTGCCGGTACCCGTCGAGACCTTCGATGCCGTCGATCAGTGCCAGGCCCTGCTCGGGGCCTTCGGCCATCGCTACCGCAACCGCACGGTTCAGCTCGACGACCGGCGACGGCGCGAGCTCGGCCAGCCGCTCGTAGAGCGCCGCGATCTCGGCCCAGTCGGTCTCGGGCTCGAGGTGGAGCGAGGCGATCGCGGCCTGTAGCTGGTACGGGCCCGGCCGGCGCAGCGGCAGTGCGCGGTCGAGCACGCGCCGGCCCTCCTCGATCCGTGCGGAATCCCAGAGCGAACGGTCCTGGTCGTCCAGGAGCACGAGCTCGCCCTGCGCGTCGAGGCGAGCCGCCCGCCGCGCGTCGTGCAGCAGCATCAGGGCGAGCAGCCCGAGCCCCTCGGCCTCGTCGGGCATCAGCAGCGCCAGGACCTTCCCGAGCCGGATCGCCTCTTCGCAGAGCTCCGCCCTCGGCGGCGGCCCGTAGCCCTCGTTGAAGATGAGGTAGACGACCGCGAGCACCGAGCGCACGCGCTCCGGCAGCAGGTGGTCGGGCGGGACCCGGAACGGGATCCCCGCAGCCCGGATCTTCTGCTTCGCCCGCACGAGCCGCTGCGCCATCGTCGGCTCCGGCACGAGGAACGCGCGGGCGATCTCGTCCGTCGTGAGGCCGCCGAGGGTTCGCAGGGTCAGCGCGACCTGCGCCTCGGTCGCCAGTGCCGGGTGACAGCACGCGAAGATCAGGCTCAGCCGCTCGTCCGGGATCGTCTCGTCCTCCTGCACAGGCTCCTCCACGTGAAGCGCGGCGAGCAGCTCCGTCTTGCGGCGCAGGTTCTGCTCGCGGCGAATGCGATCGATCGCGCGGTTGCGGGCGGTCGTCAGCAGCCACGCGCCGGGGTTCTGGGGCGCGCCGTCGCGGGGCCAGCGCTCGAGCGCAGCGGCGAAGGCCTCCTGCACCGCGTCCTCGGCTAGCTGTACGTCGCCGAGCGTGCGGGCGAGGATCGCGAGGGTGCGCCCCCACTCCTCCCGGAAGAGCTCTTCGACTACGAGCCGTCCTCCTCGAAGACCACCACCGGGCGCACTTCGACCGAGCCGTAGCGGGCACCGGGGATCTTCGCCGCCCACCCGATCGCCTCGTCTAGCGAGTCGGCCTCGACCAGGTAGTAGCCGCCGAGCTGCTCCTTCGTCTCGGCGAACGGCCCGTCGGTGGTCAGCGTCTCGTCGTCGCGGACCCGGACCGTGGTGGCCGTCTCGGTCGGCTCCAGCGCGTCGCCGGCGACCAGCGAGCCGCTGTCGCGCAGCTCCTGCGAGAAGCTGCCGTAGGCCTGCATCATCTCGCCGCGCTCGGCCTCGCTGAGCGTCTCCCAGCCGTTCTGGTCTCCGTAGATCAGCAGCATGTACTGCATCTCGCCCTCCTTCGGTCGCTTACGAGGGTACGACGAACGGCGAGGCTGGGGATCGACAGGCTCCTTGCCGATATGTGACGGATGAAGCTTGCGGCCCTTCTGCTCGTCGTGCTCGTGACCGGCGGCTGGGCGGTCGAGAAGCACTCGCGCTCGGGAAACGAGCGCGCGCTCAGCTCGCTCGCCTCGGAGCTGGCCGGTCGCCGCGTGCACGTTCGCTGCCAGAGCCTCTGGCTCTCGCTCGTGGACGTGGACAGCAAGCTCGGCGACGTGCCGTTCACGAACGGGCATGCCGCGAGCTACACGCACATCACCCGTCCCATGTGCCGGTTGCTCGCGCGGTTCCGCCACGAGTCTCGGCACGCGGAGATCGAGTGCCTCGCCCAGTTCGACTGGAGCCGGTTCCACGGCGACGACCCGGCTGCGCTCGCGTGCTCGCGGCGCGCCGAGGACATGGCCGAGGCGCTGATGACGCTCGCGCACGAGTCGATGCACCTGCGCGGCTGGGCCGACGAGGCGGCCGCGCAGTGCTACGGGCTGCAGCAGCTCACCTTCACCGTGGAGCGGCTGGGCGGCACGCTCGCCGAGGGCCTTGCGGTGACGAGCTACATGCTCGCGCTGCAGCAGTGGGTGCCCGAGGAGTACCAGTCGGCCGACTGTGCGCGGGGCGGGCTGCTCGACCTCTACCCGAAGACGCGTCCCTTTCCGACCGAAGAGATGCCCGCCGCGCTTCCTCGCGGACTGTTCGGGCCGCAGCTCTAGCTCAGGGCTTCGCCGGTGGCTTGCAGCGACGGGGCTTGGTCGGGGCGCCCGGCGCCCGGCTGTAGACGACGCACTTGACGCCGCGCACGGGCAGACGCAACAACGGCGAGTTGGTCGTCGCGACGCGCGCCGGCGCGGCTGCGACGAAGGTGCTGCAGAGCGGATGCTTGACGCCCGAGCTCAGCGCGGGCACGAGGTACATGCGGACGCGCACCCCGCGCGGCACGACGGTGCCCTCGGCGGGCACCACGCGCTTGACCACGTACTCCGGCGCCTTGGCGGTGCACCAGCGCTCCACAGGAACGAGCCCGGCAGCGCGCAGCAGCTGCTCGGCGTCCTGGGGGTAG
>DATLPH010000084.1:0-12616 GCA_035535855.1 Gaiellaceae bacterium
GATCAGCACCGGTAGCGCGATCAGCGAGACCAGCGCGAGCTTGGGCGAGAGAATCAGCAGCACCCCGACCGTGAGCAGGATCTGCAGGCCGCTGCCGACGACCTCGATCAGCGCCTCGCGCAGGAACTCGTCCAGCGCCTGGACGTCCGAGGTGAGGCGCGAGACGAGCGTCCCTGTGCGCTCCTGCTCGAAGAACCCGAGCGGGAGGGCCTGCAGCTTGTCGAACGCCGCTCTCCGCAACGAGGTGAGGAAGCGCTCGCTGGCGGTCGCGGCGAAGAGCGTCTGCGCCCGGACGACGAACGGCTTGATCAGCGCGAGGACGAGGATCGCGAGCGTCGCCACGTTCAGCGGTCCCTGACGACCCTTCTCGATCCCGTTGTCGATCGCGTAACGGACGAGCGCAGGCCCGGCGAGTGTGATCAGCGTCGAGACGATCACGGCCACGGCGGCGCCGACGTAGAGGAGCTGTACCGGGCGCACGAGGTCGCGCGTCTCGCGCCAGACGTCGCGCGTTCCGGCCCGCTCGATCACGCCGCCGCCTCGCTTTCCAGCGCGAGCAGGGCGCGGTAGCGCTCCGAGCGGCGCAGCAGTTCTCCGTGCGTCCCCATATCGACGATTCGGCCGCCCTCGAGCACGGCCACACGGTCGGCAAGCGCGATCGTCGCCGGCCGGTGCGCGATCACGAGGGTCGTGCGGTCGCGCATCACCTCTCCGAGGGCGGCGCGGATCTCGTGCTCCTTGGTCGCGTCCACGGCGGAGGTGGCGTCGTCGAGGACGAGCACGGCCGGGTCGGCGAGGATCGCGCGCGCGATCGCGATCCGCTGCCGCTGGCCGCCCGAGAGCGAGAAGCCGCGCTCGCCGAGAACCGTCTCGTAGCCGTCGGGGAGCTCGCCGATGAACTCGGCCGCGCCCGCCAGCTCGGCCGCCCGGCGCACGTCCTCGTCGTTGGCGTCCGGCCGTCCCACGCGGATGTTCTCGCGAACACTCTCGCTGAACAGGAACGTCTCCTCGAACACCAGGGCCACAGCGCCGCGCACGTCGGCCAGCCGCAGCTCGCGCAGGTCGTGGCCGTCGAGTAGCACGCGCCCGTCCTCCGGGTCGTAGAGCCGCGCCAGCAGCCCGGCGACGGTGCTCTTCCCCGAGCCGGTGGCGCCGACGAGGGCGAGCGACTCGCCCGGCGCGACGTGCAGCTCGAGGCCGTCGAGGACGGCGCGGTCGCCGTCATGGCCGAAGCGCACCGAGTCGAGGCGCACGTCGCCTCGCAGTGGCCGCTCGAGCTCCGCCGGGTGGCGCGGCTCGCGCAGCCGCGGCTCGGCTTCGAGCACCTCGAGGATCCGCCCGCTCGCGGCGAGGGCCTTCTGCACCGTCGTCACCCGCTGCCCGAGCACTCGGAGCGGCCAGACGAGCATCACGACGTAGGCGTTGAACGCGACGAAGGAGCCCACCGAGAGATCACCCGCGATCACGCTGCGGCCCCCGAGCCAGAGCACGGTCGCGATCCCGAGCAGCGGCAGCATTTCGAGCACCGGGATGAAGATCGCGTCGAGCCTGGCGAGGTCCATCGCGCGGCGGAAGATCTCGTCGCTGCGCCGTCCGAAGCGGGCCGAGAGCGCGTCGCCGGCGCCGAGCCCCTTCACGACGCGGATGCCGCTGACCGTCTCCTCGACCAGGGTCGAGGCAGCGCCCCACGACTCCTGCAGCCGGCGCGTCCCGCGGTCGTACCTGCGTGAGTAGAGCCAGGCGCCGACGCTCACGAACGGCAGCGGGATCAGGATCACGAGCGCCAGCTTCCAGTCGAGCACGAGCATCACGATCGCCACGGCGATCACCGTGAGCACGTAGCCGATCGTGTGGCCGATCGCGTCCATCATCCGCGCGATGTGCTGGGAGTCGGACGAGGCGCGGCTAAGCAGCTCGCCCGGGCCGACTCGGTCGTGGTAGGTGGCATCGAGGCGCAGTGCGTGGGCGAAGAGAGCGTCGCGCACGCGCGCGTCCGACTGGGAGCGGTTGCGGATCGCGTAGATGTGGCGGAGGCCGCCGGCCACGACCTCGAGCAGGCCGACGCCGAGCAGGACGAGCAGCCAGACCACCAGCGCCTGGTGGTCCTTCGTGACGACGCCGTTGTCGATCGCGTACTTGACGACGAGCGGAGCCGCCACCGCCCCGGCCTGCCAGAACAGGCCGGACGTGACCGCGCCGGCCACTCCGCCGGACTGCGAGCGGACGACCTCGCGCACGAAACGCCAGGCCGAGCCGCGTGCTGCCTCGCGCTCACCCATGCCTCAAACCTACCCACTAGTCTGCTCGGCCAATGAGGCCTCCGATCGAGCAGCGTCTTCCGCGGCCCTCGGTGATGGGGGTCGTGAACGTGACCCCGGACTCGTTCTCTGACGGCGGCGTCAATCTCGATCCGGAGGAGGCCGCCAAGGCCGCGCGGCGCATGCTTGCCGAGGGCGCGGCGATCGTGGACGTCGGCGGCGAGTCCACTAGGCCGGGCTCGGAGGGCGTCGGCGCCGAGGAGGAGCTGAGCCGAGTTGTGCCGGTGCTCGAGCGGCTCCGGGGCGCGGTGCCGGTCTCGATCGACACCTCGAAGGCAGAGGTCGCGCGGCGGGCGCTCGAGCTGGGCGCTGAGCTGGTGAACGACGTCACCGCCCTGCGCGGCGACCCGCAGCTGGCCGAGGTCGTCGCGGAGAGCGGCGCCTACCTCTGCCTGATGCACATGCAGGGCGAGCCACGCACGATGCAGGCCGACCCGCACTACGACGACGTCGCGGTTGAGGTCGCTTCGTTCCTGGAAGAGCGCCTCGCGGCCGCGGTCGCTGCCGGGATCGCCGAGGATCGAGTCTGCCTCGACCCCGGGATCGGCTTCGGCAAGAGCGTCGAGCACAATTTCGAGCTCGTGCGCCGCCTCGACCGGCTGACGGCGCTCGGCCGCCCGGTCGTGATCGGCTTCTCGCGCAAGAGCTCGCTGGGCAAGCTGCTCGGCGACCCGGAGGCGACGACCGGCTCGGTGGCCGCCAGCGTCGGCGCCGCGGTCGCGGCCTACGAGCGCGGCGCGACGATCCTGCGCGTCCACGACGTGCGCGAGCACGTCGAGGCGCTCACCGCGGCGAGGGCGGCGCTCGCATGAGCGTGCTCGTCGAGGTGACCGGCCTCGAGATCGCGGGCCGGCACGGGGTGGACGACTGGGAGCTCGAGACCGAGCAGCCGTTCGTCTACGACCTCGAGCTCGAGCTGGCCGAGCCCGAGCGGGACGAGCTAGGCGAGACCGTCGACTACCGCGAGGTCGTCACGACCGTGCGCGAGATCTCGGAAGGCCGCCAGTTCCAGCTGCTCGAGTCGATGGCCGCCGCGGTCGCGGATGCGCTGCTCGAGCGCTTCCCCGCCGAGCGTGTGCGCGTAAGGGTCCGCAAGCCCGACGTTCAGCTCGGCGCCCCGGTCGAGCACACGGCGGCTAGCGTGCGGCGGGAGCGACGGTGAGCGTGTACGAGGCCTGCACGACCGTCTTCGGCAGGAACGCGTCCACGTAGACGACCTGCGCGACGCCGTGGCCCGTGAGCGTGATCCGCTCGAAGCGCCTGCCCGCGTGTGCGGAGACGCCCAGCAGGTCGCGCCTCGCCGCGGAGCCTCGCTCGAACACCGTTCGCGTTCGCCGGCCCCAGGCCTCGAGTGTCACATTCGCGTTCGGCTTGACCGTCACGACCACCCGCCCTCTCGCGGGCAGGTAGATCCGGTAGAGATCCTCGGGGTCCTCGCGGCGCTCGAGTGTGGCCTTCAGCGTCGCCCGCCGCCGGCTCGGTGACGTGAGCTGCGGGTTACCCGTCCTCGTCAGGCCGTTGGGCTTGACGAGATAGACGTCCTCGTTCGGCTCCTGCGGGTCGGCGGGCGGCGCCTTCCTCGCGACCGCCGCGGGCACGTTGAGGATGCCGTAGCCGGTGTTCACGTCCCAGCCACGCTTCCCGACGTCGCGGGCCGAGTGGCGCATGATCTGAAAGAGCTGCGTGTTGACGAGCGTCGGCCGCACTGTCCAGACCGCGGCGGCCGCACCCGCGACGAGCGGCGACGAGAAGCTCGTGCCGTCGACGGTCGCGTAGCCGGTCGGGTTGTAGAGCGTCGGGATCGCCGCCGGAATGTCCTGGCCGGGAGCGGCCAGGTCCATCGCGGGCGATGTACTCGAGAAGCTGGTCACACGGTCGTTCTCGTCGGTGGCGCCGATCGTCAGAACATGCGCGAAAGTGGCGGGGTAGGAGAGGGAGCTGCCGCCCTCGCGGTCGTTACCCGCCGAGGCCACGACGAGCGAACCGGCGCCGACGACGCTCATGATCGCGTGCTCCTCGATCGGGATCCGGTCGAAGCCGCCGAGGCTGAGGTTGATCACGCCCGGGCCGTTGCGCCGAGCGGAGAAGAGGCCAGCGATCTCGTCTCCGACGGTGAGCTGGCCGTTCGGGCTCGCGTCCCAGAGCTGCAGCTTCGCCTGGGGGTAGATGCCGACGAGTCCCTTGCCGTTGGCCGGCGCGGCCGCCACCGACGAGGTTGCGGTGCCGTGGAGCTCTTCCTCGCCCGCGTTGACCGTCTGCCTGTTCAGCGCGGTGGTGTTCGGGCGGCCGGCGAACTCCTCGTGGGAGAGATCGACGCCGGAGTCGATCATCGTCAGCGGCACGCCGGGGCCCGGGAAGGTCCAGGCGTCGGCGCCGACGTGCGAGACCCACCACTCGCTCGTCGAGAGCGGATCGGTGAACTGGCTGAAGAACCCCCGAGCGTCGCGCGGGTCGGTGCCGACGGGGAGATCCGGCGTGACGGAGCGGACGAGCCCCTGGCGGCCGAGGCGCGGCAGCAGCCGCTGCGCGGTCCAGCTCGGCAGCCGCCAGAGCGCGAGCGGGCCGGCGATCAGCTGTCCGCCTGCCTTGTGCAGCAGCGGCGCCGCCTCTGCGCCGCGCACGTGGTCGAGCTCGACCAGCGTCCGCGGGTAGGACTGCAGGCGCTCGAACGAGCGTGGGGCCGGCAGCTCCGGGCTGCCGGGATGCGCGAGCACACCCGCCTGGGCGGATGTTGCGCAGCACAAGAACACGACCCCGATCAGCACGAAGCGGCGCAAAACTCAGCACAAGGTAGCTGGGACCGGTCCGGAATGGCGGAGAATCCCCCGGATGACGCGCGCCTTCGTCGGGCTGGGCTCGAACCTCGGCGATCCGCGTGCGCAGATCGGCCTGGCGGTCGAGCTGCTCGGCGGCGAGGAGGGGGTGGAGGTGGTCGCGGTCTCGACACTGCGTGAGACCGATCCGGTCGGGTACGAGGACCAGCCGCGCTTCCTGAACGGCGCGGCCGAGCTGCGCACTTCGCTGAGCGCCCGCGAGCTGCTCGAGCGCCTGCTCGCGATCGAGCGCGAGCTGGGGCGCGTTCGCGGCGAAGGCCCGCGCTTCGGGCCGCGCACGATCGACCTCGACCTGCTCCTGTTCGGAGACGAGGTGGTAGCCGAGCCGGGCCTCGACGTCCCGCACCCGCGCCTGCACGAGCGGCGCTTCGCGCTGGAGCCGCTGGCCGAGCTCGACCCCGCTCTCGAGCTGCCCGGTCGCGGCCCGGTGCAGGCCCTGTTGGCAGGGCTATGATCCCCGCATGTCCCACCTCGACGAGCTGGACGAGTTCGAGGCAGAGCTAGAGCTCGCGCTGAAGAAGGAGTACTCGGCGGTCTTCAGCCTCTTCCGGTACTGCGTCCTGACCCAGGACGCGACATACCTCTGCAACCGCCTCGACCTGCAGTACGTGCCACAGCCGAGCTACCCGTTCTTCCACCTGAAGATGGAGGACGTCTGGGTCTGGGACAAGAACCGCCCGACGAGGATCATCCCGCGCACCGAGGTCTACACCTCGAGCGACGTGACCGTCGAGGAGCTCCGCGGCGAGGGCGACGAGCCCAACCTGACCGCGGAAGCGCTCGCCGAGCGGATCGGCGAATCGCTCGGCTCCGACGAAGAACTCTAACCCGCCGACCGTTCCGTTCGTCTAAATCGGCACATGCCACGGCGACTCTGGCTGGCGCTGGGGATGCTGGCGCTCGGGGCGGCCTGCCTGACGGCTGCCCAGCTGGCGGGCGCCGCACGGGGCTTCAAGCAAGGAGGTGTCTTCCGGGTCGGCATCGCCGGCGCCTCGGTGCAGATCGACCCGCAGCTCGCGTACGTGAGCACGGCGTGGTGGCTCGAGTACGCGACCGCGGCAAAGCTCTTCAACTACCCGGACCGCCACGGTGCTGTCGGTGGCGTCCTGCGGCCCGAGGTCGCCTCGCGCTACACGGTCTCTCGGGACGGGCGTACGTGGACGTTCTTCATCCGCAAGGGCTTCCGCTTCAGCGACGGCTCGGCGGTCACGGCTGGGAGCTTCGCGTACGCGATCGACCGCGCCGCGAACCACGATCTGGCCTCGCCCGGAGAGCCGTTCATCACCGACTCCGGCGGGACGAACATCGTGGGCGCGAACGACGTCAACGACGGGAAGGCGCGTCACGTGCGCGGCGTGGTCGCCAGAGGAGACCGGCTGATCATCCACCTGACGAGGCCGGATGCTTCCTTCCCGACCAAGCTAGCGATGCCGTTCTTCCAGGCGACGTCGCGGAAGCTGCCGCTGAGCCGCGAGGTGTCGACCGGCTATCCGTCGGCCGGCCCTTACTTCATCGATAGTCACCAGCCGGACGTCCTCACCGAGCTGCGGCGCAATCGGTTCTACCGCGGCACCAGGCCTCGGAATCTGAGCGGCGTCGAGGTGCGGTGGGGCCTGAGCGAGGAGGCGGCCTACCAGCAGGTGCTGGCCGGCAGGCTCGACGAGTCTCCGCTTCCTGCCGCGCATGCAGAGGAGGCCGCAAGCACCTTCGGCGTGAACACGTCGCGCTTCTGGTCGAAGCCGACCTCGTGCATCGGGATGATCGTCCTCAACGAGGACCGGCCGCTGCTCCGGAGCAATGCAGCCCTGCGACGCGCGCTCAACTGGGCCGTCGACCGCAAGGCCTATGCTGCGGCCGCGGGTCCGTACGCCGCTTCCCCCTGGTCGCACCTGCTCTCGCCGACAGTGCCGGGCTCCGTGACCGCGAAGCGGCTGCAGCCGTACGCCGGCGCACCAGACTTGAGGAAGGCAAGGCGGCTGGCGGCGGGCCACCTCCGCAGCGGCGCGGTGAACATCGGCTACCGGATCTCGGCCGCCGGCCCGACACAGGCACAGCTCGCTCGCGACATGCTCGTCAGGCTCGGAATGCAGGCGCAGCGCATCAAGGTGAAGGGCTTCACCGGCGCCGATCTCTACGACGCCATGGGCAAGCGCAACACCGACCTCGACTTCGGCGTGGGCATGGGCTGGTGCAGCGACGTTCCCGTTCCTGATGCGGTGTTCGGCTTCGTCTCGTCCTACGGCTCTCTCGGGGCGAAGTTCACGCGGAGGCTGGCGGCGGCGAAGCGGCTCCACGGGCTCGCGCGCCTCCATGCGTTCGGGAGGCTCGACATCGACCTGATGAACGAGGCCGCGCCGCTCGTCGTCACACGCACCTACAACAACCGCTTCTTCTTCTCCGCGCGCGTGGCTCCGCGCAGCCTTGTCTACCAGGGCGTCTACATGGACTGGAGCCTTCCGGCCCTGGCGCTGAAGTAACCTCGGCCGCATGGCACTCCTGGCGATCGACGTCGGGAACACGCAGACCGTCTTCGGGCTCTTCGAGGGCGACGAGCTGCGTGAGCACTGGCGCATTGCGACCGAGCGCAACCGCGGCGGCGACGAGCTCGGCGCGCTCTACGGCAACTTCCTCGACCTGGACGCGGTCGATGGCGTCGCGCTCGCGTCGACCGTTCCGCAGCTGCACCGCGCCTACGAGGACTTCGCCAAGGAGTACGCCAAGGCCGAGCTGCTCGAGCTCGGGCCGGGCGTGCGCACCGGCGTGCCGATCCGCTACGACGACCCGCGGGAGGTCGGCTCCGACCGGATCGCAAACGCGGTCGCCGCGGTCGAGCGCTACGGCTCGCCGTGCATCGTGGTCGACTTCGGCACGTCCACGAACTTCGACGTGGTCTCGCCGGAGGGCGAGTACGTCGGCGGCGTACTCGCGCCCGGGATCGAGGTCTCGATGGACGCCCTGTTCGCGCGGGCGGCGCGCCTCTTCAAGGTCGACTTCGTCGAGCCCGAGACGGTGATCGCGAAGAACACCGCTTCGAGCCTGCAGTCGGGCCTCGTCTACGGCTTCGCCGGCCAGGTCGACGGCATCGTCGGGCGAATCCGAGAGGAGCTGGGGGTCGACGCGCAGACCGTCGCGACCGGCGGCCTCGCCGACCTGATCGTCCAGCACGCCCGGACGCTCGAGACGATCGACCCGTTCCTGACCCTCGAAGGCGTGCGCCTCGTCTGGGAGCGAAACCGCTAGCCGCCGCCGTAGATCGAGATCGGCAGGTCGAGGACGACGTCGTCCTCCGCCTCCGGCGAGCCGGCTTCGAGGCGCTGCAGGACCTCCGCGGCGCCAGGTGCTGCGGCGAGCAGACGCGCCTCGACCTCGTCCAGCGTCTCGAGCTGAACCAGCTCCTGCTTGAACGGCCGCGGGAAGCGACCCTGCCCGAGGTACCAGCCGTAGAACTTCTTCAGGAATCCGTGAGAACGCCGCTCACCGAGCTCGCGGACCGTCTCGCGCATGAAGAGCAACAGTTCCGCAACGACCTCCTCGCGCGAGGGCGCCGCCGCGTCGCCGTCGAGGATCTCCCGCAACGCCCACGGATTGCCCTGCGCCGCGCGGCCCACCATCACGGCGGCGGCGCCGGTCGTGGCCAGGATCGCCTGTGCCCGCGCGCGCGAGGTCACGTCGCCGGAGGCGATCACGGGCACGTCGACCAGGTCCACCAGCTCTGTGGTGAGCGAGTGGTCGGCCTCGCCGGTGTACATCTGCTTCGCCGAGCGCGGGTGCAGCGTCAGCGACGACGCGCCGGCCTCGACGAGCTGCGGCCCGAGCTCGAGGCACGCGCGCGAGCCGTTCTCCAGGCCGCGCCGCATCTTCACGGTCATGGGCACCGAGACGGCCTCGGCGACCGCGCCGACGACCGCACGGGCGCGCGCGTGATCCTCGAGCATCGTCGCGCCGGCGCCGGTCTTGGTCACCTTCCGCACCGGGCAGCCGAAGTTGATGTCGACGAGGTCGGCGCCCGCGTCCTCGACCATCCGCGCGGCCTCGGCCATCACCTCGGGCTCAGAGCCGAAGATCTGTACCGCCAGCGGCCGCTCGTCCGCGGAGATACGCAAATACCCCAAAGTGCGCTCGTTTCCGTGGTGAAGGCCAGCGCAGCTGACCATTTCCGAGCACACGAGGCCCGCGCCATAGCGCCGTCCCTGGCGGCGAAAGGCCTGCACGCTCACACCGGCCATCGGCGCGAGCACGAGCCGGGTCGGGATCTCGACGTCGCGAATCCACCAGCTGCTGCGGAGATCTACCTGCACAGGGCCAAAAATGGTACCGGCAGGCCGAGTTGACGTCCGTCCACCCTCGTAGGTAACATCCCCGCCCGCGACGGCGCCTCTGCGCCGCGCGTTTTTCTTTCAGGAGGCCCCTTGAAGGACGTAATCCTCACTCCCGAAGGCTACGAGAAGCTGAAGCAGGAGATCGAGTACCTCTCAAACGACAAGCGTCGCGAGGTCGCCGATCGCATCCGCACCGCGCGCGAGTTCGGCGACATCGCCGAGAACGCCGAGTACGACGATGCGAAGAACGAGCAGGCGCTGCTCGAGCACCGCATCGCCACGCTCGAGGAGCGGCTCCGCAACGCGCGCGTGATCAGCAAGAAGGACATCGCCAAGGACGTCGTCTCGATCGGCTCCAAGGTGAAGCTGCGCGACATCGACGCCAAGCAGACCGTCGAGTACCGGATCGTCGGCTCCGCCGAGGCGAACCCATCCGAGAACAAGCTTTCGAACGAGTCGCCGGTGGGCAAGGCGATCATCGGCAAGAAGAAGGGCGAGACGGTCGAGGTCGTGGCGCCGCGCGGCTCGATGAAGTTCAAGATCCTCGAGATCAAGGCTGCCTAGTTTCCGAAGAAAGTCCGGCGCGCTTCGCGCGCCATGACGACTTTCTTCGGGATACCGAACCCAGGGGGCCTCTCGAGCGAAGGCGAGCAAAGCCCGCCTTCGCGGCGGCAACCTAGAATCGCGCGATGCTGCCGAAGCGGTTTCCAGACCGGGTCGAGATCGCCGCGGTCCGCGCTCAGGCCGAGCAGGCCGAGCCCGGTGAGACGCTCGACCAGGAGGTTCGGGTCGCGGGTCGCGTCATGGCGCGGCGCGAGATGGGGAAGCTCACCTTCCTCGACCTCGTCGACCGCTGCGGGCGCATCCAGCTGATCTCGGAGCAGAAGGTCGATCTCGACCTCGGCGACGTCGTCGGGGCCACCGGCAAGCCCGGCCGCTCGAGGCGCGGCGAGCCGTCGCTCGTCACGTCGCAGATCGAGCTGCTGGCCAAGATCCGCAAGCCGCTGCCCGACACCTTCCACGGCGTCACCGACACCGAGACGCGCTACCGACAGCGCTACCTCGACCTGCTCATGAACGAGGAGTCGCGGGAGCTCGCCGCCACGCGCACGAAGATCGTGGCCGCCGTCCGCGCGTACCTCGACGGCGAGGGCTTCCTCGAGGTGGAGACGCCGATCCTGCAGCCGCGCTACGGCGGCGGGTTCGCCGAGCCGTTCGTGACGCACTCGAACGAGCTCGACGCCGACCTCTACCTCCGGATCGCGGATGAGCTCTACTTGAAGCGCCTGATCGTGGGCGGGCTCGAGAAGGTCTACGAGCTCAGCAAGGACTTCCGCAACGAGAGCATCTCGTACAAGCATTCGCCTGAGTTCACGCAGGTCGAGTGGTACGAGGCCTACGCCGACTACCGCGACACGATGGAGCGCACCGAGGCGCTCGTGGCAGCGGCCGCGGAGGCGGCGGACTCGACCAGAGTGACGTTCCGCGGGCAGGAGCTCGACTTCGCGGCGCCGTGGCAGCGCGTGAAGTTCGTCGAGGCGCTCGAGGCGAAAGGCGTGTGGTCGCGAGACGAGGCCGACCTGCGCGCGAAGCTCGAGGAGGCCGGCGTCGACACCGAGCGCGACCGCTCGTGGTCGCAGCTGGTCGACCACGCCTACTCGCACTTCGTCGAGCCCGAGCTGATCCAGCCGACCTTCGTCTACGACTGGCCGCTCGAGCTCTCGCCGTTCGCCCGCACGACCGACGACGACGAGACGCTGGTCGAGCGGTTCGAGGCGGTGGCCGGCGGGATGGAGTTCGCGAACGCCTTCAGCGAGCTGAACGACGCGGAGGAGCAGGCGCAGCGCTTCGCGTTGCAGGAGGCCGAGCGCGAGGCCGGGGCGGAGGAGTCCGAGCCCGGCGACCCGGACTTCGTCGAGGCGCTCTCGTACGGGATGCCTCCGACCGGCGGCTGCGGGATCGGGATCGACCGGCTGACGATGATGCTCACCGGCAGCGACGCGATCCGAGACGTGATCCTCTTTCCCGCGCTGCGGCCGCAGAAGTAGTGGAGCCGGAGCAGCGGTACGCGCTCGACGCGCTGCTCGACGCGCTCGGGCTTCCGTTCGACGAGGCCGCGCCCGCCGGGCCGGAAGAGCTCGACGAGGTCTTCCGGCTGCTGACGCTCGCGCAGGAACGGGACGCCGAGCTCGACCAGCACGGGCGCCCGTTGCCACCGGCGAATCCCCCGGGCCCTCGGGTGGCGGAGATCGCCGCCCGGCTTGGCCTCGAGCGGCGCGGCTACCCGGGCGGCGAGCGGTTCCTGGTCGCGCTCACGCACGATGTCGACTTACTGGGGGCGGGCGGGCTGCCGACCGCGGCGCGGAAGCTCGCCGGCGCGCCCGTGCGCCGCTCGCGGCGACACCTCGAGGAAGGGACGGCGTTCGCCCTCGATGCGCTCCGCGGCCGCGACCCGGCCTACCCGCTCGAGGCGATGCTCGACGCCGAGGCCGGCCGTGGCTCGACCTGCTTCTTCCTCGTCCGTCAGGAGGATCCGCAGGACGGCTACCCCGAGCGCTACCAGCCCGCCCTGGCCGAGGCGCTGGAGGACACGCTTGCGGCCGGGCTCGAGCTCGGCCTCCACGCCTCCTACCGGGCGCGCGAGCGGCCGGGCGCGATCGCCGAGGAAGCGGCGCTGCTCGAAGGCCTGCAGGGCCTGCGCCACCACTACCTGCGCAGCGACCCGTCGCGGCTCGCCGCCGAGCTGCGGACGGCGGGCCTGCGGTACGACTCGAGCATTGGCTGGCCCTCGCGGCCGGGCCTGCGCGCGGGGACGCCGTACCCGTACCGGCTCTGGGATCCCGAGCGCCGCGAGCCCGGCGCCTGGGAGCTGCCGCTCGCCGTGATGGACGCGACCCTCGCCGAGGAGCGCTACCTCGCGCTTGACGCGGATGCCGCGTACGAGGCCGCGGTCGCCGCGCTCGAGCCGGTCGCCGAGCACGGCGGCGCGGTCGCGATCCTCTGGCACCCGCCGATGCATCACCCGCGCCTCTCGAACGGCTTCGACCGCGCCTACCGCCGCATCCTCGACTGGATCGACGAGCACGGAGGCTGGGCCGGTACAGCGGCCGAGACGCTCGACCGCTGGGAGGCGCGGCGACGCTAG
>DATLPH010000085.1:0-35234 GCA_035535855.1 Gaiellaceae bacterium
AACGGCACCTACCTGAACGGCATCCAGCTGACGCGCGCGAAGCGGCTGACCCCGGGCGACGTCGTCCGCATCGGCGAGACCGAGCTGAGGTACGAGACATGAAGCCGGAGCGGATGCTGGTGCAGACGGCAAGCGTCACCGACACCGGGCGCCGGCGGCGCCACAACGAGGACGCCTTCGTCTGCGAGCCGCCGCTGTTTGCGGTCGCCGACGGGATGGGCGGCGCCCAGGCGGGCGAGGTGGCCTCGAACCTGGCCGCCGCGGCGCTGCGCGAGGACCGCGCCGAGCGCGCGGGCGGCGAGGAGCGGGTCGACGAGCTGATTCAGGAGGCCAACCGCCGCGTCTATCAGCGGCAGTCGCAGGACGCGTCCGCCTCGGGGATGGGCACGACCATGACGGTCGCGCTCGTCGAGGACGGCCACGTTGCGATCGGCCACGTCGGCGACTCGCGTGCCTACCTGATCCGCGGCCACTCGCTGGAGCAGCTCACGGAAGACCATTCGCTCGTCGCCGAGCTCGTCCGGAGCGGCAAGCTCTCGCCCGAGGAGGCCGAGGGCCACCCGCAGCGCTCGGTGATCACGCGCGCCCTCGGCACCGACCCCGATGTGGACGTCGACACCGTCTCGGTCGAGACCAGGCCCGGCGACCTCTTCCTGCTCTGCTCGGACGGCCTCACCTCGATGGTGGACGACGACACGATCCTGCAGGAGATCGAGCGCAACCGGGGCGACCTGAAGACGGCCGCGAAGGCGCTCGTCCGCGCCGCGAACAAGGGCGGCGGCGAGGACAACATCACGGTCATCTTCTTCGAGATCGCCGGCTCCGCCTCCGATTCGACGGAACACACGGTCACGCTCCCCGAGGTCCGATCGGACGGCGACGAGGAGGACACGCTCGACGAGCACCACGGCGTTCCCGTCGTGGCCCCCGAGGACGGTGACCGCCGGCCGAGTGAGTCGCGCGGAGCCGGCCGCAGGGCGTTGTTCGCCGCGCTCGCCCTCGTCGTGCTCGTCGGCGGGTGCAGCTTCGTCGTCTGGGGCCTGTGGCGCTCGCACTTCGTCGGCGCCGAGGCCGACGGCCGCGTGGCGGTCTACCAGGGCGTGCCCTGGAACATCGTCGGCAACGTCCGGCTCTACCGGCCCGTCTACGTGAGCAACCTGCTCGCCGCGCAGCTGAACCAGGCGGAGCGGCGCAGGCTCTTCGACCACAGCCTGCGCAGCGACGACTCGGCGCGCGCGGCCGTGCGTCGGTACGAGGAGCAGATCGGAGCGAGATGAGCGCCAGGAACCGCGAGCTGGCGAACCTGATCGTCGTCTGCACGCTCACCGGCCTCGGCTTCGCCAGCGTCTACATCGCGCGGCAGGAGGTCGTCTCGACGGCCTCGCTCTCGTACGCGGCGTTTTTCTTCGCGCTCTACCTGGCCGCGCACCTCGTCGCGCGCCTGACGGTCCCCTACGCCGACCCGTACCTGCTGCCGATGGCCGGGCTGCTGACCGGGATCGGCCTGACGGAGATCTACCGGCTGAACCAGTCGGATGCTTTCCGCCAGGGGCTCTGGATCGTGGTCGCGCTGTTCGCGTTCGCTGCGACGCTGTTCCTGTTCCAGCACGACTACCGGCGCCTCGAGAGCTACAAGTACCTCTTCGGCCTGAGCGCGATCGGCCTGCTCGCGCTGCCGGCGCTCCCCGTGCTGGGCACGAGCGTCAACGGCGCGCGCCTGTGGGTCCACGTGGGCTCGCTCCAGTTCCAGCCGGGTGAGCTGGCCAAGGTCTTCCTGATCGTCTTCCTGGCCGGCTATCTGCGCGAGAAGCGCGAGGTGCTGGGGCAGGGGCGCCTGAAGGACTTCGGCCCGCTGCTGCTGATCTGGGGCGGCGCGATGCTCGTCCTCGTCGAGACGAACGACCTCGGCTCGGCGCTTCTCTACTTCGGGATCTTCCTCGGAATGCTCTACGTCGCGACCGGCCGCGCGCTCTACGTCGGCCTTGGCGCGACGCTCTTCCTCGCAGGCGCGTTCGGGGTCTACCACTTCGTCGCCCACGTACGCGACCGCGTGACGATCTGGCTGCATCCGTGGACCGACCACCCGGTGCACTGCGCGATCAACGGGAAGCTGCTGCCGCGCCAGGACTGCGCGAGCTATCAGCTCGTCAAGTCGCTCTACTCGGTCGCGCACGGGAACTGGTTCGGCACCGGCCTCGGCAAGGGCACGTTCAGAACCACAGGCGGTGGCGACCTGATCCCCTACCTGAACACGGACTTCATCTACTCGGCGCTCGCGCAGGAGCTCGGCCTCGTGGGCGTCTCTGCGCTGCTGCTCGTCTACATGCTGTTCGTCGCGCGCGGCTTCAAGATCGCGATGCTGGCTGACGACGGCTTCTCGAAGCTGCTCGCGGTCGGGCTCACCTTCGCCTTCGCGCTGCAGACGTTCATCATCGTCGGCGGGATCCTGCGCCTGATCCCGCTAACCGGGATCACGCTCCCGTTCGTCAGCTACGGCGGGTCGAGCGTGGTCGCGAACTTCGTCCTGCTCGCGGGCGTCCTCCTGGTCTCCAACCGCGCCAACGCGGAGCGCGCGTGAACAAGCAGATCGCCCGCCTGGCTCTCGTCGGCGTCGCGCTCCTGGCGGCCCTGATCGTGGCGACCACCTACTGGCAGACCTGGGCGACCGCCGGGCTCGCCGACCGGCAGGACAACGAGATCCAGCGCGTGGCCGAGTTCTCGATCAAGCGCGGCCTGATCCGCGCCGCCGACGGGACGATCCTCGCCGCGAACCGGATCAGGAAGGTCGGTGGGCAGAAGCTCTACTTCCGCCGCTACCCGCAGGGCGGCCTCTTCTCGCACGTCGTCGGCTACTCGACGCAGTCGCGCTCGCGCTCGGGGCTCGAAGCATCCGAGAACGACTACCTCACCGGCACGAACGCGAACCTCGACACCGTCCTGAAGACGACGCTCGACCGGATCCGCGGCGCGACGATCAAAGGCAACGACCTCTGGCTCACCATCAAGCCCGGCGCGCAGCGCGTGGCGATGCAGCAGCTCGCCGGCAAGTGCGGCTCGGTGGTGGTGATCGACCCGCGCACCGGCAAGGTGCTCGTGATGGCCTCGCGGCCGACGTTCGACCCGAATCTGGTCGAACGCAACTTCGCGCGCATCAACAACATCCGCGCCTCCTGCAGACCGGCCGCGCCGCTGATCAACCGCGCGACCGCCGGCCTGTTCGTGCCGGGCTCGACCTTCAAGGTGGTGACGAGCGCGGCCGCCCTCGACTCGGGCCGCTACACGATCGACTCGCGCTTCGTCGACCGCGGCTACTGCGTCGAGTACGGCAAGCAGGTGAAGAACTTCGGTGACATGAGCGGGCCCGAGGTGTTCGGCCCGGTGAACTTCCTGCAGGCGCTCGAGCACTCGATCAACGCTGTCTTCTGCGAGATCGGCAAGACGATCGGCGCGGGCCGGATCCTCGGCACGTCGAAGCAATTCGGCTTCTACGAGGACCCGCCGCTCGAGACCCCGGGCAACGAGCGCTCGCCGAGCGGCCTCTACGACCACGGCCGGCTCTTGTACCCGAGCAACCCGGCAACCCAGGTCGACCCGGGCCGCCTCGCGTTCGGCCAGGAGCGGATGCTGACGACGCCCCTGCAGATGGCGATGGTCGCCGCCGCGGTCGGCAATCACGGCGTGATCATGGAGCCGCACATCGTCGACCGCGTGACCGCCCCCGGCGGCGGGATCGTCAAGCGGGTGCACCCGTCGAAGTACAAGCGCGCGATGCGCACGAGCACCGCCGCCGACCTCACCCGGATGATGGAGGCGGTCGTGACCGGCGGCACCGGCACCGCCGCGCAGATCCCGGGCTTCCGCGTCGCCGGCAAGACGGGAACGGCCGAGACCGGCGGCGCGGGAACGCTCAACACGACGTGGTTCATCGCGTTCGCCCCCGCCGGGGCCCCGCGCGTCGCGATAGCGGTCGTGCTGCAGGATCAGACCGGCTCGGGCGGAACCACCGCCGCGCCGATCGCGCGGGCAGTCATGCAGGCGATCCTCGCTGGAGGGTCGAATCCCTAACCTCTGATGAGGACATGGCCGTCTCCGACACACTGATTGGCACCGTCTTCGACGGCCGCTACCGGATCATCCGGAAGCTCGGCGCGGGCGGGATGGCGGACGTCTACCTGGCTGAGGACCAGGAGCTCGGTCGCAACGTCGCGATCAAGATCCTCAACGACCGTCACGCGGCCGACGACTCGTTCATCGAGCGCTTCCGGCGCGAAGCGAAGAACGCTGCCGGCCTCTCGCACCCGAACATCGTCTCGATCTACGACCGCGGCGAGGCCGAGGGCACCTACTACATCGCGATGGAGTACCTCGAGGGGCGGTCGCTGAAGGAGCTGATCGTCAGCCGCGGGCCGGCGCCGATCAAGGTCTCGATCGACTACGCCCGGCAGATTCTCGCCGCGCTCGCCGCGGCCCACCGGCGCGGGATCGTCCACCGCGACATCAAGCCGCACAACGTGCTGGTCAACCCGGAGGGCCGCCTGAAGGTGACCGACTTCGGGATCGCCCGCTCGGGCGCGAGCCAGATGACCGAGGTCGGCTCGATCATCGGCACCGCGCAGTACCTCTCGCCCGAGCAGGCGCGCGGGGCACCGGTCGACCAGACCTCCGATCTCTACTCGGTCGGCGTCGTCCTCTACGAGATGCTCACCGGCCAGGTTCCGTTCACCGGCGACACGCCGCTCGAGATCGCGATGAAGCACCTCTCGGAGGTGCCGAAGCCGCCGTCGGAGCTGCGGCCGGAGGTGCCACACGACCTGGACTTGATCGTGCTGCGTGCGCTCGCCAAGGACCCGGCCGAGCGCTACCAGAGCGCCGAGGAGATGGACGCAGACCTGGCGCGCGTGGCCGATGGACTGCCGGTCGACCCGGAGACCGAGACGGCGGCAACCGCCGTCCTGTCGGGCTCGGGCCTGATCGCGGCCGCTCCGACCTCGGTGATCACGCGGCCGACGCAAGTTGCTCCCACGCGCCCGGCTCCGCCCGGCAGCACACCGCCCGCCGGCTATTACGGCTACGAAGGCCCGCCGCGGCGGCGCCGGCCCGTCTGGCCGTGGGTGCTGTCGGTGCTGTTGCTGATCGCCGCGGGCGCGGCCGCGTGGTTCGCGTACACGAAGATCCAGGACCAGCTCGCCGCGAACAAGCCGGTGGCGGTGCCGTTCGTGAGCGGCCTGAAGGAGCCGCTCGCGGTGAAGCAGATCCGTGACGTTGGGCTCCTCCCCGAGATCCACCGCGAGACCAGCACGACGGTCGAGAAGGGGGTCGTGATCAGGCAGAGCCCCGACGCCGGCACGCGGGTGCAGAAGGACCAGCGCGTCGACATCTGGGTCTCGAAGGGCGTGCCGACCGTCCAGGTGCCGAGCGTGATCGGCAAGAGCCGCGACGACGCGATCAGCACGCTCATCAACGCGGGCCTGAAGCCGTCGGCGTTCGACGTGCCCTCGAACAAGGCGCCCGGAACGGTCACCGGGCAGGAGCCGCAGCCGGGCAAGGTCGTGAACAAGGGCAGCAAGGTGCGGATCAACGTCTCGAGCGGCCCGGCCGAAGTGGACGTGCCCTCGGTGATCGGCCTCAGCTTCGCTGACGCGAGCTCGGCGCTCCAGAACGAGGGCTTCGCTGTCGCGCGCAAGGACGTCGAGAGCGAGGAGCCCAAGGACACCGTCGTCGACCAGAGCCCGAGCGTAAGGGCACAGAAGGGCTCGACGATCACGCTCAGCGTCTCGAAGGGCCCGAAGACCTCGACCGTGCCCGATGTGGGGAGCCAGGACGAGGGCTCGGCGCGCTCGGCGCTCGAGAGCGCCGGCTTCGTCGTGCAGGTGGTACGGCAGGACGTGACCGACCCCGGCCTCGATGGGATCGTGCTCAGCCAGTCTCCGCGCGGGGGCGCCAAAGAGAAGAAGGGTACGACCGTCACGATCACCGTGGGCCATTTCCCCACCGCCGAGCCGCCTCCACCGCCGACACCGTGAGCCGCCGCGTCAAGGTCGCGGTGCTCCTCGGCGGCCGCTCCTCCGAGCACGAGATCTCGCTCGCATCGGCGCGCTCGGTGCTCGACGCCCTCGACCCCGAGCGCTACGAGACGATCACGGTCGAGATCGGCCGCGACGGGCGCTGGGAGCTCGGGACGGGGTCCGACGACGGCTCGGTTGCGGAGACGCTGCCGGTGCCGACGTCCAAGGTGCCGGCGACGCTCGGCGAGGTCGACGTCGTCTTCCCGGTCCTGCACGGCCCCTTCGGCGAGGACGGCACGGTGCAGGGGCTGCTCGAGCTCGCCGGCGTGCCGTACGTCGGTTCAGGCGTGCTCGGCTCGGCGCTTGCGATGGACAAGGACGTCTTCAAGGCGGTCATGCGCGACCGTGGCGTGCCCGTCACGCGCAACATCACGCTGCGCCAGGGCCAGGCGCCGGAGAACCCCTTTGGCTACCCGGTCTTCGTCAAGCCGGCGCGGCTGGGCTCGTCGGTCGGCATCTCGAAGGTCGCCTCGGAGGAGGACCTTGCCGCGGCGGTCGAGCTCGCCTTCAAGCACGACGAGAAGGTGCTCGTGGAGGAGTTCGTCGACGGGATCGAGGTCGAGTGCGGCGTGCTCGGCAACGAGGAACCGCTCGCGTCGCTCCCGGGTGAGATCGTCTCGCACGGCTCGGCAGGCGCCGACTGGTACGACTTCTCCGCCAAGTACGAGGAGGGCGGGATGGAGCTCGTGATCCCGCCGCGACTCCCGCAGGAGACGATCGAGCGGGTGCAGGAGCTGGCGGTGCGCTCCTTCGTCGGCGGCGAGTGCGAGGGCATGGCCCGGGTCGACTTCTTCGTCCGCGGGGGCGGCGAGGTGCTCTTGAACGAGCTGAACACGATCCCCGGCTTCACCGCGACGAGCGTCTACGCGGCGCTGTTCGAGGCCTCGGGGATTCCGTACGCAGAGCTGGTCGACCGGCTGGTGCAGCTCGCCCTGGAGCGGCACGAGCGCCGCTCGCGCCTCGAGTTCTAGCTGCCGCGCGCGGTGACCTCGTTCACGTGCACGACCGAGTTCGTGCCGAGGCTCGTGATCCAGACGAGGTAGTACTGCGCCGAGTTGCCCTTCAGGGTGAACTGCGTCGTCGCGCCCACGACCTGTGAGCCGGAGTCGGACGTGAAGGGACCGTCCTGGGCCGAGCCGGACTTGATCAGCGCCGTGAACCCGGGTGTGTCCGTCACGAGCTTGAGCTTCGTCAGCTTTTTCGCGGCGCGCGCGTCGAGCACGACGCCGACGCCGTCCTTGCTGAAGCTGCCGTAGTGCTCGGTCGTCCAGTACGTGCCGGGATCGCCGTCGGCAGCCAGGCGCGCCACGTCGTCGTGCTCCCGCTGGTCGCCCGCCGGGTCGTAGGCCGTGACGCCGCTGAGCTGCACCGGCACCACGGTGGCCGCTCCGCCCCCGCCCTTGACGAACTTCGTGATCTTCCCGGTCGAGTCGGTGAAGGTGAAGACCGCCGCGAGGATGCCCGCGAGGAGGGCCAGCCCCGCAAGCAGCATGATCAGCGGCCAGATGGTGGGGCGGTCGGCGGGCGGACGAGCCGCCCGCTCGCGGCGGCGCCGTGGTGCGACCACCATCGTCTCGGCGCCCGAGGCGGTTCCCTCGGGCCGCGCGCGGCACGCGTCCAGCTCGCGGCAGAACTCGTCCATCGAGCCGAAGCGGTCGTCCGGGTCCTTGGCCATTGCGCGCTGCACGACCGCGTCGAGGCGCGGTGAGAGCTCGGGCCGACTGGCCCGCACGCTCGGCACCGGCTGGTTGATGTGCTGCATCGCAACCGCGACGAAGTTGTCGCCGGGGAACGGCACCTCGCCGGTGAGTAGCTCGTAGAGCACGGCGCCGAGCGAGTAGATGTCGCTCTGGGCGTCGACGCGGCTACCGCGGGCCTGCTCGGGCGAGATGTAGTCGCTCGTGCCCATCACCGTGCCCGTCTGCGTCAGGCCTCCCTGCACGTCGACCGAGCGCGCGATCCCGAAGTCCGTCACCTTCGCCTGGCCGTCCCCGTTCAGGAGCACGTTCTGCGGCTTCACGTCGCGGTGGACGAGCCCCTCTCCGTGGGCGAAGCCGAGCGCTCGCGCGATCTGGTGCGTGAGCGCGATCGCCTGCGCCTCGGGAAGCGGCCCCTCGCGCTCGAGCAGGCTCTTCAGGTTCTCCCCGTCGACGTACTCGAAGACGATGAACTGGCGCTTGTCCTGCTCGCCGCGGTCGATCACGGTGACGATGTTCGGGTGCGAGAGCTGCGCGACCGCGCGGGCCTCGCGGCGAAAGCGCTCGACGTGGTCGCCGTCGGCGGTGAATCGCTCGTGAAGGACCTTCAACGCGACGTCGCGCTCGAGCATGCGGTCGTGCGCCCGGTAGACGCTCGACATCCCTCCGGTGCCGACGAGCTCCTCCAGCTCGTAGCGCTCACCGATCAGCTGACCCACCACAACGCTGAATTGTGCCCGCGGAAGCGCGAACTAAGCCAGGGAAGCTTCGAGCGCCTGCTCCCAGACGCCGAGAGCTTCGTCCAGCTCGGCGTCCGTGATCACGAGCGGCACCAGCACGCGGATGCAGTTCGAGTAGATCCCGGACTTGAGCAGCAGCAGGCCGCGCTCGGTTGCGGCCTCGACCGCCGCCGTGGCCAGCTCGGGCGCCGGGTCCTTCGTCTCGCGGTCGTGCACGAGCTCGATCGCGAGCATCGCGCCCAGACCGCGGACGTCGCCGATCGCGTCCCAGCGCTCCTGCCACGCGCTCATGCGCGCGCGGATCGTCTCGCCGATCGCCGCGCCGCGCTCGTTCAGGCCTTCCTCCTCGAAGACGTCGAGCACGGCGAGCGCGGCCGCCTGGGCGACCGGGTTGCCGACGTAGGTGCCGCCGATCGCGGAGTCGCCTGGCGCGTCCATGATCTCCGCCTTGCCGAGCACGCCCGAGAGCGGCAGGCCTGCGGCAATCGACTTGGCGACTGTGATCAGGTCGGGCTCGACGTCGTAGTGCTCGATACCCCAGAGCCGGCCGGTGCGGCCGAAGCCGGTCTGCACCTCGTCGACCACCATCACGATGCCGTTGTCGTCGCAGATCCGGCGGACGCCCTCGAGGAACTCCGGCGGCGCGACCACGAAGCCGCCCTCGCCCTGCACCGGCTCGACCACGATCGCGGCGACGTTCTCGGCCGCGACCTGGGTCACGAGCGCGCGCTCGAGCGCCTCCAGCGCCTCGGCAGCGGTCGGGCCACGGTAGTCATTCGGGTACGGCACGCGGTAGACCTCGGGCGCGAACGGACCGAGCCCCGCCTTGTACGGGTGCGTCTTCGAGGTGAGCGTCAGAGAGAGCAGCGTTCGCCCGTGGAAGCCGCCCTCGAAGCCGATCACGGCGGGGCGGCCCGTGTAGGCGCGGGCAAACTTGATCGCGTTCTCGACAGCTTCCGTGCCGGCGTTGAAGAACGCCGCCTTCGCGGGCTTGCGCACCGGCGCGAGCTCGCAGAGCCGCTCGGCGAGCGTGACGTAGAGCTCATACGGGATGATCGTGAAGTCCGTGTGCGAGAAGCGGGCGAGTTGTTCCTGCGCCGCGGCGACTACCTGCGGGTGCGAGTGACCCACGTTCAGGCAGCCGACGCCGCCGGTGAAGTCGATGAAGGTGTTGCCGTCGACGTCGGTCAGCGTCGCGCCGTGCCCCTGGTCGATCACGATCGGCAGGTAGACCGAGAGCGGGTCGGCAACGACGCGCTCCTTGCGCTCGAGGATCGCCTTCGAGTTGGGCCCCGGAATCGCAGTCCGGAGCTCGATCGCCCGCGTCATCGCCACGTGCGTGACGATAGCGCAGCGGCCGGTCGCCTGCATACCTGCATAACGCTCATGCAGGCGGCAGCAAGGCGGGCGCGTTGTAAAGGCCCTCGGCGTTCCAGAGCAGGAACCCGTGCGCCTTCCTCAGACGCGCGGCCGCGATCTGCGCGCGCACGTCGCCGAGCGTGTACCTCCGTCCCAGCGAGAAGTCCTGCAGCCACGGCGTCAGGCGCGCATGACGTCCCTCGAGCGCGGTCTTGAAGTCGAGCAGCGAATGGCTCACCGTCTCGCCCGGGACAGCGTTCGGGTCGGTCAGGTTGTACTCCCCGGCGCTGTAGTGCGACGGGTAGACCATTGGGTAGACAGCATCGACGTAGCGCGAGAGGCGGCGCGGCGACTGGCCGATGCCCAGATCGCGTGTCGCCGAGAGGCCGAAGACGTCGACCGAGACGCGCGCGCCTAGCGGGCGCAACCGCTTCCCCGCGTACTGCACGAACGCAGGGATCGTCCAAGCCATCGACTGCGTGTGCTTGCCCGGGTAGCGGATCAGCGACAGGTCGCCGTCGCTCGGGAAGCGGACGTAGTCGAACTGGATCTCGTCGAACCCGGCCTTCACCGCCTCCACGGCGAGGTCGACGTTGTAGCGCCAGACGCGCCGGTCGTAGGGGTTCGTCCAGGCAAGTCCGCCGTTCGTGTGCCAGATCGAGCCGTCGCTCGTCCGGATCGCATACTCGGAGCGTTCTTCCGCGAGGACCGGGTCCTCGAAGGTGACGATGCGGCCGATCAGGTAGTCGCCCTTGGCGTGGACGAGCCGCGCAACCTGCTTTGCCTTGTAGAACGGCCCGGCCGCGCCGGTACGCCGGGCGAGCGGGACCGCCGACGGGACAAAGCCGACGCGCCCGCTCTCGTCCTTGACGTCGAGCTCGATCGTATTGAGGCCCGGCAGCTCGAGGTACCGCTGCAGCTTTCCGGGCAGCGACGCGAGCGACATCGTCACATGGACGCCGCGGATCTCGCGCGGGACGGTGCTCTTCGCCGGCTGGTCCTTCGTGTCGCCGGTCGCGGACGCGCCCGCCTTGCTGTGGCTCCCGCTGCCGACCGCGCGCGCGCCGAGCGTGATTCCCGCGGCGAGCGCCAGGAGCACGCCGAGTGCGACGGCCCTGCGGATTAGAACCTGCCGACGGCGCCGCTGTTTGCGCCGCTCGCGATGCCTGGCGTTCGCGTCCTGTCCGTCCATCGAAAGGGGCACAAGCATATGCCCTCCTTACAATCGCCCCGTGGTCCTCTCCGACCGAACGATCAGGCGGCTGCTCGAGGAAGGCCGCATCGGCATCGACCCGTACGACGAAGCGCTGCTACAGCCTTCGAGCGTGGATGTGCGCGTGGACCGCTTCTTCCGCGTCTTCCACAACGCGCGCTACCCGTTCATCGACGTGAAGCAGCCGCAGGAGGAACTGACCGAGCTCGTCGAGATCGACGGCGAGCGGCCGTTCATCCTCCACCCGGGCGAGTTCGTGCTCGGCTCGACCCTGGAGCGGGTCACGCTTCCCGACGACCTCGTCGCGCGCCTGGAGGGCAAGAGCTCGCTCGGGCGCCTGGGCTTGCTGATCCACTCGACAGCCGGGTTCATCGACCCGGGCTGGGACGGCCACGTCACGCTCGAGCTCTCGAACGTGGCGAACCTGCCGATAACGATCTACTTCGGCATGAAGATCGGCCAGCTCTCGTTCGTCCAGCTCACCGAGCCGGCCGAGACGCCGTACGGCTCAGGCGGGCTCGGCTCGAAGTACCAGGGCCAGCAGGGCCCGACGCCGAGCCGGTACTGGCAGAACTTCTAGATCCTGCCGCAGGCGAGCTGCAGGCGGGCCGTGGCGGCGCCGTCCCCGGTGTTCCTAACCCACCAGCGCGCCCCGCCGTCGATTGCCGCGCCCTCGAGGCGGAGCACGGGCGAGCGGAGCGCGTAGCCCGCGCCGATCGAGAACCACCCCGACGGGCACGAGTGCGTCACGCGCTGTAGACCCGGACGGAACGGGTGGGTGTAGGTCGTGATCTGGACGCGCAAGGGAGCAGACTCCGAGCCGGACGGGCGCAGGACAGTGAGGCAGTTCCCGTAGAGGACGGCCGAGCGCCTCGCGTGGCCCGAGTTGCGGATCGTGACAGCGAAGCCGCGCAGGCTCGCAGTCAGAGTGCGGACGCTGAGCGGATTGCCTGCGAAGCCGCCTGCAGCCTTCCCGCGCTGCGGCTGGATATCCGTCCCTGCTCCGGCCGGAGTCGTGTCCTGCGGGCACGGGAGCGACGCCGTCCTCCGAGCTCCCGGCTTGACGACGAGCTTCAGCTTGACCGGCCTCACCCTCAGCACCGGGCCCCCGAGGCGGAGCTTGCGGCACGCGACGGCCACGGTCACCCGTTGGGCGCGATTGTTGACCGGGTTGCCGATGCGGAAGACGTAGGCGCGCAGGCCGCCCGGCCTGATGCTCAGCAGCGTTGTCCCCGGCGCAGGGCTCGACACTCCCGCGCCGACCGCGACGAAGCCGGGCGGGCAGGTGACCGTGAACGCCGTGATCGCGTTCGAGGGGAGGCCGTGCGTGGCGAAAACCGTGGGCGCGAGGACGACCTGCGCGCTCGCCGAGGCCGCGACCAGCGCAACGCCGGCCGCCATCAGCGCGATGACCCACTTTCCCATGCCGCAGTCCCTCGCGACGAGCCTACAACAGCGCCGTCGTAGAATCGAGAGCGTGATCCTGGTCACCGGCGGAACCGGCTTCATCGGCCCAAGGGTCGTTCACGCGCTGCGCGAGCGTGACTGCGACGTCCGGGCGCTGGTGCGCAAGCCCGGCGAGCGGTCCGCGGCGACCCTCGCGGCCTGGGGCGTCGACCTCGCGCAGGGCGACATGACCGACGTGGAGAGCCTCCGGCGCGCGGTCGACGGCTGCGAGGTGGTCGTCCACCTCGTGGCGATCCGCCAAGGACGCGAGGAGCAGTTCCAGCGCGTGGTGGAGCAAGGGACGCGCGACCTGGTCATCGCCGCGCAGGCAGCGGGCGTGAAGCGCTTCGTGCTGATGAGCGCGCTCGGGACGAGCGAGGAGACGAAGGACCTCGTGCCCTACTACCACGCGAAGTGGGAGCAGGAAGAGATCGTCCGCGGCTCCGGCCTCGAGCACGTCATCTTCAGGCCGAGCTTCGTGTTCGCGAGCGACGGCGGGATTCTCCCGACCTTCAGGCGGCTGGCACGAGTCTCGCCGGTGACCCCGATCATCGGCTCGGGCCGCCAGCGCATCCAGCCGATCTGGATCGAGGACGTCGCGGCCTACTTCGCGCAGGGGGTGGATCACGCCGAGGCAGCAAACCGCACGTTCGAGCTCGGGGGCCCCGATGTCGCGAGCTGGAACGAGTTCTGGGAGCGGCTCAAGCGCGTGCTGGGCCTGCGTCGCCCGAGCGTGCACGTGCCGACGAGCCTCATGCGCGTGAACGCGCTCCTGACCGAGCGCCTACCCGGAAACATCCCCTTGACGCGCGACCTGCTGACGATGCTCGAGCACGGCGACAACGTGGCCTCGAACGACGATGCGGTGCGCACATTCGAGCTTCCGCTCGTGCCCCTGGACGAGCAGCTGCGTCGCGCGGCCTAGCTTGGGGCAAAGAAAAGGGGCCGCCCGAAAGCGGCCCCTGATCCGGATACCAGCGTCGAAGTGGTAGAGGCGCTTCCGGCCGGCCGGTCGTTCTGCCGGCGGCGCGAAGTCGCGAGCCCCCCACGCTGGCTAGGCGGTTCCCCCGTAGGTCCCGGGGACGGCACCCCTACCCGCTGGCACCTCCACTGCCCGTACTTGATGAAATCACTACCGGACCACCTCCTTTCCGCGGTAGCCGCACTCTAGCGACTGCGCAGGACCGCGGAAAGTTCGAGGCCGCGGTCGAGTGGGACGGTGACGCTCTCGAGAGTCGGGTCGGACTGCCTCGCCCGCGAGTAGGCGCCGAGCGTGTCCTCGTGCGAGAGCACGTTGTCGGCGATCACCACGGCACCCGGCTCGAGCTTCGTGCGCGCCTCGGCGAAGAGTTGCTCGTACTGCTCCTTCTCGGCGTCGAGGAAGACCACGTCGAACACGTCGTCGATGGCGGGCAGGGTCTCGAACGCGTCGCCTTCGACCAGCTCGGCCCACTCGGTCAGGCCTGCCTCCTCGACGTTCGCGCGCCAGGTCTCGACCTTGGTCGGATCGCTCTCGAGCGACAGGACTCGGCCGCCCAGGTAGCGGACACCTGCGGCGAGCCAGATCGACGAATAGCCGCGGGAGCCGCCGATCTCGAGCACCTCGCAGTCGGTCTGCGGCGCGACGAACGAGAAGAGAAAGCGGCCGGTCGTGGGCGCGACCTGGCGGGCGCGCTGCTCGCGGGCGACCCCGCGGGCGCGCTCGTCGGCGTCCTCGGCCTCGAGCCGGCCGAGCACGGAGCGGACGCGGTCGTCGAGCACGGGCCTGAGCCTACTCAGCTAGATGTTCACGCGCGCGCGGTGAACCTGCGGGTCCCGACCCGCCCCCCTGCCATGGCGTTCAGCCTACTCAGACCGGGCGCACGTGTCTGTCACGGGGGTGTGACGAATCAGCGCCGGATCAGCCGGGAAGCCGCGCGGCCGCGAGCTCTCGCTCGGTCGGTTTCCGCGCGGGGCAGGTCGCCAAATGGTCGTTCACGATGCCGCAAGCCTGCATGGCCGCGTACACCGTCGTCGGGCCGACGAAGCGAAAGCCCGACCGGCGCAGCTCCTTCGAGAGCGCCTCCGACTCCGGAGTCGTGGGCCGCCAGTCGGCGGCCGAGCGCGGTGCGGCTCGCCGCTTGGGACGGTGCGACCAGACGAGCGCCTCCAGCGGCCTTCCCTCCTCGCGCAGAGCGAGCGTCGCACGGGCATTGGCGATCGCGGCCTCGATCTTCCCGCGATGCCTGACGATGCCGGCATCGGCGAGCAGCCGCCTCATGTCACGCGCGCCGAAGGCCGCCACGCGCTCGGGCTCGAAGCCGGCGAAGGCCACGCGGAAGCCTTCGCGCTTGCGCAGGATCGTCAGCCACGAGAGCCCCGCCTGGAAGCCCTCCAGGCAGAACCGCTCGAGCAGCCCGCGCTCGTCGACGACCGGCCGGCCCCATTCCTCGTCGTGGTAGCACTCGTAGAGCGGGTCAGAGCTTTCCCAGCAGCGCTGCGCCACTACGCCAGCACGACCCTGACCATCCCGTCCTCGACCTTGACGGGAAACGTCTCGACCGGCTCGACCGCCGGCAGCGAGAGCGGCCGGCCCGTGCAGATCTCGATCCGCGCTCCATGCCGCGGGCAGACGGCGTAGCCCTCCTCCACGTCGAAGTCCCCCTCGCAGAGCGGTCCGTCATCGTGCGAGCAGCGGTCCTCGAGCGCGCAGTAGCGTCCGCCGAGGTTGTAGACGCCGACGGAGATCTCGCCGGCGTGGACGATCTTCACCGTCCCGGGCGGAAGCTCCTCGACCGCCGCGACGTCGATCTCGGCCACGTCTACTTCAGGTCGAGCTCGTCGAGGCCGGCCCACTCCTCGGGCAGGGCCGTCCCCTTCGCCCGGTGCAGCGCGACCTTGAGCACGCCGAGCCCGAGCAGCGCACACTTCAGGCGCACCGGCGTCAGCGGGATGCCGACCTCCTCGAGCAGCTCCTCCTTCGGCAGCTCGGCGATCTCGGAGGCCGTCCGGCCCTTGACCATCTCCATCAGCATCGAGGTCGAGGCCTGGCTGATCGCGCAGCCTCGCCCGGAGAACTTGACCTCGTCGATCGTCTCGCCGTCCTCGCCGAACTGCACGTAGATCGAGACCTCGTCACCGCACAGCGGGTTCAGCCCCTCGGCGTGCGCGTCGGCGTCGTCGATCACCCCGTGGCCGCGCGGGTTCTTGTAGTGGTCGAGGATGACCTCGCGGTAGAGATCGTCGACCATGATTAACCGAGGATCTTCCTGGCTTTGTGCAGGCCCTCGATCATCCGGTCGATTTCCTCCGGCACCGTGTAGAGGTAGAAGCTCGCGCGGTTCGTCGCCGCCACGCCTAGCCGCGTCATCAGCGGCTGGCAGCAATGGTGGCCGGCCCGGATCGCAACGCCCTCGGAATCGAGCACCTGCGCGACGTCGTGGGGGTGGATCCCGTCGACGTTGAACGAGACGATCCCCGCGCGCCGCTCCGGAGGCGGCCCGTACGTGGTGATCCCGCCGAGCTCGGCCAGGCGCTCGAGCGCGTACGCCGCGAGCTTGCTCTCGTACTCGGCGATCGCCTCGAGCCCGACCTCGGCGACGTACTCCATCGCCGTGCCGAAACCGACGGCCTCGGCGATCGGCTGCGTGCCCGCCTCGAACTTGTAGGGCAGCTCACCCCACGTCGTCTCCTCAAGGCGTACCTGCCGGATCATGTGGCCGCCGAGGTTGAACGGCGCCATCTGCTCCAGCAGCTCGGCCCGACCCCAGAGGGCTCCGACGCCGCTCGGCCCGCAGAGCTTGTGCGAGGAGAACGCGAGAAAGTCGCAGTCGAGCGCCTGAACATCAACAACGTGGTGGGGGGCGCCCTGCGCCGCGTCGACGACCATGATCGCGCCGCGCCCATGCGCCCAGGCCGCCAGGCGCGCGACCGGGCTGACGGTACCGAGCGAGTTCGAGACGAGGTTCGTCGCGACGACCTTCACGTCCCCCTCGCCGGCGAGCTGGTCGAGCCCGTCGAGCTGCAGCTCTCCGTGGTCGTCGATCGGCAGCATTCGGAAGTCGGCGCCGGTGCGCTTGGCGATGTACTGCCACGGGACGAAGTTCGAGTGGTGCTCGAGCTCGGTGACGAGGACGACGTCGCCCGGGCCGAGATTGTCGAGGCCCCAGGCGTAGGCCACGAGGTTGATCGACTCCGTCGCGCTGCGCGTGAAGATCACCTCGCGCGCGGCCGGCGCGTTCACGAACTCCCTCGCGATCTCGCGCGCGCCCTCGTAGCCGGCGGTCGCGCGCTCGGAGAGCGTGTAGACGCCGCGGTGAACGTTCGCGTAGGAGGTCTCGTAGAAGTCGCGGATCGCGTCGAGCACCTGGCGCGGCTTCTGCGAGCTAGCCGCCGAGTCCAGGTACGCGAGCGGCTTCCCGTGGATCTTCTGCTCGAAGATCGGGAAGTCGGCACGCAGCTTCTGCGCATCGAGGGCTGGGCGAGCCGTCACGGCCACAGGGCTATCGTACCGAGGCACCGGGTCATGAAGCTCCGCGCCCCAATCGCCTTCTTGCTCGTCATTCTCCCGCTCGCCGCCGGGTGCGGCGGGTCGGGTGGCGCGTCGCGCTCAGCCGGCGGCAAGGTTTTTGCCAGCGCCGGGTGCGGCAACTGTCACACGCTCAAGGCGGCGGGCGCAAAGGGGCAGATCGGGCCGAACCTCGACGAGCTGAAGCCGGACGCCTCGGTGGTCGAGCGCCAGGTGCGCAGCGGCGGGAACGGGATGCCCTCCTTCCGGAGCAGGCTCTCGTCGAAGGAGATTGCGCTAGTGGGCGAGTTCGTGTCCTCGTCGTCCAGGGCGTCCGGCACGAGCTTCGCCTTCAAGCCCGACAAGACGACCGTCGCGCAGTGCGAGAAGGGCGGCGAGCCCTTCTGCTACAGGCAAGCGTTCGGCAACCTCGCCTACCGAGACGGGCCGAAGAAGGCTCTCGACCTGCTCGCGGCCGACGATTCGCGCATCTCCGGCGTTCACGCCGACTGCCATCAGATCTCACACTGGATCGGCCGCGCCGGCCTCGTCTTCTACAAGCACGACGCAGGCCAGGCGCTCTCGCACGGGGCGATGACGTGCAACTCGGGCTACTACCACGGCGTGCTCCAGCTTGCGCTCGCCGGGCTTCCCCGAGACGTGGTCGTGAAGAAGGCCCAGACGCTGTGCAGCGCACCAGCGGTGAACACGGAGGAGTTCCTCCTCTACCAGTGCGTCCACGGGCTCGGGCACGGGTTGATGATCTACAGCCAAAACGACCTGCCTTGGTCGCTGCGGACCTGTCACAAGCTGCTCACCGGCTTCGACCGCGTCTCGTGCACCGGCGGCGTGTTCATGCAGAACCTCGACACCACCATGGGCACCTCCCGCTACTTGCGGGCGAAGGATCCGCTCTACCCATGCACGATGGTCGTCGAGCGCGACAAGGTCTACTGCTACCTGATGGTCACCTCGCGCATCAACGATTTCGACGGCTACGACTGGCGCAAGACCGCGGCCTGGTGCCGGCGGAGCGAGCAAGGCTGGGTGCAGACGTGCTTCGAGTCGTACGGGCGCGACGCGTCGGGGTTCACGCAGTACCAGCCGCAGAAGACGATTCGCCTCTGCCTCGAGGCCGGCCAGAACGCAGGCGACTGCATCTACGGCGCGGCGCGCGACTGGGGAAACAACTACGCCGGCGGGCCCGAGGCCTCGCGCCTTTGCGATGCCGCTCCGGCGCGCTACCGGGGCCGCTGCTTCGAAGGGGTGGGCACGATCCTCGGCGCGCTCCACCGGCTCGGGCGGGAGCGGAAGGCCGCGTGCGACGCCGTCACGCCGAGGCGGTACCGCCGCGACTGCTACCGCGGCGCTGCGATCACCTAGTGCTCGCGGGGCTCGCGGCTCGCGCGTCGCTCTGGAACCGGCGCCGCAAGTTCGCGCTGTTCGTGGAGACGATGCGGCCAGGCCCGCAGACGCGGGTCGTGGACGTGGGCGTGGGCGACACCGGCTTCGGCACCGAGCCCGGAGTTGCGGCGAGCCACAACTTCTTCGAGGCGCTCTACCCGTGGCCGGAGCGCATCACTGCGGTCAGCGACGTGCCGCTGCCGAACTTCGCGGAGGCCTTCCCGCAGATCGAGCGCGTGACGGCGAGCGGGACCGAGCTGCCATTCGAAGACGACTCGTTCGACATCGCCTTTTCGAACGCGGTCGTCGAGCACGTCGGCGGTCGCGAGCAGCAGCGGCGCTTCGTGGCCGAGCTCTGCCGCGTCGCTCCGCGCGTCTTCGTCTCGACGCCCAACCGCTGGTTCCCGGTCGAGACGCACACGCTCGTCCCGTTCGTGCACTGGCTGCCGAGGCGGGCCGCCGACCGCGCGTTCCGCCTGCTCGGTCAGGAGCGCTGGGCCGAGCTCGACCTGCTCGGGCGCCGTGAGCTCCTGGAGCTGTTCCCCGCCGGGGTCGAGCTGCGCGTGGTCGAGTCCCGCATCACGATCAGCGTCGCCGCGACTCGCGCTTGAGGCTCAGGCCTGCGGGATGCGCTGCTCGAGGGCGCTCGTGACCGCTTCTCTCACCGGTTCCAGCTCGATGCGGTCGAGCACGTCCTGGAAGAAGCCGCGCACGACCAGCCGCTCGGCCTCGGCGCGCGGGAGGCCGCGGGACATCAGGTAGAAGAGCTGCTCGCGGTCGACCCGGCTGACCGTCGCGCCGTGCGTGCAACGCACGTCGTTGGCGAGGATCTCGAGGCCGGGGATCGGGACGGCGTGCGTCGTCGGCGAGAGCATCAGGTTGCGGCACTCCTGGTACGCGTTCGTCTTCTGCGCGTCCCGCTCGACGCGGATCATCCCGCGCCAGACCGCCGTCGCCGTGTCGCGGAGCGCGCCCTTGAAGGCGAAGTCCGACTCCGTGTTCGGCGCGATGTGCTCCTGGAAGGTGTCGTAGTCGAGGTGCTGCTCGCCGTCGGCGAAGTACGCACCGGTGACGCGCGAGGTCGCGCCGGGGCCGGCGAGATCGTTCTGGATCCGCACCTTGCCGCGCTTGGAGCCGAAGCCGCCGCTCACCCAGTCGAGCTCGGCGTCACGCTCGACGCGGGCGTGGTGCGAAGCGAAGTGCCAGGTCTCCTGCGAGAGGTTCTGCAGCGAGACGTACTCGAGCTTCGCGCTCTGCTCGACGAACAGCTCTGCGACCGTGTTGAAGTAGCCGGGCAGGTCGGGCGAGATCGAGGAGTGCTCCTCGACCAGCGAGAAGCGTGAGCCCTCCTCGGCGATCACGAGCAACCGCCAGAAGAGCGAGCCGCCCTCGATCGCGTTCACGACGCGCACGAAGAGCGGGCGCTCGAGCTCGAGGCCGCCGGGCACGTGGACGAGCAGGCCGTGCTTCCAGGCCGCCGCGTTGTGGGCCGCGAACTTGTCGTCCTGCCAGCCGACCAGCTCCCCGAGGCGCTCGTGCGACTCGTCGAGCGCCTCGAAGCGGATCTCGGCCGGCGCGCGCGTGATCTCGATGCCCGTCTCGGTGACGACGGCCTCCGCGGCGACGTCGAGCGCGAGCATCGAGGCCGGAGCAGCGGTCTTGGCAGCTCCCTCGCCGCCGAAGGCGTCGGGGTCGAAGCCGTCGAGGTCGGTGAAGCGCCAGTGCTCCTCGGTCGTGTCCGGGACCGGGAGCGAGTTGTAGCGCTCGAGCGCCTCCGCCCTACTCATACGGCTTGTACCTACGGTGCAGGATCACGGCGTTCCCGTCGGGGTCGAGGCAGACGGCCATGTGGCAAACGCCGCTGTCCTCGGAGCCGACGAACTCGACGCCCCTCGACTCGAGCTCCGCGCGAGCCGCCTCCACGTCCGCGACGCGGAGCGCGAAGCCGCCGATGCTGGGCTTGAACTCGAACCCTTCGTCCTCGGGCTTCCAGAACGTGAGAGTGACCTGACCCGCGCGAATCTCCTCCGGGTCGTTCGGATCGAGCGGCAGTCCGAGCGTCTCGTGGTACCAGGCCAGCGAGCGCTTGGGATCGCGCGTCGGGATCGTGATGAAGTCGACGCGCTCTACGTTGAGCGAGGCACTACCCAACCGATCCTTCCATCTGCAGCTGGATCAGCCGGTTCATCTCGACCGCGTACTCGAGCGGGAGCTCCTTCGTGATCGGCTCGACGAAGCCGGAGACGATCATCGCCGAGGCCTCGGTCTCCGAAAGCCCGCGGGACATCAGGTAGAAGAGCTGCTCCTCGCCGATCTTCGAGACCGTCGCTTCGTGGCCGATGTCGACGTTGTCCTCGTCGATCTTGATATACGGGTACGTGTCCGAGCGCGAGTTCTCGTCGAGGATCAGCGCATCGCAGACGACCTTCGACTTCGAGCCCGTCGCGCCCTTGGCCACCTCGAGCAGCCCGCGGTAGCCGGCTCGGCCGCCGTTCTTGGAGATCGACTTCGAGGTGATCACCGAGGTCGTGTTCGGCGCGATGTGGACGGCCTTGCCGCCTGCGTCCTGGTGCTGGCCGTCGCCCGCGAAGGCGATCGAGAGCACCTCGCCGTGCGCGCCCTCGCCCATCAGCCAGATCGCCGGGTACTTCATCGTCAGCTTCGAGCCGAGGTTCCCGTCGACCCACTCCATCGTCGCGTTCTCGTACGCGACGGCGCGCTTGGTGACAAGGTTGTAGACGTTGTTCGACCAGTTCTGGATGGTCGTGTAGCGGCAGCGAGCGTTCGGCTTGACGATGATCTCGACGACTGCCGAGTGCAGCGAGTCGCTGGAGTAGATCGGCGCCGTGCAGCCTTCGACGTAGTGCACGTAGGCGCCCTCGTCCACGATGATCAGCGTCCGCTCGAACTGGCCCATGTTCTCCGCGTTGATGCGGAAGTAGGCCTGGAGCGGCATCTCGACCTTCACGCCCGGGGGCACGTAGATGAACGAGCCGCCCGACCAGACGGCCGAGTTCAGCGCGGCGAACTTGTTGTCGTTCTGCGGGATGATCGTCCCGAAGTACTGCTTGACGAGCTCCTCGTGCTCGCGCAGGCCGCTGTCCATGTCCTTGAAGATCACGCCCTGCTGCTCCAGGTCCTCCTGAAGCTTGTGGTAGACGACCTCGGACTCGTACTGGGCGCCGACGCCGGCGAGGTAGTTCTTCTCCGCCTCGGGGATCCCGAGCTTGTCCCAGGTGTCCTTGATCTCGGGCGGCAGGTCCTCCCAGGAGTTGGCCTGCTTCTCGGTCGGGCGGATGTAATAGAAGATGTTGTCGAAGTCGATCTCGGCGAGGTTGCCGCCCCACTCCGGCAGCGGGCGCGCGAGGAAGTACTCCAGCGACTTGAGCCGGTACTTGCGCATCCACTCCGGCTCGTTCTTGTGCTCGGAGATGGCGGCGACGAGCTCGGCCGAGAGACCGCGGCCCGACTTGAAGAAATAGTCCTCGATCTCGTGGAAGCCGTACTTGTAGTCGCTGCGAATCCCAGCGACGACTTCAGTCTCAGGAGTTGCTGCCATTGTTCCTTCCGTTTACGCCGAATCCCTCGTAGCCCTCGGCCTCGAGCTTGTGCGCCAGTTCGGGACCGCCTTCCTCCACGATACGCCCGTCCACGAAGACGTGCACGAAATCGGGCTTCACGTAGTTGAGGATGCGCTGGTAGTGCGTGATCACGAGCGCGCCGGTCTCCTCGCCGACCAGCTCGCGCACGCCGTTGGCGACGGTCTTGAGCGCGTCGATGTCGAGGCCCGAATCGGTCTCGTCGAGCACGGCCATCCGCGGCTTCAGCATCGCCATCTGCAGGATCTCGACCCGCTTCTTCTCGCCGCCTGAGAAGCCGTCGTTGAGGTAGCGCTGCGCGAGCTCGCGCGGGACCTTCAGCTTCTCCATCGCAGCGAGCATGTCCTTGCGGAACTCCGGGATCTTGACAGGGTCGTCCTCACCGTTGTTGCGGGCCTTGCGGACCGCGTTCAGCGCGGAGCGCAGGAAGCTCGTGACCGTGACGCCGGGGACGGCGTGCGGGTACTGGAACGCGAGGAAGAGGCCGCGCTGCGCACGCTCGTCCGCCTCGAGCTCGGTCACGTCCTCACCGTCGAAGACGATCTGGCCCTCGGTGATCTGGTAGGCCGGGTGGCCCATCAGCGCGTAGGCCAGCGTCGACTTGCCCGAGCCGTTCGGGCCCATGATCGCGTGGATCTGGTTCGTGTCCACGGAGAGATCGACGCCCTTGACGATCTCGGTGCCGTCCTCGAGCGCGACGTGGAGGTTTTTGAGTTCTAGGAGAGCCATGTCCAGGTCATGCTAGCGAGCGTCATCAGCCCTTCGGGAGTAGGAATCGGAGGTGCGTCCAGGTCATCGAGCCGCGCGCTTGATCCTCGAAACATCCGTACGCGCCTAGTCTCCAGACAGAGTACCGAAGCTGCTCCCGTGGCGGTGTCGTGGCCACCGCAGGTCCATACCCGGAGGCGGACGCGCTACGCTTCGTCCATGCCGGAAATCGGTATCGCCGGGCTCGTCGTGATTCTCGTCGTCGCGCTGCTCATCTTCGGACCGAAGCGGCTGCCCGAGATCGGGCGCTCGCTCGGCAAGGGAATGCGCGAGTTCAAGGACTCGATCACTGGCTCGGACGACAAGGCAGAGCTACCCGCGCCGACCCGCTCCGCCGACGACCCTCCGCCTCCGCCCTCGTAACCACGTGAGCAGGCTTCCGCGGCGCCTTCGCCACGGCGAGGAGGCCACGCTGGTCGAGCACCTCGGCGAGCTGCGTGCGCGGCTGATCATCTCGCTCGCGGCGCTAGCGGTCGGCTTCGCGGTCGCATACGTCTTTCACGGGCATCTCCTCGACTGGCTCAACAAGCCGTTGCCGGACCGGCTCCAGAAGCCGGTCACCTTCAGCCCGATAGAGCCGTTCGCGACCTCGGTCCTGGTCAGCCTCTGGGCGGGGCTGCTGCTCGCGCTGCCGGTGATCCTCTGGCAGGTCTGGTCGTTCCTCGCGCCGGCCTTCGAGGAGCACCGCCAGCGCTCGATGGCAGTCATGGTCACCTCGGCCACCGCGCTCGCGATCGGCGGTGTCGCGTTCGGCTACTTCGTGATCCTGCCCCCGGCGATCCACTTCCTCACGAACTACGACTCGCAGCACTACACGATCCTGATCAGAGCGCGCGACTACTACAAGTTCGCGACCTTCGTGCTGCTCGGCGTGGGGCTGGCGTTCGAGGTGCCCGTCTTCGTGCTCGCGCTGGTGCGGCTGCGGATCCTGACCGCGGCACAGCTGCGCAGCACCTGGCGGATCGGCATCTTCGTGATGACCGTGATCGGCGTGATCCTGCCGGGCGTCGACCCGATCACCACGCTGCTGTCCGTGATCCCGCTCGTCCTGCTCTATGCGCTTTCGATCGGCCTCGCCACGATCCTCGAGCCTCGCTGGCGCGAATGACCTACCCGAAGATCGAGCTCCACGTCCACCTCGAGGGAACGGTTCGGCCGGCGACCCTGCTCGAGATCGCACGGCGTAACGACTACCCGCTCCCGGCCGAGACCGAGGAGGGGCTTGCGACGCTGTACGACTTCCGCGACTTCTCCCACTTCATCGACGTCTGGATCTTGACCACCAACGCGCTCCAGACGGAAGAAGACTTTCGGCAGGTCGTGCTCGACTACGCGGCCGAGGCCGTCTCGCACGGGGCCGTCTACCTGGAGGGGATCTTCTCTCCGAGCGAGCGCGTGCGCCGCGGGGTCGGCTGGGACGAGATCTTCAGCGGCTACTGCGACGGAGCCGAGCAGGCGCGCGAGGAGCACGGCGTCGAGGTGCGGCTCACCCCCGACATCGTGCGCGGCTTCCCGCTCGACGAGGCGGAGCAGGTCGCGCGCTACTCGGCCAAGTACCGCGACCGCGGCGTCGTGGGCGTCGGGCTCGGCGGGCTCGAGGCCGAGTACCCGCCCGAGCCCTACGAACCGGTCTTCACGCTCGCGCGCGAGCTCGGGCTCGCCTCGGTCCCGCACGCGGGCGAGGTCGCCGGCCCGCCCTCTGTGCGAGGCGCCCTCGAGAGCCTCGGCGCCGACCGCCTGCGGCACGGCATCCGCGCGGCGGAGGACCCGGGCCTGCTGGCCGAGATCGCCGACAGGCGTGTCGTGCTCGACGTCTGCCCGATCTCGAACCTGCGCACGAGGGTCGTCTCGTCACTGGCGGAGCATCCCCTGCCGCAGCTCGTCGCCGCGGGGGCACGCTGCTCGATCTCGACCGACGACCCGGCCATGTTCGGCACCGACCTCGGCCTGGACTACGACGCGGCCACCTCGCTCGGCCTCGACCCCCGTGACGTCTACGAGGCCGGCCTGGAGGGCGCTCTCTGCGAGGCGGAGACGAAGGAGCGCCTGCGCGAGATCGGCGACTCCTACGAGTGGAAGGTACCCTAGGTCGGCTTATGGCCCGAGGAGCCACACAGGCGCGGCGCAAGGAACCGCCGAAGCAGCCCCAGAAGCGCGGGAAGGCGCCCCCCAGCTGGGAAGAGCAGCTTTTCTTCTCGCGCCTGCGGCGGCACGCGAAGGTGATGTACGTGCTGCTCGCGCTGGTGTTCGGCCTCGGCTTCGTGCTGCTCGGCGTGGGCTCCGGCTCGAACGGAATCGGCGACCTCCTGCAGGGCAAGCTCTTCGGCGGCGGGAGCAGCAGCTCGACGAGCTCGCAGATCAGCGACAAGCAGAAGGCGATCGCCCGCCACCCGGGGGACGTCGCGCTCTATCTCGACCTCGCCGGGCTCTACCAGACCGACCAGCAGGACACGAAGGCGCTCGCAACGCTGCAGCGCGCCGCGGCGGTGGCACCGAAGAACACCGACGTGCTCAACCGCATCGCGGGGATCTACAGCGGCCGTGCCGAGGCCGCGCGCACGGCGGCGGAGAACGCGCAGATCATCTACCTCACCAACTCCGTCACGCCGCCGGGCCTGGACACGAACTCCCAGCTCGGCCAGGCGCTCTCGTCGGATCCGTACAGCGACGCGCTCCGGAACAACGCCAACGAGGCCTACTCGAAGATGGTCACCGAGTACTCGAAGTCGGAGGCGGCCTACAGAAAGGTCGCGACCGCGGCGAAGGGAACCTCGCAGGAGCCGAACGCCCAGCTCCAGCTCGCCGGGGCAGCCCAGGTGGCCGGCGATACGGTCACCGCGGTGAGGGCGTACGGGCGCTTCCTCAAGATCGCGCCCGACAATCCGAACGCGGGCGCGGTCAGGCAGACGCTCGCGCAGTTGGCAGCGTCCCTGCCGCAAGGGCAGCGCTAGACTCCCGCCCTCAGGAGCGCGAGGCAGGGATGAATTTCGACATCACCACGGAGCAGCTGTCCGACGACGCGTACGTCATCTCGCTCGCGGGCGAGGTCGACCTCTACACGGCGCCGGAGTTCAAGCAGCAGCTCCTGGACGTGATCGCAAAGGGCGCGAAAGAGGTCGTCGTCGACTTCTCGAACACGACGTTCATCGACTCGACCACGCTCGGCGTGCTGGTCGGCGGCGTCAAGCGGCTGCGCGTGAACGACGGCCAGCTGTCGCTCGTCTGCAGCGACCGCAACATCACGAAGATCTTCGAGATCACGGGGCTCGACCGCGTCTTCACGATCCACCCGACGCGCGAAGAGGCCCTCTCGAAGCTGTCCTCGCAGCCGTCGGCATAGTGCGGGGCGGCGCCGCCGTCCTGGCCCTCGGAGCGGCGCTCGTCGTGGCGGGCTGCGGCACCGGCGGGATCTCCAAGAGCGGCGACCGCGACCAGGGCAAGAAGCTCTTCCTGACCAAGTGCTCCGGCTGCCACACGCTTGCCGACGCCGGCTCGCACGGGAACCAGGGCCCGAACCTCGACGATGCCTTCTCGTACTCGAGGCGCCAGGGCTTCCACGAGGTGACGATCGAGCAGGTGGTGCGCGACCAAATCGAGCTCGCGGTGCCGCCGATGCCGCAGAAGCTGGTCAAGGGCGCCGACGCCGACGCCGTCGCGGCCTACGTCGCGGCCGTCGCAGGCAAGCCCGTCGCGGGCGGTAAGCAGGCGACGAACGGCAAAGACATCTTCACCGCCAACTGCGGCAGCTGCCACACGCTCAAAGACGCCGGCACGAGCGGAAACGTCGGACCGAACCTCGACCAGCTCCGGCCCGACCTCGCTCGCGTCCAGCGCCAGGTGATCAACGGCGGCGGGGCGATGCCTGCCTTCAAGGGAACGCTCACCGCCGCGCAGATCGCCGCGGTCGCGAAGTACGTCTCGTCGGTCGCCGGGCGCTAGCCCGCTTCGGCCTCGAGGTCGACCACGACGTGCGTGATCGGCACGGCGAACCGTTCGCGCGCGTTCGTGACGACGCCGCGCTCGAGCCAGTTCGAGCGGCCTTCCGGGTGCGTCGAGATGATGATCTCGTCGGCTCCGAACGTGCGCAGCGCGTCCTCGATCGCCTGTAGCGGGTCGCCGTCGCCGATCTCGCCGCGTGCCTGGACCCCCTCGCTCTCCAGCTGCGAGAGGCTTCGCTCGAGGCGCTGCTGCGCCTGCTCGCGCGCGGGGTCCTCGTCCGAGGCCCAGTGGCGCAGCGGGGTGTTGAGGGCGGGGCTGACGACCAGCACCTGTGTCCGCTTGCCCTGGCCCTCCTGCGCGATCCGCTCACGTAGGGCCTCACCGCCGACGGTCTCGTTCGCAATCACCAGGATGAGGTGCTCGTCCGGGCCGCTCGGGTGCGTGGGCGCGGTCTGCGGCGCGGCGGCCTCCAACCGGCGCGAGCGCAGCCACCACCAGGCGACGAGCGCGGTGAGGACGATGAAGACGGCGAGGCCGGCCCAAGGGTTGATCACGCCCGCGATCGCGATCGCCGCGAAGTAGACGACCGCCCAAAGCAGGAACTGGAAGGCCTCGGCTTCGGAGCGGAGCGGGTTCTTCATTCTTCCCGTGTTAGAGGATGTAGACCGTCGTGTAGACGACGATCCACATTACGTCGACGAAGTGCCAGTAGATCCCGGGGATCTCGACGCCGAGATGTTCCTCTTCGGAGTAGTGGCCGCGGAAGGCGCGCACCGTCGCCGCCAGCAGCAGCGTCAGGCCGACGAAGACGTGGGCGCCGTGGAGGCCGGTGAGGCAGAAGAAGATCGTCCCGAAGGCGTCGGTGTAGGGCGCGAAGCCGATGCGGGCGTACTCCAGGATCTGCGTCAGCAGGAACGTCAGCCCGAGCAGGAACGTCAGCGTCAGCCCCGCCTGCAGGCCGGAGCGGTTCCCGCGCTTGATCGACTGTAGGGCCCAGTGCATCGTGAAGCTCGACGTCACCAGGATGATCGTGTTCAGCCCCGCGACGTAGATCGGCAGGTGGTGGCCCGGGGTCGGCCACGGCGTCCCCTCCCCGACGCGCACGAAGAAGTACGCGGTGAAGAAGGAGCCGAAGAGCATGATCTCCGACGCGATGAAGAGGAACATCCCGAGCGTGCGCGCGTCTACGCGCGAGCTCTGGTGCGCGACGGGCGGGTGGCTCTCGGCGTGAGCGCTCACGAGGTCACCGGCTCGCTTTCGCTCTCGCGCTCGACCACGACGTGCTCGACGGGCAGCCCCGTGTGCTTGCGCAGCCGCTCGACGAGGTCGCCGCGGAGCCAGCTCGAGGTCTTCTCACCCGGGAACGTCGAGACGATGATCTCGTCGATGCGCTCGTCCTGAACCGCGTGAGCCGCCGCGGTGAACGGGTCGGGATGCGCAACCTGTCCGTGGGCCTCGATCCCCTCGCCGCGCAGGATCGTCAGCGCACGGCGCAGGCGGCGCTCGGCCTGCGGGTGCGCACGGGCGTCGTCGCTCTGCGGGCAGATGATCAGGAACGAGACCGGGCCGCGCTTGGCCCGCTCGCGGATCGTGTCCAACAGCGGGTCGCCGACCACGGTCTCGTTGGCGACGACGAGCACGTTCGCCTCGCCGTCGGCTTCGCGCTCCAGGTCGACGACGACGTGCTCGACCGGCCGCCCGCCGGCCGCGTCCTTGATCCGCTCGACCACGTCGCGGCGGAGCCAGCCCGAGCGCTGCTGCGGGTGGGTCGAGACGACGATCTCGTCGGGCGAGGGCTCGAGCTGCGCGAGCGCGTCCTTCGTGGCCGAGACCGGGTCGGTCTCGACGACGAGGCCGGAAGCAGGGATTCCCGCCGCCCGCAGCGCCTTCAGGGTGTTCTCGAGCCGGCGCCCGGCCGCGGCGCGGCGCGTGTCCTCGTAGACGACGTAGCCCTCACGCGGCTGGTTGACGGGCGTGATCACCGTCACCCGCACCGGCCCGTCCTTGCGCCGGCGCTCGATCGCCTCGATCAGGCTGCGCCCGGCGACGGTCTCGTTCGCGATCACGAGCACGTGCCGCGCGTCGCTCATCGTGTGGGCACCTCCTCGAAGTCTGGCGCGCGGTCGCCGTTGAAGACGCCGTGGCGCGCGCCCGGGACACCGTACTCGTACGGGTTGCCGACGACCTGCGGGATCTCGTCGAAGTTGAAGATCGGCGGCGGCGAGCTGACCTGCCACTCGAGCGTCATCGAGCGCCACGGATTCGGCGGTGCGAGAGGCCCGGAGCGCCAGCTCGTGACCATGTTGTAGAGGAAGACGATCGTCGAGGCGCCCAGCCCGAACGAGGCGAGCGAGATGAACAGGTTCAGGTCGGCGAACTTCGGGACGTAGTCGGCCACGCGCCGCGGCATGCCCTGGATCCCGAGCCAGTGCATCGGGAAGAAGGTCAGGTTGAAACCGACGAAGGTCAGCCAGAAGTGGAGCTTGCCGAGCCGCTCGTTGTACATCCGGCCGGTCATCTTCGGGAACCAGAAGTAGATCCCCGCGAAGATCGTGAACAGCGAGCCGCCGAAGAGCACGTAGTGGATGTGCGCGACCACGAAGTACGTGTCCGAGGTGGCGATGTCGATCGGCACGGCCGCGAGGTAGATCCCCGAGAGGCCGCCGATCACGAACATCGAGACGAAGCCGAGCGCGAACAGCATTGGCGTGTGGAAGTGGATCCGGCCTTCCCAGAGCGTCGCTAACCAGGAGAAGACCTTGATCCCCGTCGGCACGGCGATCACCATCGAGGTGACCATCATCGGCACGCGCAGCCAGGGCGCCATCCCGGCCACGAACATGTGGTGCGCCCAGACCGAGAAGCCGAGCACGAGGATCGCCATCAGCGAGAGAGCCATCAGGCGGTAGCCGAAGATCGGTTTCCGCGCCATGACGGAGATCACCTCCGAGGCGATGCCGAAGCCGGGCAGCATCATGATGTAGACGGCCGGATGTGAGTAGAACCAGAAGATGTGCTGGTAGCCGAGGGGATAGCCGCCCGCGGTGAAGTCGAAGAAGTGGGTGTGCATCACGCGGTCGAACATGACGAAGAACTGCGAGCCGGCGATGAACGGCGTCGCGATCACGACGAGCAGCGAGGTCGTGAAGTTCGCCCAGACGAGCAGCGGCATGCGCCAGAAGGTCATCCCCGGCGCGCGCATGGTGATGATCGTGACCAGGAAGTTGAGCGCGGTCATGATCGAGCTGGCGCCGGCCCACTGGACCGCCATCGAGAAGAACGTGTTCCCGAGGGGCTGGTGCACCGAGAGCGGCGTGTAGTTCGTCCACCCGGCCGCGAAGGGGCCGCCGGGGACGAGGAAGCTCGAGACCATCATCACGCCGGCGATCGGCAGCAGCCAGAACGAGAGCGCGTTCAGCCGCGGGAAGGCCATGTCGGGCGCGCCGATCATCAGCGGGATCACGTAGTTGCCGATCCCGGCGAAGGCGGGGATCACGAACAGGAAGATCATCAGCGCCGCGTGCACCGAGAAGAGCCCGTTGAAGGTCTGGTTGTCGACGAACTGCATCCCCGGCCTGGCGAGCTCGGCGCGCATGAACATCGCCAGCAGGCCGGCGATCACGAAGAAGACGATCGTCGTGACCAGGTACTGGATCCCGATCACCTTGTGGTCGGTGTTGATCCGGAAGTAGTCCTTCCAGCTGCGCGCTCCGTGGCCGGAGTGGTCCTCGGGCAGCGTCGGCGCGCCGCTCGCGTAGCGCGCCCAGTAGTCGAAGCCGCCGATCCCGGCGAGGAAGCCAAACGGCACCGCCGCGAGCTCGACGGTCACGATCACGGAGCCGGGCCAGATCGGATGCCAGGTCTCGAGCCAGCGGACGAGCACCGTGATGCCGGCGCCGATGCCGAAGAAGAGCGCGCTCATCCAGATCGCGCGCAGCCAGCCGGGCGCGAGCAGCCGGCGCAAGCCGGTCGGCGGCGGAGCGGGCGCGTGCTCGGCGTGCACGTTGTGCCCGACCGCGACGTCTGTCACTTCGAGCCTCCCGACAGGTACTTCACGAGCGCGTCGAGCTGCGCGGCGGGAAGCGTGCTGAACGTCGCCGGCATCACGCCCTTGGGATAGCCCCGCTCGACGTAGGCGTCTGGCTTCACGATCGACTCCCGGATGAACTCGTCCAGCGGTTTCCCGGCTCGGCGAGCGAGCTCGGCCAGCTTATCGAGGTCCGGGCCCACCGCTCCGTGGGCGCCTGCCGGCTTGAAGGTGTGGCACCCATCGCAGCCGTTGTTCATGAACACGGTCTTCCCCGAGACCGTGGCCGAGGCTCCGGCGCCCGCCCCCTTCGCCCAGCTGGTGAATTTGTCGCGGCTCGTGACGATCGACTCCGAGCGCATCAGCGCGTGGCCGAGGCCGCACAGCTCGGTGCAGATGACGGGGAAGGTGCCGAGCCGCTTGGGCGTGATCACGAGCTTCGTCACCATGCCCGGCACCGCGTCCTGCTTCTGGCCGAACTGGGGCACCCAGAACGAGTGGATCACGTCGAGGGCTCTCAGCCGCAGCTGGACGGGGACGTCCACCGGGAGCCGCAGCGTCGAGGAGGTCACCTTGTCGAAGCCCGGATACGTGAAGAGCCACGCGAACTGCTGGGCCGTCACGTCCACCACGAGCGGCTTCAGCGGGTCGCCCTGCCCCGAGGCGGCCGAGGCCTGCGGCAGGTGGTCGTTCCTCGATAGGACGACCGCGCTCACGATCGAGATCGCGGTCACGAGCGCCGCCGGGATCGCCGTCCACCAGATCTCGAGCCCGGTGTGCCCGTGGACGGGCGGGCCGTCGGAGTCGTCGTCGGGGCGGGCGCGGAACTTCAGCAGCGAGTAGACGATCACCGCGGCGACGAGCGCGAAGATCGCGATGCAGATCGCGGTCACGAACCAGAAGACGAAGTCGATCCGGTCGGCCTGCTCGCTTGCCGAGTCCGGTAGCCACGGGATCAGCAGCGCGACCGCGGCGGCACCGGCGCCGAAGAGCATTCCGAGGACGACGAGCTGGACGACCGATCCCCTGCGCACCGGGGCCGAGACTACTCGACGCGGAGGCGGGCCGTGGGGGAAGCGACATGCCGTTTCGGAGGCTTAGAAACTCCTGCAACGAGCGAGGTTCAGGGTGCGTGCAAATGGGTACATGCGCTCGGCAACCCCCGAAGGAGGACTCAAGTGGGACTCGGAGTAAGCATGTTGCTGATCGCGGCGGGAGCGATTCTCGCCTTCGCCGTGAACACGAACGTCTCAGGTGTGGACGTCCAGACCATCGGTTGGATCTTGCTGATCGTCGGGATCGTCGGCGCCGTGCTCTCGATGATCTTCTGGTCGACGTGGGCAGGCCCCGGTTACTGGTCGCGCCGTCGCGGGGGGTACGTGGAGGACGCACCTCCGCCCGGCTACTAGACCGGCACACGCGCACGCAGTGGTTTGGGAGCGGCCGAGAGGCCGCTCCTCGCGTTTGGAAGCGGGTGGGGCGGTGACACTCGCAGTGCATGCCTGCGGAGACCGCCAACGAGGAGCGGGCACTTCATGTGCTCGCGCGAGTCGTCACCGACAGCCCCTTCCGCGCCCGCGAGCTGATCGATCGCGTCTGCGCCGGCACCAGCGAGGCGTTCGGTTTCAAGCGCGTCGAGTGGCAGCCGCCCGACGGGCTCGTGCCCGTTCCCGGAGCGGGCGAGCCGCCGCCCGACGAGGCCGACCTCTCCGTGCTGAACGCCCTCGGCGAGGCGGCCGCCGCCGTCGCCGACCGCGCCCGCGACGTCGACCACGCCGATCGGCAGAAGTCCGACTTCGTCTCGATCGCTTCACACGAGTTGCGCACGCCGATCTCCGTCGTCCACGGAATCGCGGCCACCTTGCAGATCCGGGTCGACGAGCTCGAGGAGCACCAGGTGCACGCGCTCCTCGGAACGCTCGTCCAACAGACGGGGCGCCTGTGCGATCTCGCCGACCAGCTGCTCGACCTGTCGCGGATCGAGTCGGGCAGCGTCTCCACGCAGCGCGAGCTGTTCCGGCCGCAGGAGCGGCTGATCGATCTGATCCCGCGCATCGCGGCCGAGCGCCGCGCGGACGTCCAGGTCCTGGTCGACCCTGAGCTCGAGCTCGTCACCGACCCGGTCGGCTTCGAACGCGTCGCTGCGAACCTGATCCTCAACGCTCTCCGCTACGGCGCGGCTCCGGTCGAGGTGCGAGGCAAGTCCACCGACCGCTTCCGGCTCGTGGTCGAGGACCGCGGCCGCGGGGTCCAGCCGGAGTTCGTGCCGCGCCTGTTCGAGCGCTTCAGCCGCAGCGACGACTCACGGCGCAGCGGCACGGCCGGCTCGGGCCTCGGTCTCTCGATCGCCTCCGCCTACGCCGAGGCGATGGGCGGGTGGCTCGACTACGCGCCCGCGCAACCGCACGGGGCGCGCTTCACGCTGTCGCTACCGGCAGCTCGAAGCTGAAGCGCGAGCCCTCGCCCTCGCGGGACTCGACCCAGATCGTCCCGTTCATCCTGCGCACGAGCTCGCGGCAGATGTAGAGGCCGAGGCCCGTGCCGCCGACGCCGCGGGTGAGATTCGGGTCGACCCGGTAGAACTTGTCGAAGATCCGCCGCTGCTCGGACTGCGGAATCCCGAGGCCGTGGTCGACGACGCTGAAGCAGACTGCGTGGTCGCGGCGCTTCACCTCGACCTCGACGCGCCCTCCGTCGGGCGAGTACTTGACCGCGTTGTCGACCAGGTTCGTCAGCACCTGGCGCACCTTGTCGGGGTCTCCCGCCACAGGCGGCAGGCCGGGCTCGCAGGTCAGAGACAGCTCCAAAGACTCGGGCAGGTGCACCTGCGCCGCGTCGACCACGGTTCGTGTCAGGGCCGCGGCGTCGTGGCTGCCCAGGTCGAGCTGCAGCCGGTCGGCATCGAGCCGGCTCGCCCAGAGGATGTCGTTGACCGTCCGCGCGAGCCGGTCGGACTCGGCGGCGATCACCGCCAGCAGGTTCGCCCGCAGGACCTCGCCAAGATCGATGTCCTCCCGCTGCAGGGTCAGCGCGGCGCCGTACACCGCGGCCAGCGGCGTCCGCAGCTCGTGCGAGACCGTCGAGACGAAGTCGCTGCGCAGCTCCTCGAGCACGCGCTCCTCGGTCAGGTCGCGGAAGGCGAAGACCGTGCCCTCGGAGAAGCCGACGCCGGCGATCGAGAGCCAGACCTCGTGCCCCGGGAGCTCGAGCGGGAGCGTCTCGGCCGCGCGCGCAACAGGAGCGGCCGCGACGGGGACGCGATCCGCGATCGCTGTCCACCCGGGTATCGCCTCAGCGGCCGGACGCCCCACCACGTCTGCCGCGAGCAGGTTTGTGACGGTTTCGGCCGCGCGGTTCCAGAGGCGAATGACGCCGTCGGCGTCGAGCAGGAAGACGCCGTCGGCGATGTGCTCGAGCACGCGCGCCGCGTCGGCCCGCCGCTCGGCCGCGTCGAAGAGCAGCGCGTTGTCGACCGCCACTGCCGCGCGCCGCGCCAGCTCCTCGGTGGTGACGAGATCCTCCTCGTCGAAGAGTCGGTCGGGCCGATCGGAGAGGAGGGTGATCGCGCCGAGCACGCGGCCGCGGGCAAGCAACGGCGCACACATCAATGACGTCATCTCGATCTCGCGCAGCGCGTGCAGGAGCTCCTCGTCGCCCCTACTGGCCGCGCGCAGGTGCTCGTCCGTGACCGCTCGAATCAGCTCCGCGCGGCCAGTGCGGATCACGTGCGCGGGGCCGTGCGGCGACTCGGGATCGGGCGGGAAGCGCTCCTGGAACTCGAACCCTGCGGCGCTCAGCTCTGGATCGGCATGGGCGACCGCCACGCGCTGGAGGCTGTTGTCCGGCTGGATCATGTCGACGACGCACCAGTCGCCGAGGTACGGGACGGCCAGCGCGGTCAGACGCTGCAGCGCGGCGGTCGAGTCGAGCGTCGAGCCGAGCAGCTCGCTCGCCTCGGAGAGGAACTCGAGCCGGCGGCTGGCGGCCCGCTCGCGCTCGTAGAGCCGTGACTGGTCGATCGCCAGGGCGACGCGGTCGGCGAGCAGCTGCAGCGTGCGCTCGTCGTCCTTCATGAACACGCGTGGCCTGAGCGAGCCCACGTGCAGCACGCCGAGGAGCCGGCCTTCGACGAGCAACGGGACGCCGAGCAGCGACTTGAGGCCGCGCTTGATGAGCAGCGGGTTGACGAGCTCCGCACGCTCGACGTCCGGGATGAACACCGGCGCCCGAGTCGCCGCGACGCGACCGGCGAAGCCCTTCCCGACCGGAATGCGAACGCCGGCCTCGACCTCCTCCTCGAGGCCTCTCGCCCACGAGGCCACCAGCTCCGCGCCCGTCTCCTCGAGCAGGAGTGCGACCGCGGTGTCGGTGCGCATCACCTTGCGGATGCCGTCGAGCAAGTTCTCGAGCAGGCGGTCGAGGTCGAGGTGGGTAAAGGCCGCCTCGGAGATCACCTCGAGGTCGCGCAGGCGGCTGACGGCCTCCTCGGCG
>DATLPH010000086.1:0-3241 GCA_035535855.1 Gaiellaceae bacterium
GGTGACGTGTGCGATCCGGTACCCGAACGAGCCGACGCGGCTGGCCACGCGGCGCGTGTAGTTGATGTCGCCGCTGCCGTTGAGCACGTCCACCGAGACCTTCCAGGGAGGTGCGAGTCCGGCGGCGTTGCTCTTGCCTCCGGACTGAGTGCCGCCGCCGAGCCCGACGAGGAAGGTGAGGGTGACGGCCACGAGGACCGCGGTCGCGGCTCCTGCGGCGACCCATTGCCCGACGGGGCGCCGGGCCGGCGGCTCGACGGGCATCCCCGAAAGCCGCCGTGCCTCGCGGTGGTCGATCCCGAGCGAGGTCGCGTAGCGCAGCAGCGCGAGCACGGCGGCCTCGTAGCCGGGGAAACGGTAGAGCCGGCCCTCCTCGAGCCATTCGACCTGCTCGGGCCAGAGCGCGGCGCGTTTTGCAGCCTGCTCCACGGTCAGCTTCCGCTGTAGGCGCAGCGACATGAGCGCTGAGCTCTGCTCGGCGGCGGGTTCGGCGGCTAGGGGTCTGGCGAGCTCCACGGTCTCAGGTGGTCGGGTACCTCATCGGCGAAATCGACGTCTCCTGGAGGCCCTAGATCGTCGCAGGGGACGAGGACGGCGTCGAGCGTGCGCGCCCCTTCGTCTGGAACGTCAGGCCAGGTGGCGCGGCTGAGAAGCACCGGATGAAGCCGGGTGCCCCCGTATGTCGCGGCGACCACGGGCGCCGGCTTGTCGCGCCAGGCGGCGATCACGCGGTCGATCGCCTCGGGCGCCAGGTCGGGGCCGTCGGCGAGGACGACCACCGCGGCTTGCGCTGCTTCGGGCAGCGCGGCGAGCCCGCAGCGGAGCGAGGCGCCAGGCCCGCGTTCCCAGTCCGGGCAGCTCACAGTGCGGGCGGACGACTCCAGCTCGTGCGCCCCGAGCACGACAAGGAGCTCGTCCACGGAGCTGCGCCGCACCCGCTCGAGCACGGGCTCGAGCAACAGCCGCTGCTTGGCCGAGCCAAAGCGCGTCGAGGCCCCTGCCGCGAGCACGACGGCCCAGACGTCGCCGTCAGGCACCGACGGCTTCGAGCGCCCGGCGGATCAGCGGGCGCGCGAGCTTGACCTTGTACGCGGTGCCGGGGAGCGGCGTGGCGTGGTCGAGGTCGTCCGGCGAGGCCAGCAGCCACGGGATCGGGGCCACGCCGGCGAGGGCAAGGCGGGTCCCGTCTCCCGAGCGCACTGCGGCGACCCCGACGAGCGCGAAGGCGAAACGTGTTCGCTCCATCGCCTTCAGGTACGTGCTGGCCGGTGTCTCGGGGACCTCGAGCTCGAGGATCAGCTCGCCGGGCTCGAGCGCCGTCACGTCGAGGTCGTCCTCGGTCGGTAGCCGGTAGAGGTCGGCGACCGGGAGCTCGCGCCGGTCGGTGCGGATCGTCGCGCCCAGAGCCAGCAGCGCAGCCGCCGGGTCCGACGGGTGCGCGGAGGCGCACCGCTCGTTGCCGAAGATCGCGTGCTCGCGGTGCTCGCCCTGCCGCGCGTGGCACACCGAGCCCCCGTGCAGAAAGCACGGGTACTTCAGCCGCCAGTACCAGCAGCGGGTCGCCTGCAGCAGGTTGCCGCCGATCGTCCCCATCGAGCGCAGCTGGGGCGAGGCCGCCAGCGCGCACGCCTCGCGTAGGGCCTGTGGGATCTGAGCGGCGGCCTCGAGCTCGGCGAGTGTCGTGGCAGCCCCGATCCGGCCACCGCCTTCATGCACCCCGCGTGGGACGACCTCGCGCACGTCGACGAGCGTCTCCGCCTCCACGATCCCTTCCCGCAGCAGCGGCACGAGGTCGGTTCCGCCGGCGAGCGCCACGGAGCCGTTGCCGAGGGCCGCGCCGGCGGCCTCGAGCGACTCAGGCTGGAGCAGCTGCAAGCTTCTCGCGCTCCCGCGCCTCGGCCAGGGCGCGCAGCATCTCTTCCCGCGTGACCGGCAGCGAGCGCACGTCCGCGCCGGTCGCGTCGCGGATCGCGTTCACGATCGCCGCCGCGGTCGGCACGATCGGCGGCTCGCCGAGGCCCTTCGAGCCGAGGTTCGTCAGGTGCTCGTCCGGGATGTCGAGCAGCTCGACGACCAGTTCGGGCACGTCGGCGATGGTCGGCAGCTTGTACGCGTCGAGGCTCTGGGTCAGGACGCGCCCTGTGGCCGGGTCGACGAGCCGCTCCTCGGAGAGCGTGTGGCCGACGCCCTGCACGATCCCGCCCTCGACCTGGCTCTGAGCCCCGAGCGGGTTGATCACGCGGCCCACGTCGTGGATCGCCGCGATGCGGTCGACCTTCACCTCGCCGGTCTCGATGTCGACGGCCACGTCCGCGACCTGGATCCCGAACGTGAGCACGCGCATCCCGGCCGGATTCGGCCCACGGGCGCCCTTGCCCAGAATCTGCGCGTCATCGAGCAGCCCCGTCACCTCCTCCAGCGGCCACGAGCCGCCGTCGGCGGAGACGACGTTGCCGTCCTTCAGGGAGAGAACGCGCTCCTCCAGGTGGTAGCGCTGCGCCGCGATCTCGAGGATCTGCCGCGCCGCGTCCGCCGCGGCCGCGCGCACGGCCGGGCCCATCGAGGGCGTGGTCGAGGAGCCTGCCGAGATCGAGGCGTACGGCCCGCGGGCGGAGTCGCCGAGCTCGCAGCGCACGCGCTCGAGTGGCAGGCCGAGCTCCTCGGCGGCGATCTGCGCCATCGCAGTGCGTGTGCCGGTGCCGATGTCCTGCATCGCCGTGATCACCGCGACGTGGCCGTCGGAGCCGACGCGCACCCAGGCGTACGAGGGCGGCCCGCCTCCGCCGTACCAGATCTGGCTCGCGAGGCCGGTCCCGCGCCGGACCGGGCCGTTCGAACGAGCCCGCACCTCCTCGCGCCGCGCCCAGTGCGGGTCGGCCCGCTTGTAGCACTCGAGCAGGTTCTTCGACGAGAAGGGCCGGCCGTCGGCGAGATCGTTGTCGGCGTGGTTGCGCCGCCGCAGCTCGAGCGGGTCGAGCTCCAGCCGCGCGGCCAGCTCGTCGAGCACGCACTCGAGCCCGAAGGTCCCCTCGACGAAGCCCGGCGCGCGGAAGGCCGCGTTCGGCGGCAGGTTCAGCTTAGCGCCGTAGGTCAGCGTCCTCACGTTCTCGCAGGCGTAGAGCATCTCCATCGGCCCGTAGGTCGGCCCGGAGAAGCCCGACCAGCCGATCGCGTTCACGTACTCCGCCTCGAGCGCGACCAGCGTGCCGTCGGAGCGGGCGCCCGCGCGCAGGCGTTGAAT
>DATLPH010000087.1:0-2651 GCA_035535855.1 Gaiellaceae bacterium
GGTCACCCGGACGGTTTCCGCAGAGAGCCAACGTTCTGCGAACCCATGTGACGGAGCCAACTCACCGCGGGTCCGCTTTCTCTGCACCGGGGTTCTTGAGGGGGGTGGGCAGCACGTCGGGTGGAAGAGCCGCGGGAAACGCGGCGACGATGAAGGCGAAGAGGCAGAAGACGCCGAGCGTATGCGCCCAGGCTGCGTCGGCGACGGTGAGGAACCCGATCCCGGCCACGAGGCAAGCGATCGCGAGCCGCGGCAGCAGCCCCGGTGCGAGGGCGGTGAGCAGAGGGCGCGCGGGGGCCGGCTGCTCCGCCTGGCTCTCGCCACGGCCGACGCCTCCGCTTAGGACAAGTCGGAAGAGCAGCGCGAGCGAGGGGAAAAGGATCGCTGCTCCCGCGAGCACCGCGACGGTCACGGCGACGAGCGTGTCCCGGCCTGCGGCCGCCTCCCGGACCGTCAGTCCCTCGAGGAAGACCGGCGATTGTGCGAGCGCCCAGCCGGCGACGATGGCGGCGACGGCGAGCGCGGCGGTGTAGCGAGATGCCTCGTAGCGCTTCCACCAAACGAGCGCGAGCGTGGCGCAGCCGGCAACGATCGAGGCGATCAGGCCGATTAACCCTCTGCCCTCAACGAGACGGTGGTAGAGCGGCTGGGCGTCGGAGCGCAGCACGGCCACGCCGGCGAGAGCGATCGCCCCGCTGACGAGGCCGGCCGTGAGCGCGCGGGTGCGGAACTTCCGCTCGAGCGCCGGTTCGCCCAGCCGGGCGGCGTCGGCGCAGAGGAAGACGGCGGCAAGGTACGCGGCGGTCGCGACGGCGAGGACGCCGATCAGAAACGAGGTCGGGTTGAGCCAGCTCGAGAACTGATCGCCAGCGGCGTTCCCGACCGGCACGCGGCGCGAAGCGATTCCGCCGACCGCGGCGCCGAGCGCGAACGGCGTCAGGATCGAGGAGAGGGCAAAGGCGGTGTCGATCGCGCTCAGTTCGCGTTTCGTCGACGCCCCGGCGCGCAGGGCGTAGGCGGTGCCGCGGAAGATGATTCCAACCGCGGCGATGAAGAGCGGGATCGAGAGGGTCGAGGCGATCGAGCCGAAGGCGCTCGGGTAGGCAGTCCAGATGACGGTCAGCACGAAGATGAGCCAGACGTGGTTCGCTTCCCAGACCGGGCCCATCGCGCGGTGGGCGTGGTCGCGGATCGAGTCGGCGTCCGGGCCCTTCCCCGCGGTCAGCTGCCACCAGCCGGCACCGAAGTCGGCTCCCGCGAGCACCGTGTAGAAGGCGAGCCCGATGAGCGCGAACAGCAGCGGCAGCTCGTAGAGATGCACGATCAGGGCTCCTCGGCGGTGACGGGTGCCGGATCGAGCGGAGCGCGGGCAAGTCGGATGAGGATCCAGGCGACCGCGAGCGCGAGCCCAAGGTAGACGAGCGCGAGCGTCGCGTAGCCGACGGGGATGCCGCCGGCGCCGGTGACGGCCTCGGAGGTACGCATCACCCGGTAGACGACCCAGGGTTGACGGCCGACCTCGGTCGTCACCCAGCCGCAGATCAGTGCGACCACCGAGAGCGGCCCTGCTACGGCAAGTGCGCGGTAGAACCAGGGCGACTCGGGCAGCCGCTTGCGTCGCCAGCGAACGGCGAGGTAGGCGAAACCGAGCAGGGCGAGCATGGTGCCGATCCCGACCATCGTCTGAAAGGCGATGCGGACGACGTTGACGGGCGGGCGCTCGTCCGCCGGAACCGCGTCGAGGCCGCCGACGCGCGCGTGCGGGTCGTGGTAGGCGAGCAAGGAAAGCAGCCGCGGGATTGGGATCCCGTACTCGATCCGGCCGTCCTTGTACCAGCCGAGCAAGTGCACGGGCGCGCCCCGTCTCGTCTCGCCGAGCCCCTCGAAGGCGGCGAGCTTGGTCGGCTGTGCACGGGCCACCTCGCGCCCGTTCCAGTCGCCGACGAGCACCTGCACCGGCGCACAGAGGGCGGCGACGGCGAGCGGGATCGCGAGCGCGGTGCGCTCGTAGCGGCCCCAGCGCCCGCGCAGGCGCGCGGCCGCGTAGGCGGCCGCGAGGAGGAAGCCGGTGACCATGTAACCGGCCAGATACATGTGCACGAACTCGTGCCAGAAGTAGCTGTTGCCAAAGAGCGCTTGGACGGGATGCACGTCGACCGCTTTGCCCTCGCGTAGATGGAAGCCGGTCGGGTGGTTCATCCAGCCGTTGACCGAGATCACCGTCAGCGAGCCGGTGATGCCGGCAATCGCGATGGGGATGCCGCTAGCGAAATGGGCTCGCGGGGAGAGCCGGCTCCAGCCGTAGATGTAGATCCCGATGAAGATCGCCTCCATGAAGAAGGAGAACCCCTCAATCGCAAATCCGAGACCGAAGACGCTCCCGAAGCTGGCGGTGAAGCTCGGCCACAGCAGGCCCATCTCGAAACTGAGGATCGTGCCCGTTACGACCCCGGCCGCGAACAGGGCCGCCATCACCTTCGTCCAGCGCTTCGCCAGCGTCCGGTAGAGCTCGTCGCCGGTGCGCAAGTAGAGCCACTCGACGAACAACACCAGTGTTGGGAAGGCGATCCCGAAGCAGACAAGCGGGATGTGCACCACAAAGGAGAGCGCCTGCATCTGCCTGGCCTGCAGCAGATAGTCCTGGTTGATCC
>DATLPH010000088.1:0-2537 GCA_035535855.1 Gaiellaceae bacterium
ATCCCCTTCTTCTCGGTCTCGATCGCGGTCGCCGAGGGGGAGACGATGGACGATGTCACCTTCGGCTACGTCTACGACTTCGGCACCGGCGAGGAGTGGGTCGCCGAAAAGGGCAAGGGCGCGCTGCTGAACGACGCCGACCTCGGGCCGATCCGGCCGAAGGAGGAGATCGAGATCCTCTCCTTCGAGGCCACGCTCACCTCCAGCGTGGCCGAGCAGGCGGCGGCGATGGTCGGGCTCGCGTATCGCCTCAGGATCATGGGCTCGCTCGCGCTCTCGCTCTGCCACCTCGCGGCGGGGCGCGTGGATGCGGTCTGCTCGCTGAAAGCGGCGCGCTCGGTCGACATCGCTTCCGCGCAGCTGCTCGTCCGCGAGCGCGGGCTGGCGATCGACCTTCCGGAGGCCCCGCCGTTCGGAGCCGCGCCGCTCGATATCGAGGGCCGCTCGCGTCTCGTCGCAGGAGCGACTCCGGAGGTGTGTGAGCGCCTGTTCGCCGCGCTCTCGCGGTGAAGCCGGTCAGCGTCGGCTGCTCGGGGCGCCTAGGGGTCTAGGTACCCTCAGGAGCAAGATGGAGCCGCAGCGCGAGAAGATTCTGAAGGCGCTCGAGCAGGTCATCGATCCGGAGCTGAAGCGGAACGTGATCGAGCTCGACATGGTCCGCGACGTCCGCATCGAGGGCGGCGACGTGACCGTCGGGATCGCGCTCACTGTGGCCGGTTGCCCGCTCCGTTCGAGCTTCGAGGAGCAGGTCGGCAAGGCGCTCGCGCCGGTCGAGGGCGTTCAGCGCGTGGCGCTCGAGTTCGGGGTGATGACGCCGGACGAGCGCGGCGCCCTGACCGCGCGGCTGCGCGGCTCCGTCACCGAGCGCACGAAGGGGATCCAGCTCGACCGCTCGACACGCGTGATCGCGGTCGCGAGCGGCAAGGGCGGCGTGGGCAAGTCGACCCTGAGCGCGAACCTCGCAGCCGCCTTCGAGCTGCTCGGCCAGCGAACCGGGATCCTCGACGCGGACGTCTACGGCCACTCGATTCCGCACCTGCTCGGGATCCACCAGAAGCCCGTGGCCGTCGACCGCATGATCGTGCCGCCCGTGCGCGGAGAGCTGAAGCTGATGTCGATCGGGTTCTTCCTCGACGAGAACGAGCCGGTGATGTGGCGGGGACCGATGCTGCACCGGGCACTCGAGCAGTTCCTCACCGACGTGCACTGGGGCGAGCTCGACACGCTCGTCGTCGACATGCCGCCTGGAACAGGTGACGTCTCGATCTCGCTCGGCCAGCTGCTTCCGCGCGCCGAGGCCGTGGTCGTGACGACGCCTCAGCCGCTCGCGCAGGAGGTCGCCGCCCGGGCGGCGCTGATGGCGCGCAAGACGAACATGCGACTGCTCGGCGTGGTCGAGAACATGACCGGCGAGACGTTCGGTTTCGGCGGCGGAGAGAAGCTGGCCGCGGAGCTCGAGGTGCCGCTGCTCGGGAGCGTGCCGCTCGACGCGGCGCTCCGCGAGTCAGGCGACGCGGGAGTCCCGCTCGTCGAGAGCGACCCCGACTCGGAGGCCGCCCGGGCGATCACAGCCCTGGCCGAGGCGATCGCGGCTACCCGGCGCGAGGAAGGCGTCGGGATCGTGAAGTCCTTGCCGGTGCTCTCCTAGACTAGGGCCATGCTCACGAAGCTCTGGCGCCGGTTCCGGGAGGGCAACGCGCGGCACGAGCGGCTGAAGGGCGAGGCCGCGATCGAGAAAGCCCTGCGGGAGCACGAGCAGGAGGAGCGGGAGAGGGCACGGCTCGTGGGACTCCCGCCGGGTCGCAGCAATACCGACTGGACCTACGTCGACTGGACGCCCTAGAGGTAGCCGGTCCGCCGCAGGAAGCGGCGTAGGTGCTTCAGGTACGCGGCCGGCTTCGGCTGGCCGTGGAGCCGGCCCGACCGGCGCAGCTGCTCGAGCGTGTCGAACGCGGCCCCGGAGTGTCCGAGCATGCACTCGTCCGCGGCCCAAGCCGCCAGCCTGCCGTAGTTGTCGCGCTTCCCCGCCGGCGACATCGACTCCTTCCACAGCGCGGTCGCGTCATGGCCGATCTGCCGCGCGTACGACCTCGTCACGAAGGTGAGCGTCCCGGCGCCGTAGCGCAGGATCCGGATCGGCCAGCGCGAGTCCGCGAAGCTCGAGAAGGCGTACGAGAAACGGTTGTCGTGCGCGACGAGCTCGGGCGTCCCGACGCGGTCGAGGTCCTCCAGGCGGTACGGCAGGTTTCCCCACACGTGCACGAGCGGCCTGTACGTCCCCGCCGCGGACACGTAACGGTAGATCTGCGTGTACCAGCAGCAGTGGGCGCCGCCCCAGTAGAGGTCGAGCACGACCTCGGGGGCGCCGTCGCGGTCGAGGTCGCGCACGGACACCGAGCGCCGGTGGTCGAAGTAGTTCGCGGGTTGCGCTCGTCCGCCAGGAGACGGTGGTCGCCGCAACGCGGCCGCGAAGCGCGTTACCCCGGCGCGCCGGATCACGAGGCGCTGCCGGGAGAAGCCGAACTTCGCTGCGTCGT
>DATLPH010000089.1:0-9305 GCA_035535855.1 Gaiellaceae bacterium
CGCGGCTGCGTCCGCCGCGGGGGCGCCACGGAAGCCGGCGACGAGTCGGCCGGCCTTGCCCTCCTGCACGAGCTCCTTCGCGTCGACGTCCGTGAGCGGGGCGATCCGGAACGCGGCGTCGCCGATCAGCTCCGCGAGCACACCGCCGGGGCCGAAGGCGACGAGCGGCCCAAAAACCGGGTCCTGGACGACGCCTGCGAGGAGTTCCGCGCCGCCGCTCACCATCGGCTGCACGAGCAGCGGCAGTCCGATCCGCTCGGCAGCGGCCCGGACCTGCAGCTCGTCGTGGAGATCGAGTGCAACGCCGCCTTGCTCGGTCTTGTGGGCCCCGGCCGCCGCCGTCTTGAGGACGACGGGGAGGCCGAGCTCGAGCGCAGCCTCGACGGCCTCGTCCGCGCTCTGAGCCACGCGCTCCGGGACGACCGGGACGCCGTAGGCCGTGAGCAGGCGACGGGTCGCGTCGGCGTCGAGCCACGCCTCGTCACACCCGGCGAGCGTGTCGCCGACGATGCGGCGCGCCTCCTCGACGTCGACCTCCGGTCGGGCAGGGACCGCCCCTGCGGGGCGCCGGAGCCACTCGGCGCGTGCCGCTGCGAGGCCGAGGGCCCGTGCAGCCGACTCCGGGTACGCGAACGCCGCCACCGCGCTGCCGCCGTCGCGCAGTGCCGCGGGCGTACCCTCCCGGCTGATCAGCACGGCGAGCACCGGCTTGTCCGTGCAGGCGCCGCTGACGGCGTCCTGGATCGCGACCGCGACCTCGTCGGCCCCGGCAACGACCGGTGGCACGAAGAGGACGATCAGGGAGTCGAGTCGCTTGTCCTCGAGGAGCGCCGGAATGACGGCTCCGAACGTGGCGCCCATCGCGGAGCCGAGCAGGTCGACCGGGTTGGCGAGGCTCGCGTCATCGGGCAGCAGCGGCTGGAGCGCGGCCCGCGTCTCGTCGCTCAGCTCCGGGAGCTCGAGCCCCGCTGCGGCGCAGGCGTCGGCGCAGAGGATGCCGAGGCCACCGGCGTTCGTAACCACGCCAACGCGGCGGCCCCGAGGCAGCGGCTGGCTCGAGAGCAGCGCGGCCGCGTCGACCAGCTCCTCGAGCGTGTCGGCGCGGATGACGCCGGCCTGCCGGAAGAGCGCCTCGACTGCGGTGTCGGAGCTCGCAAGAGCGGCGGTGTGTGAGCTCGCTGCGCGCGCCCCGGCCTCGGTCGAGCCGGCCTTGAGCGCGAGCACGGGCTTGCGGCGTGCGATCCGCCGGGCGAGCCGCGCGAACTTGTGCGGATTGCCGAAGGACTCCAGGTACAGAAGGACGAGCTCTGTCTCGTCGTCTTCCTCCCACCACTCGAGCAGGTCGTTGGAGGAGACGTCGGCTTTGTTGCCGATCGACACGAACGCCGAGAAGCCGAGACTCCGCTCCGAGGCCTTCTCGAGCAGCGCGAGCCCGAGCGCGCCGCTCTGGGACGAGAACGCGATCGGGCCGGGTGGCAGCGGCCGCGGGCCGAAGGTCGCGTTGAGGCCGAGGCGCGGGACGGCGATGCCGAGGCAGTTCGGCCCGACGAGGCGGCCTCCGTGGGCGCGTATGAGGCCCAGCAAGCGCTCCTGGCGCTCGCGGCCCTCGGCGCCGACCTCGGCGAAGCCGGAGGAGATGACGCAGAGCGCCTTGACGCCCCTGGCAAGCGTCGCCTCGGCCGCCTCGAGCACCAGCGGGCCGGGCAGGCAGACGACGGCGAGGTCGACGACCACGGGCACGTCTTCGATCGAGGCGTACGCGGGCACGCCGGCGACCGGCTCTCCATCGCGGTTGACTGGATAGGCCGCACCGGCGAAATCGGCCGTCAGGACATTGCGGAAGAGCTCGCCGCCGATCGAGCCGCGCCGGCGCGAGGCGCCGATCACGGCGAGCGACTTCGGCTCGAAGAACGGGCGGAGAGAGGCCGTCACGGCGAGGTGGTCGCGCTCGTCCACTCGCGAGCGGTACCGCTCGGTGGCTGCGACCGGGAAGCAGACCTCGAACTCGCCGCCGTCCAGCTCTCGCGTGACCTCGAGACCGGCGCCCTCGAAGACCCCGAGCATCGCCCGGTTGTCCGGCAGGACCTCGGCGACGAAGCGCTCGACGCCCTGCTCGGCGGCAAGCGCGGCGAGCCGCTCGAGCAGGCGCGTACCGATCCCGTGACCCTGGCGCTCGTCCGCGACCGCGAACGCCGCCTCCGCTGCGGAGGGGTCGCGCAGGCGGTCGTACTCGCCGACTGCCACGATCCGCTCGTCGCCGCCCGCTCCCGCCACCGTGCCCACCAGCACGCCGCGGTCGTCCCAGTCGGGATCGAGGAAGTGCTCGAGGAGCTCGTCGTCGACCGCGCGGCTCCCGTGGAAGCGCTGGTAGAAGCTTCGCTCGGAGAGACCCGTGAAGAAGGCGGCGAGCGCGCCCGCGTCGTCTTGCACGGGCGCCCTCAGTCGAAGGGTGGAGCCGTCGCGGAGGATCACGTCGACCGCGGCCGCCGCCGGCTGGCTACGCGCTGCTGCCGACAAGCGCGACCCCCTTTTCTCCTCGCTTCTCGCTCACGGGTGTGGCTTCGAGCACGACCTTCAGCGCATCGGTCTCGGCCGCCGCGGCGAACGTGTCGTACGCCGCCATTGTCTCGTCGAGCGGGAACCGGTGCGTCGCGAACGGTGTCGCGTCGAGCCGGCCTTCCGCGATCAGCTTCAACAGGCGCGGCGTGGTGAACGTGTCGACCAGGCCGGTCGTGATCGTCAGGCCGCGGATCCAGAGCGTCTCGAGGTGGAGCGTGGCCGGGTGCCCGTGCACGCCCACGTTGGCGACGTGGCCGCCCGGGCGGGCGATCTCCGCGCAGAGCTCGAACGTCTCCGGAACGCCGACCGCCTCGACGGCGACATCGGCTCCGAGCCCGCCGGTCAGCTCGAGCACGCGCGCACGCGCGTCCTCCTGACCGCTGTTGATCGTCTCGTCCGCGCCGAACTCGCGAGCCTTCTCGAGGCGCGAGTCGGCCAGGTCGATCGCGATGATCCTGCCAGGGGTGTACAGCTTGGCCGTCAGGATCGTTGCGAGCCCGATCGGGCCGGCGCCCACGATTGCGATCGTGTCGCCGGGGCCGAGCTCACCGTTGAGCACCCCGACCTCGTACGCGGTGGGGAGGATGTCGGCGAGGAACAGCACCTGCTCGTCGCTCAGCTCGTCCGGGACCTTGTAGACGGACGTGTCCGCGAAGGGGACGCGCGCGTACTCGGCCTGGAGTCCGTCGATCAGATGGCCGAAGATCCAACCGCCGCCGCCGGTGCAGAGCCCGTAGCGGCCTTCCTTGCAGGACGGGCAACGGCCGCACGAGGTGATGCAGGAGACGAGGACACGGTCGCCGGGCTCGAGTGTCGTGACGGCATCGCCGATCTCGACGACTGTGCCGACCGCCTCGTGCCCGAGCACCGTGCCCGGCTCCACCGCCGGGACGTCGCCCTTGAGGATGTGCAGGTCGGTCCCGCAGATCGTGGCCGAGTCGATCCGAACGACGATGTCGGTCGGCTCCTGGATGTTCGGGTCGGGCTTCTCTTCCCAGCTGCGAAGCCCCGGCCCCTTGTAGACGAGCGCTTTCATGGCGCCTCCTGTCGCTCGTGGGTTGGTGCGTCAATCGTGTCGGCGCCGCGGCCGGCTGCCATCGGGCGTTCGCCGGACCTGCGGCCCGTAGGAACTACGGACTGAACCTGGTTACGCTGAGCCCGTGGACGCAGTCACGCCGAGCGAACATCGCTTGCGTGCGCTGGTCGAGGCCGGCGTCGCGCTCACGTCGGAGCTCTCGCTCGACGCGCTTCTGCAGCGGCTCGTCGAGGCGGCGGCCGAGCTGACACGTGCGCGTTACGCCGCGCTCGGCGTGATCGACCAGACCGGCTCCGAGCTGGAGCGCTTCCTCACTACGGGCCTGGATGCCGAGACGCACGCCGCGATCGGTGAGCTTCCGCGCGGGCGGGGGATTCTCGGCGTGCTGATCAGCGAGGACGCCCCGCTCAGGCTCCACAACCTCGGCGAGGATCCACGCGCGGTCGGGTTTCCCCCCAACCACCCTCCGATGAACACCTTCCTCGGCGTGCCGATCCATCTTCGCGGGGTCGCCTACGGGAACCTCTATCTGACCGAGAAGGCCGACGGTGACGACTTCACCGAGGAGGACCAGGAGCTCGTCGGGTTGCTCGCGAGCCAGGCCGCGGTCGCGATCGAGAACGCGCGTCTCTACGAAGCCGCCACGAGCTGGTCGAGGCAGCTCGAGTCGCTGAACGAGGTCGGGAACGCCCTGGCAACGGAGACGGACCTCGACCGGTTGCTCGATCTCATCGCTCGGCGCTTGCGCGAGCTTCTGGACGCGCGCCTCGTCACGGTGCTGCTGCCGAGCGGGGCCGACGAGCTGCGGTTCACGGCAGTTGCGGGACACGAAAGCGAGCCGTTGCTCGGCGAGACGATCCCGCGGTCGACCTCGAAGACCGGCAGGGTGCTGGCGCGTGGTCAAAGCGAACGCGCCGACTCACTGCTGGACGATCCGGACATCGACCCGCATGCAGCCCGCCTGCTCAGAGCCCGCAGCGGCCTCTGGGTGCCGTTGCTCGTGCGCGGGAGGGCGATCGGAGTTCTCGCGGCCCATGACAAGCTCGGCCAGGATGTGCGGTTCACCGACACCGATCTTCGCCTCGCGGAGACCTTCGCGGTCCGTGCCGCTCTTGCGGTGGACCTCTCCGAGCGAATCGCGAGCGACTCGCTGCGCCGTGCAGTCGAGGCCCAGGAGCTGGAGCGCCGCAGGCTTGCGCGAGAGCTCCACGACGAGACAGGACAGGCGCTGACGTCGATCCTGCTCGGCCTGAAAGGGTTGGAGGATCGGCTCGAGGACGCCGGTTCACGCAAGGCAGCCGCGGAACTGCGGGAGCTCGTCGTTTCCACCCTGCAGGACGTTCGCCGGCTGGCCGTCGAGCTTCGACCGAGCGTCCTCGACGACTTCGGCCTCGTCGCAGCGTTGGAGCGGCTTGTCGAGTCGTTCAGCGACCAGACGGGGATCCTGGTCGACTTCGAAACGTCGCTCGCGGACGAGCGACTGCCTGAGGACGTCGAGACCGCGCTCTATCGAATCGTGCAGGAGTCGCTGACGAACGTGGTCAAGCATGCGCGCGCGCGTCACGTGAGCATCCTGCTCGCCCGGAGGGACGGGCTGATCAAGGCGGTGGTGGAGGACGACGGCCAGGGGTTCGATCCGGCCGAGCAGACGCCCGAAGCCTTCGGCCTGGTCGGAATGCGCGAGCGTCTGGCTCTCCTCGGTGGGCGGCTCGAGGTCGAGTCCGGCAGTGAAGGCGGTACGACCGTCGCCGCAGAGGTGCGGATGTCATGAGCATTCGCGTCCTGATCGTGGACGACCACGCCGTGGTACGTGCGGGGCTCGCGATGCTCGTGAACGCTGCGGACGACCTGGAGGCAGTTGGCGAGGCCGGCAGCGCTCGTGACGCGATCTTCGAAGCGCGAAGCACGAAGCCGGACGTCGTGCTGATGGACGTGATGATGCCCAACGAGAGCGGAATCGACGTCATTCCGAACGTTCTCCGAGAGCGCCCCGAAGCGAAGGTGCTCATCCTGTCGATGCAGGACGACCCTCGCTACGTCCGCGAAGCGTTCGAGGCCGGAGCGAGCGGGTATGTGCTGAAGGAAGCCGCGGACGCCGAGCTCGTCGCGGCAATTCGCGACGTGGCTGCCGGCGGCCAGTACGTGCACCCGGAGCTCGGCGCCCGCCTCGTGGCTGCGGAGACCGCCGAACGCAGGCGGGCTGAGGATGACCCGCTCTCCGATCGCGAACGCGAGGTTCTGCGGCTCCTGGCTCTCGGCCACACGAATCAGGAGATTGCAAAGGAGCTGTACATCTCGGTGCGCACTGCCGAGACGCACCGTGCCCACATCATGCAGAAGCTGCGGCTCTCGAGCCGCGCCGAGCTCGTGCGCTACGCCCTCTCCGAGGGCCTGCTCGAATCGTCCTGAGAACGAGGACGGGCCGCCCCTGAGGGCGGCCCGTCCGTCGGTGCGACGGAGGATTCCGTCTACGCCTGCGTGGCGGGGCGGCCCACGGTGGGCTCCCGCTTGTGCAGGAAGGCGAACGCTGTCTCCGGATTCCGGAGCGCGCCGCCGATCGCGAGGATCGCGAAGCCGATGCCGCTGAGCAGCAGGGCCACGCCGACCACGATCCCGAAGAGCGAGAGCTGCTCCGCCATGTAGCTCGTGTTCAGAGCAGTCGTGAGCGCGGTCTCCGTCACCCAGAGGTTCCGGGCGCCGTTGTCGACCGGCTGCTTCGTCGTCGAGTCGATGAGCGCGTACTTCTCGTCGCTCGTAGCGCCGTTTCCGTCGGTGAACTGCGACGGCGTGCCGGGCTTCGCAACGAAGCGGCCCATCTCCGCGTAGGTCAGGCCACCGGTGGCCTCGAGCGCGTGAATCCGCATGTAGCCAGCGAAGGCGCGTGCCCGCGCTCCGGTGTCGATCGCCTTACCGGCCACCGATGTGGTCGGGAAGCTGATGTTGGCGGGAAGGCCCGCCTTCTTCGCCTCGGCCTTGATCGCTGCCGGGGTCATGTCGGGGGAGCCGACGATCTTCTCCTGCGTGAGGCTGTTCTGGACGGTCGAGTGGCCGTTGACGCCCATCACGATGGTGGCAATGCCGAACGCGATCAGAATCGCGGCTGCGACCATTCCTCCGATTTCAAATACCTTCCGCATGGTTCTCTCCTTCCGTCGCGCCGGGGCTCGCTTCTGCCTCGACCTTTTAAGGAAGTCTCGGCGGATCCGGCCTCGCTGCCATCGGGGCGCAACCGCGCGTTTCCTGCGGCATCACCCCGCGTGGGTTGCGGGTTTTCCGTAGCCGCTGCGGGCTCGTCGCCTCAGCCGAGGTGAGCGAGCAGCTGCCCGTACTGCTCCAGGTGGCGGTCGCCCAGGAACTCCGCGCCCGCGCGCGCCCTGGCATTCGCGCCCAGACGAGCGGCTTCCGTCCGGTCGCGCAGCAGCGTCTCCACCGCGGTGCCGAAGGACTCGAGGTCGGTCGGGTCGGCCACCAGCAGGCCGTGCGCGCCGCTGACGACCTGATCGACGATTCCGCCGACTGCGCTTGCGACGATCGGGCGCGCCTTCCACATCGCCTCCGCCACGGTGAGCCCGAAGCCCTCGGCGATGCTCTTCTGGACGACGACCGCTGCGTGGCGCTGGAGTGCGTTGACGATCGCGGCCGCCTCGTCGGGGTCGGCCATCGGAGTGCAGGCGAGGTGCACGCGGCTGCGTGCGGCGTGGGGCAGAGCCCGCCAGAGCTCCATGCACTCCTCGAGCACCTCGGCTGCCTCGGGATCGTCTGCGACTCCGGTAACCGCCGGCCCCGCGAGCAGCAGGTGTGCGCCGAGGGAGGGATCGACGTGCGCGGCGAAGCCGTTCATCACCCCGGGCATGTCCTTCATGCGATCCCAGCGCGAGACCTGGACTACAACCGGCGCATCGACTGGAGGCGGCGGCCCCGTCTGCAGCACGTCGACGCGCCGGTTGATCCGGCCCGGCGATCCGTCTCGGCGCGCGAAGGGAATGGCGGGCACCTCTCCGTCGCCTCCGATCAGCCCGGTGTAGCCGAGAATGCGGCGCACGTTTCGTTGCGAGATCGGCTCGTTCTTGGCCGAGAACGGGTCAATCGACGGCGGGATCACGTGCAGCCTCGACTCGTCGACCCAGGAGGGCGCGAAGGCCCGGCGAGAGAACACGAATGCCTCCACGTCCTCGAGGTACGGGCGCAGGAACGACCAGGAGCGGTCGGTCCACTCGTTCGGCTCGTCGACCCCGACGTGGCACCGCCAGACGACCTTCGCGCCGGCGCCCCTCATCGCGGCGGCGAGACCCGCGGGCTGGGGGTCGTGGATGAGGACGACGTCGTTGGGCCGAACCAGCGCGAGCAGCTCGTCGGCGTTGCTGCGCAGTGTCCGGTCGTAGTGGGCTCGCTCGGCCTCGCCCAGCTCGCCGCCGTCCCCGGGGGAGCCGTAGAGACCGTTGTGAATCCGCTTGGTGATCTCGAAGAAGTCGGGGTCGCCCTGGATCACGAGCCAGCGAATGTCGAGGCCGGCGCCGCGACCGTAGGCAAGCAGGGTTTGCAGCATCTCCGCGACACCGCCTCCCGTCGCGGTCGAGTTGACGTTCAGCACCGTACGGCCTTTGAGCAGCGACTCCGTCGCCTCGGCGATCGCCTCGTAGCGGGCCGTGCGATCGGGGCCGATTAGGGGCTCGAGCCTCGCGGCATCCAGCGCCTGAACATCGACTTCCTGGAGCCGGGTGCGCTCGTTGACGGTCATTGCGTCCTCACCATCCGGCCAATCCGCGCTGAAGCGCGCCGACGACGGCCCGCAGGCCGACGACCCCGAGCGGGCGCTCGTCTTCGGCGATGGGCAGGTGATGGAAGCCACCGTCCAACATCAGCCGCGCGGCCTCGTCGACGGGCAACCCTGGTGGGGCCGTGACGGGCGACGCGCTCATCCAATCGCGGACGCGAGCCTCGCTTGGATGGACCCGGTCTGCAACCGCTCGAAGGACGTCGCGCGAGGTCAGGATTCCGGTAAGCCGCCCGTACTCGACCACCAGGGCGGAGCCGGCATCGGCCTCGGCGAGCCTCTCGGCCAGCTCACCGAGCGTGTCTTCGGGAGCCACCGAGAGGAACTGGCGCGACATCACGTCGCCGGCACACAGCTCGTCGGTTGCTAGGCGATCCCTCATCAGATCACCGCCGCCTCGGCCGCGACGCGCGCAGCGCGGACAACGAGCACCGGCCGCCGGCTCTCGTGGAGCACGGCCCGCGACACGCTGCCGAGCAGCGCGCTCGCGATCGCGCCGTGGCCACGCGAGCCGACCACGATCAGATCGGCGTCGATCGTGTCGCCGAAGGCGACGATCTCGTCCGCCGGGTTGCCGACGAGCAGCTCCGTCTTGGCGTCGACGCCTTTAAGCGCTGCGATCTCGGCGGCTTCAGTCAGCGGCACGCGGTCGTACTCGTCGAGCTCGTGCGGAACTCTCGGAGCAGGAGCGGCGAAGTTCGCGTACGGCACGACCTCGACGGCTGGGGCAACGTGGACCAGGTACGCGGTGGCGTCTTGCTCCTCGGCGAGCTCGAGCCCGAACTCGAGCGCTTCGAGTGCAGATTCCGAACCGTCTGTTGCGATCAGGATCTTCTTCATGGTGTCCTCCTTGGAGTCCCAGTGATAGGCCTCGTGCGCGAGCCGGGGCTGCTCGGCTAGGAGCGGCGCCCAAGCGCTGAACGACGCCGAGTTGAG
>DATLPH010000090.1:0-3907 GCA_035535855.1 Gaiellaceae bacterium
TGTCGAGATCGGCCATCGTCGCCACCGGGCAATTATCGTCTCGCCGGCGATGGGGCAGAAGGCGATCAGGATTCTCGACAGCTACGCGACGCTGCTCGTGCTGCTGCTGGCGAACTTCTTCCTGCTCGAGCTCGTCGACGACAAGCGCTGGGGCGTTATCGGCAGCACGTTGCTGGCCGCCGCGGCGCTCGTCGTCGCCATCAGCGACCCCGACACAGGGCACACGATCAACCGCCGCCAGGCGCTCTCGATCGTGCTCGCCGTGCTGATCGCACCCGTGGTGCTCTTCGTCACCTCGGACTCGATCATCGGCCTGACGTACCTGCTGCCGGCGGCGCTGCTGGTGACGGCCACGCTTCCCGTGACGCTGAGCCGCGTCCTTCACCACAAGCGCGTCACGTACGAGACCGTGCTCGGCGCGCTCTGCACGTACGTCCTACTCGGATTGCTGTTCGCTTTCGCGTATCTCGCGCTCGACGCCATCAAGGACGGGCCGTTCTTCGTGCAACCGGGGCCGCATCAGGAGTCGGAGTACATCTACTTCAGCTTCGTCACGCTTACGACGCTCGGCTTCGGCGACCTCTCACCGGCCGTTGGGCTGCCGCAGGCGCTGACGGCGCTCGAAGCCCTGGTGGGCTCGGTCTTCCTCGTTACCCTGGTCGCCCGGCTCGTGACGCTCTGGGTGCGGCAGGACGAAGGCGACCTGAGGCGATGAGCCCAGCCGTCCCGTTCGCCGAGATCGTTCGGGCCGTCCGTTCGTCCGCGTCGCCGCAGGGGATGGCCACGAAGGTGATTGCCGTCGACGGCCCCGGCGGAGCGGGCAAGAGCAGCTTCGCCCTGCGGCTGGCGGAAGAGCTCGGAGGTGTTCAGGTGGCGCACACCGACGACTTCGCTAGCTGGGATAACCCGACCGACTGGTGGCCGCGGTTGCTGGAGGAGCTCCTGGAGCCGCTGTCCCGAAACGAACGGGCCCGGTATCGGCGCTCGGACTGGGGCGAACCCGATCACGAGCCGTGGGGCGAAGTCGAGGCCGCTGAGTTCCTGATCCTCGAGGGCGTGACGGCGTCGCGCGAGGCCTTCCAGCCCTTTCTGGCCTACACCGTCTGGATCGAGACGCCGCGCGAGGTGCGCTTGAGCCGGGGGCTCGAGCGCGACGGGGAGGAGGCCCGCGCGCGCTGGGAGGAGTGGATGGCCGCCGAGGACGACTACGTCCGGCGGGAGGAGCCCCAAGCCCGAGCCGATCTCGTCGTCGCCGGCGACCGTGATCTCTGGCTTGCGCACGGGAAGGACGTTCGGCAGGCTCCCTGACGATGGTTCCCGAGGCGCCAATCGAGCAGACCGCGCTCGGGCTCGTCCCGAAGGGCGAGGGCTGGTTCGTGCTCAACGCGCGCGAGGTGCCCTGGGGCCCGGGCGAAGGGCGAGGCGCGTACTCCGATTTCGAGGGCGAGCACGAGTTCTCGCAGGTCGGGGTCCACCTCTGTGTGCTCGCGCCGGGTGACCGGATGGCGATGTACCACTGGGAGGCCGACCAGGAGGACTTCCTCGTAGTCGCCGGCGAGGCGGTGCTGATCGTCGAGGGCGAGGAGCGACCGCTGAAGCAGTGGGACTTCGTCCACTGCCCGCCCGAGACGAAGCATGTGATCGTCGGCGCGGGCGATACGAACTGCGTGATCGTCGCGGTCGGCGCCCGCGACAAGTCGGTCGGCCCGAACTGGGGCGGCTACACCGTCGACGAGGCGGCGAAGCGCCACGACGCGAGTGTCTTCGAGGACACGACCAAGCCCGACGAGGCGTACGCACGCTTCCCGAAGCGCGAGCCGTCCGCCTACCGAGAGGGCTGGCTTCCCGACTAGCGCCAGGTGACGCCCGAGGCGTCGATGTTCTGCGTCAGGCGCTTCGGGTCGGTGCCGTCGGGCCGCACCGTGTAGACGTCGAAGGTCGCGCCGCCGGCGGGACGGGCGGTGACGGCCACGCGCGTGCCATCGGGTGACCAGGCGATCGAGCCGACCTCGGCGAACGGGAGCTGCACCTTCTGCGTGCCGCTCCCGGTCACGATCCCGAGCAGTGACGGGCCGTCGATGTAAGCGAGCCGCCCGTCGCCGGACCACGCGACCCCGTGCAGCGCCTGCTGTGTCGCGTCGGCGACCTGCTTCCGGTCGCTTCCGTCGGGGCGGGCCGTCCAGAGCGACACGGGGTTCGTCCCGACGTCGACGTACGCGATGCGGGTCGGCCCCCAGGCGCCGCTCTCGCCCTCGACGTGCAGGCTCTTGGACGTGAAGTCGGCCACGGCGCTGACGAACAGCCCGGGCGGCGTCGTGAAGTTCGTTCGCGTGAACAGGATCCGTGTCCCGTCGGGCGACCAGCTCGGCCCACTGTCCGAGTTCTCCGAGGAGCCGGTGAGGAAGCGCTCGTGCGATCCGTCGGCGTCAACGATCCGGAGCGAGCCGGGGCAGCCCCTGCAGCTCTGGCCCGTGTCGTCGAAGCGCGTGAAGGCGAGGTGGGCCTTGTCCGGCGACCAGGCCGGAGCGACCTCGTTCTTCTCCGTGTGTGTCAGCCTCGTGAGGCCGGTGCCCTCGGGCGAGACTGCGTAGAGTGCGTTGGGCGGCTCGGCGCAGTAGCTCTGGTAAACGAGCGACTTGCGGCCGGGGACGAACTGGAGCGAGAGGTAGTCGACTGCGGCCGAGGGCGGGCCGTCGTTGCGGCAGCCGGGGACGTACCCGTAGATGTGCGAGCTGCTGCCGTCGACGGCGTTGACTCGGAGCGCGAAGCGGGGCCCGCTCTTCGTCCACGTGACGTAGGAGCGGCCGTCGGGCGAGCGGGGCAGGAAGTAGTTGATCGTCGCCTTGAAGGTCTTGCCGGTCGTCGTGTCGATGCCCACGGTGCGCGGGTAGGAGCTCACGACGACGCGGTGGGCGCCGGCCCAGACGATCCCCGCTCGGCGGTGACGGAGGCCCGGGATCTCCTTGCGCAGCAGCACGCGCCCTGAGCCGCTTCGCACCTCGAGCTGTCCGCCGAGGAGGCTGGCGATGCGCCTCCCGTTAGGCGACCAGGACGCGCTGCGGCCCTTGAAGGCGAAGCGCGGCCGGCCCTGTTCGTCGTAGACGCGGTTCACATTGTGGGACGCCACCGCGAACAGGCCGCGAGCCGACCAGCCGGCGATGCTCTCGTAGTACGGCACGCGCCAGGCGATCCCGCCCGTCGCCCTGAAGGCCCGCACCTCGAGCTTCCTACGCGTGCCCGCGGCGACCGTGACGAGCCGGCTGTCCGGCGACCATGCGGCGTCGCGGAGAGACCCGACTCCCGCGACGACGGGCGCCCGCCCGGGTCCTACGATCGCGAGCTTGGTGTAGCCGTTGCCCCAGAGGGCTGCCAGCGCCCGGCTGTTGGGCGCCCAGGCGAGCTGGGCGGACAGAGCGGTCGTGCTGGAACCGATCTTCGGCGCGGCGAGGCGCTGCAGGCCCGAGCCGTCGATGCCGACGACGTAGATCCCGCCCTCGCCGCCCCGGTTGCTGACGAAGGCGACGAGCTTGCCGTTCGGAGAGACCTTGGGCACCGAATCCGCGAACGGGCTGTTGCTGAGATCGACCGAGTGGCCGTCGAAGTCGAGACGGTAGATCTCGTACGAGCGGGTGGCCGCGTTGTCGGCGGCGAACACGATCGCGGGTGTCCCCGACGCGGCCGTCGAGCCCGCGCCGCCGCAGCCGACAGCCGCCGCCGCGACGAGCGAAGCGGCGGCCCCGCCTGCCAGTGCGAACCGGCCGGGCATGTGCGAATCGTAACGCTAGATGTGGGCGAGGACGCCCGCGAGCGGCCGCGGGATCGCCGCGAGGTCGAGCGCCTCGACGAGGAAGCGGGCGTAGCGGATCTTGCGGCGGCCGCCGCTGCCCATGAAGCGGCGCAGCTGCTC
>DATLPH010000091.1:0-5529 GCA_035535855.1 Gaiellaceae bacterium
GGAGGATCGTCGACACCGCGCAAACCTAGCACCCTCGCGCGTACTGTCCAACGGCGTGAACCAGCTTGAAACAGGGCTCGAGCTGATCCGGCGCGGCGAGTACTTCGCGGCGCACGAGGAGCTGGAGGACGCCTGGCGCGCCGCGGCCCCGGAGGAGCGCGACTTCTACCAGGGGCTCGTTCACGTGACCGTCGCGTGGTACCAGGCCGGGCGGGGCAACCAGGTCGGCTGCGAGCGGCAGCTCGAGAAGGCGGCGAGACGGCTCGGGCCGTACGCGCCGGAGCACCGCGGAGTGGATGTGGCGTCGATCCTGGAACAGGTGGCCGAGGCCGCAGAGGTGGTCGCGCGGGGCTCGCTTGAGCTCGGCCCGGCGCGGGTCTAGACCCGATCCAGCCCGAGCGCGTCCAGAAAGTGCTGGACGGCCACATTGAGCCACCAGCTGCGGTTGAAGAACAGCAGCAGGCCGAGCGCGACGAGCAAGAGGCCGCTTCCGATCCGGATCCACTCATAGTGGTCGCGCACCCAGCGGAAGGCGCCCATCGCGTGCGAGAAGGCGACCCCGATCGCCACGAAGGCGACCGTGATCCCGAGCGAGTAGACCGCCAGGAGGATGCAGCCGCGGACCACGGTGTGGGAGTCCGCCGCGAGCGCGAGGATCGCGCCGAGGACGATGCCGACGCAGGGGGCGGCGCAGACCGCGAAGGCGGCGCCGAGCAGCGCCCGCGAGCCGCTCGCGCGCGCGCGCGAGATCGCCCCAGGAGCCACCATCCGCTCCGGCCAGGGCAGCAGGCCGGCGAAGGCGAGCCCGAGCACGACGAGCACGAAGCCCGCGATCTTCGTCCTCGTCTCCTGGTCGACCCAGCCGCCGAGCGCGGCGGCGCCCGCGCCGAGCACGACGAAGACGACCGTGAACCCGAGCGCGAACGGGACGCTCGCCAGGATGACGCGCTTCGCCGTTCCGCGTTCACCGAGCCGGTCGACCTCCACGGACGAGATCGCCGAGAGGTAGCCCGGCACGAGCGGCAGCACGCAGGGAAAGGCGATCGAGACCAGGCCCGCGGCGAACGCGGCCGCGATTCGCTCACCCATCGAAGCGGGCGAGCTCGTCGTCGAGCCGGCGCTCCTCTTCCGGTCCGAGCGGGTGCCCGTTCAGCGACCAGCGCTGCGGCGTCGGCTCCGGCTCGCGGGCGCGAGTCCAGCGCCAGGCCAGCAAGCCGAGGACAAGAGCGCCGCCGAGGACGCCGATCAACGGCAGCAGCCACGCGATCAGGTCGAACCCGTGCCGCGGCGGCGCGGCGAGGATCCGTGCCCCCCACTCGGAAACCAGTCTCTGCTTGATCTCGCTGCGCGTATCCCCGGCCGCGATGCGCTCCTGGATCTCCACCTTGATCCGCTGCGCCGCGGGCGAATCCGACTGCGCGAGCGTCTCGCCCTCGCAGATCGGGCACATCAGCTGCCCCTCGAGCTCCGGGAGCGTCGGGTGCTGCTCGCTCGCCAGGGCCGGCGCGGCGACCACCAGCGCGACCAGAGCGAGCAGGACGAGCCTCACGACCGCAGCGCCCGCTCGACCCCGTCGCGGATGTCAGCCGCCTCGACCTCGCCGGCCACGTGGACGACGAGCTTGCCGCTGCGGTCGATGAAGAACGTCTCCGGCAGGCCGGTGAGCCCGTACTTCGGCGAGGTCACGTTGCGGTTGTCGTGCACGAGCGGGTAGGTCAGGCCGTACTTGCGCGCGAACGTGCGCGCGTCACCCGCAGGGTCGTTCACGTCGACGCCGAGCACGACGACCCGATCGGCCCAGCGCTTCGAGGCCGCGGCGAGGGCGGGCGCCTCCTGCTTGCACGGGTAGCACCACGAAGCCCAGAAATTCAGCACCACGACCTTGCCGCGCAACGAAGCGAGCTGGAGCGTCCCCGGCGCGTCGATGCGGCGCAGCGCAAAGTCCGGCGCCTGCTTCCCGATCTCGGCCTCCTTCCCCGAGCCCTGGGCCAGCTTCCAGACGAGCAGCGCGAGCAGCAGGGCCACGAGCCCGACCGCCAGAACCTGCGCGCCGAGCTTCAGCCGTCCGGTCATCTCACTGGGAGACGATGAAGACCGTCGTCCCGATCGTCACGTGGTTGAACAGCCACTCGGCGTCGGAGATGTGCATCCGGATGCAGCCGTGCGAGGCCGAGTAGCCGATCGAGGCGTCGTCGGGAGTCCCGTGGATTCCGACTCCGGAGGCAGAGAGCCCCATCCACCGGGTGCCGAGGGGGTTTCCCGGGCCCGGCGGGATCGGCTTGGAGCCCTTCGCCCAGTCCGAGTCCGGCGGGTACCACCACGGGTTGCGCCACTTGACGACCACGTGCCAGCGGCCGAGCGGCGTCGGGTAGCGCGACTGGCCGGTCGCAACGCCGAAGACCCGCAGGAGCTGCATGCCCTTGTAGAGGGTGAGGCGGTTCGAGCCGCGGCGAATGACGATCACCGGGCCGATCGAGGAGCGGTTCACCGTGGGCTTCAGCTCCCTGAACTGCATTTGCAAGAGCGGGCGCGTGTTCGTCACGAGCGCGGTGAAGATCGCGTCGACGGCACGCAGCCGCCTGAGCGAGCGGCCGTCGCTCTGCTTCGTCACCCACGGGCGCAGGTTCCGCAGCAGGAGCTGCGAGTCGACCGGCTGGCGGTCGAAGCGCTTCGCCACGCGCGCGACGTAGGCCTCGGTGCGCCGGCGGTTGAGGATCACGCGCAGCTTCAGCTCCGAGCCTGCGGGAGCCGTGAGCGCGCGGTTGACGGCGGCGCGCACGGCCGCCATTGCGCCGAGCCGGGGCGGCGCGACCGCGAGGCGGTGGCGCGGGACGACGAGCATGAGCGGGCGCGCGAACGAGGCCGTGACCGTGTCGAAGGCCTCAGACGCCGTCAGATCGCCGACATCCACGCCCGAGATGGTCACGCCGGTCGCGATCGTCTGCGGCGTGGTCGTGGTCGTGCCCGTGCCGGTCGTGGTGGCTGCGACCACGCCGGCGGAGAGCCCGCCGGCGGCGACGAGCCCGAGCACGAACAGGAGCGCGAGACCCACTTTCCTCATCGCGCGAGAAGTCTAGCCCTCGAAGATGCGCGGATCGTTCGTGATCACGCCGTCCACTCCGAGCGCGTCGAGCCGGGCCAGCTCGGCGGGATCGTCGACCGTCCACACCAGAACAGGCGCGCCGAGGGCGTGACACCGCTCGACGACCCGCTCGTCGACGACGAACCAGTGCAGCACGGCCACGGTCGCCTGCGAGGAAGCCAGCAGCCCGGCGATCCTGCGCGGAAGAGCCCGGCGCATGGCGTGGAGGATTCCCCTCACGACCGGCTCGAGCGCCCGCCGCTGCGCCAGCCCGGTGCGGTCCTGCGGGTAGGTCCGGCCGAGCCTCAGCGCCGGCTCGGCGGCATGGAGCGCCAGCAGCACCGGACCGCGGAACGAGCTGACGAGCGTCCGCTCGACGAGGGCGTGTCGCCGCACCGTCTCGGCCACCGCCGTCTCCGCCCCTGCCGACTTCAGGTCGAGGTGAACGCCGACCCCAGCCGCGCCCAGGTAGTCGAGCGCCTCGTCCAGGCTCGGCAGACCGCCGGCCTCGAGCGGGGCGTCGTGGGCGAGAACGAGCTCGCCCGCGACCGCATGGACGTCGAACTCGACCAGGTCGCAGCCGAGCTCGACCGCGCGCTCGAGAGCCTCGAGCGTGTTCTCGGGCGCGAGCGAGGCGGCGCCTCGATGGCCGATCCGCAGGGCGCGGCCGTTTAGCCGCGAGAGGTCGATCACACCCGCTTGACCACGACGACCGCGCAGTCGTCGCCGAGGTCGCCCGCAAACGCGCGGCAGTCTTCGACCAGCAGGTTGGCCAGCTCCTCGGCCGGGAGCCCGGCGTTCGCGGCCAGCGCGGCGTCGAGGCGCTCCTCCCCGTAGAGCTCGCCGTCGCGACGAGCCTCGAGCAGGCCGTCGGTGTAGAGCACCGCGGCGTCGCCCGGCTCCAGCTGGATTCGCTGCACCTCGTAGTGCTGGGAGCCGGCGATCCCAAGCGCCAGGCCCTTGACCGCCAAAGGCTCCGGCGCCCCGCCGGCCCGAACGATCCGCGGCGGCGGGTGACCGGCGCTCGCGCAGGCCAGGCGGCCTTCGCGCCCGTCAACAGTCAGATAGAGGAGCGTGATGAACTTCCCGTCGCCGATTTCCTCGAGCACGATCTCGTTCGCGGCCGCGAGGAAGTCTCCGGGCTCCGAGTGCTCGCGCGCGAGCGAGCGGAAGACGAACTTCGCCATCGCCATGTCGGCCGCGGCGTCGATCCCGTGGCCGGTGACGTCGCCGAGCACGACCGCTAGTCGGCCGTCGCCGAGCTCGAGGAAGTCGTAGACGTCGCCGCCGACGTCCATGCGCGCGGAGGACGCGTAGACGGCGCCGACGTCCAGCCGCTCGGCCTGCGGCCGGCTCCGCGGCAGCAGCGAGCGCTGCATCGAGTCGGTGAACTCCTTCTGCTGCTGGTAAAGCCGCGCGTTGTCGAGGGCGAGCGCGGCCTGTCCGGCGATCGACGAGGCCGCGTCGAGCGTCTCGTCGTCGACCGGGCGGTCGGGGTCGAGCGAGACGAGCGTCAGCGTCCCGAGCATCTCCGCCTGCGTGGCGAGCGGGATCACCGCAGCCGTGGAGCCGCGCTCGAGGAACGGGATCAGCGGCGTGTGCGCCTGCCCGAGCGAGGCCGCGGTGCGTGCGTCGAGCAGCAACGCTTCTCCTCCGCGGAAGACGGGCGGGCGGGCGGGCGCGAGCGGCTGCGGGAGCGAGAGGATCGTCCGCATCGCCTCGGTCATCCGCTCCTCGCGCACGTGCACCGCGACGGGGACGAGCGCGGTTCCGCGCGGATCGGGCATCCGCAGCACCGCAGCGTCCACCTCGAGCGACTCGACGATCGCGCGCGCGACCGCCTCCAGGGTCAGCTCGAGGGAAAGGCTCTCGGAGAAGGAGCGTGAGATCTCGTACAGCGCACGCAGACGCTTGGACACGACGAGCTCGGCCTCAAGCGCCTGCGTGCGCTCGGCGCCGAGGCGCTTCGTCTCCTCGTGCAGCCGCGCGTTCTGCACGGCTACGGCGAGCTGGGCCGCGAGCGCCAGCAGGAGCGACTCCTCGTTCTCGGTCAGCTCCCGGCCGGCCTCGGGGTAAACCGCCAGCAGGCCGGTGAGGTCGTCGCGGACGCGCAGCGGGACGGCCACCGCGGCCTCGATCCCGATCTCCTCGAGCACGTCCTGAACGCCGGCGAGGCGCGGGTCGGTCGACGCGTAGGGCACGACGAGCAGGCCGCGGCCGCGGGCGGGGCCGAGCAGCAGCTCGAGCAGCCGCTCGCCGACGCGCGCGTGCGGGCCGGTGAGCTCGCGCTCGGCCGCGGGCTCGAGACGCCGGCCCTCCTCGTCGGCGAGATAGACGGCCAGCCGTTCCGCGGAGAGCAGCTCGGCGACGCGCTCGACCGCGGTGTCGAGGGTGTGGGAGAGCGAGAGCTGCGCGATCGCCTGGCCGACGATCGTCAGCAGCGCGCG
>DATLPH010000092.1:0-8640 GCA_035535855.1 Gaiellaceae bacterium
ACCCGGCCGTGTTCTCACGCGCGCTCGAACGCCTGCGCGTCCGTCCCCAGCGGACGCTGCACGTGGGCGACAGCGAGGGCGACGAGGCCGGCGCGCGGGCCGCCGGGATGCACTTCGCACCCGCACCGCTCGCGACCGCCGTCGAGGGTCTCGCGTGAGAGGACAGAAGCTGGCGGTCTGGCTCGGCCTCGTCGGCTCGCTCGCCGCGCTGAACTACGCGAGCCGGTTCACCTCCGGCAAGCCGCCGGCGGACACGCTCTACCGCTACGGCACCGCGGTCAGCGGCGCCGTCTTCTACGCCGTCACGCTCGCGATCCTGCTCTGGATTGCACGCGGGATCCCGTGGCCGGAGCTCGGGCTCTGCGCGCCCGCGTCGTGGCCTCGCGCGCTCGGCTTCACCGCCGCCATGCTGATCGGGCTGCTCATCGCCGAGGCGGCTCTCGAGACCGTGCTGCATGCGACGCGCGAGCAGGGCCTCGAGCCCAGCCACTGGGAGCCGAGCAAGGCTGTGCCGTTCGCCCTCAACGCGATCGTGGTCGTGCTGATCGCGCCCGTCGTCGAAGAGCTGACCTTCCGCGGCATCGGCTTCGCGCTGCTCGCGCCCTTGGGAACGGCAGTCGCGGTCACTGGCACGGCTGCGGCGTTCGCCGCCGACCACGGGCTCGTTGCGGGCTTTCCCGCGCTGTTCCTCTTCGGGGTCGCAATCGCGGTCGTCCGCGCGCGAACGAAAAGCGTCTACCCGGGGATGCTCATGCACGCCTGCTTCAACGCGCTCGCCCTGTTGACCGCTTTCGCCCGATAGCTCGTCTATATTCGTGGCAGTGCGGCGTGCAGCGGTCTTCCTGGCGGCGATGGCGCTCGCTCCCGCGGCGCACGCGGCACCGCCTGCCCTGACGGCCCATGCAAGCCCGGCCGGCGGCGCGGCACCCCTCCAGGTGACGCTGACCGCGAGCGGCGATCTCGCCACGTACCACTGGGAGCTCGGCGACGGCGCGGTCGCCGACGGCCCCGTCGTCCAACACACGTATGCCGCGGGCAGGTTCACCGTGCGGGTGACGGCGACCAACCCGCTCGGGGAGACCTCGCAAGCGACGGTCGCCGTGACCGCGGTCGGGCTGACGCTCACCGCGCCCCGCGTCGGCCGTTACCAGCAGCTCGCGCGCTTCCACGGTCGGCTGATTCCCGCCCAGAAGGGCGCGCGGATCGGGCTCTTCCGCGGCGAGCGCAGGATCGCCACGGTCAGGGCGAGCCGCAACGGCAGCTTCTCGGTGCGAGGCCGCGTCGGCACGCCCGACGCGCGCTACACCGTTCGTTACGCGGGAGCGGTCTCGAGACAGGTCGCGCTCGCGGTCCGGCCCGGGCTCGACACCGCCTTCAGGGGGTCTGGCCAGCTCGGCCGCCCGCTCTCGCTGCTGATCCGGGAGCGGCCGACAACAGCCGGCACGGTCACCGTCAAGGTCTGGCGCGGCAAGCGGCTCGTGAAAAGCCGGGCGTTCCACGGCCGGCTCCGGATCCCGCTCTCGACGAGGGCGCCAGGCGCCTACCGCGTTTCGGTCTCGCTCCAGCCCGCCCCCGGCTACGTCGTCGCCCGCCGAGCGCTCGAGCGGATCGTCTTCGTCCCCGCGCTGGGCCCGGGCTCGGCCGGCCCGAGCGTGTACGAGCTCGACCGGCGGTTGCATGAGCTCCACTACGCCCTGGGCAGCGTCGACGGCTACTACGGACAGGACGACCTCGACGCCGTGACCGCCTTCCAGAAGCTGCACGGTCTACCGCGCACGGGCTCTGTCGACGCGCGCTTCTGGCGCGAGCTCGAGCAGGCTCACGTCCCTCAGGCCCGCTACCCGCACGGCAACCACGTCGAGGTCAGCAAGGGCCGGCAGGTCCTGTTCGTCGTCCGCAACGGCCAGGTGGTGCTGGTCGTCCCGGTCTCGACCGGCGCGACCGGCAACACGCCGCTCGGCCACTGGCGTGTGTACAGCCGGGTTCCCGGCTTCAACGCGAAGGCGATGTACTACTCGTCCTTCTTCGTCGGCGCCTACGCGATCCACGGCTACCACAGCGTGCCCCCGTACCCTGCGAGCCACGGCTGCGTGCGCATTCCGCTGTGGGTGGCCTATCGCGTGTACTCATTGATTGACTACGGCACCTCGGTTTACCTCTACTGGTAGGGCGGTCGCGCTGGCGCTCGTCGCGCTGGCGGCCTGCGGCTGGCTGGTCTACACGCAATGGTGGGGCCAGGGCGGGGAGCATCCCTACGCGTACCGCGACCTCACCCCGCAGCTCGGCCGGGTCGAGTTCACGCGCAAGGTGACCGCCGTCTACCACTCCCGGCCGCCGTTCGACCGTCTGCTCGAGGCGACGATGCCCGGCCGAGCCCCGAAGCCGCCGCCGCTCGACTGGTCCCGCGACCAGGTGATCGTGATCGCGCTCGGCCCGCGCTCGAGCAGCGGCTACAGGCTGCAGATCCTGCGAGTCGTCGAGCGGCGGCGCGGGATCTACGTCTACGCCCGCGAGCAGACCCCGTCGCTGGGCGATCCGGTCACCCCCCGGGTCACGTATCCGTACCGGCTGCTCGCGATGCCCAGCACCGCGAAGCCCGTGTACGTCAAGCTGCAGGGAAGACCGTGAGCGAGCAGGACCCTCTCATCCGCCAGCTGCGAGAGCAGATCTCCGACAACGACCGCACGATCGTCGAGGCGATCAACGCGCGCCTGAAGCTCGTCGCGCGGATCAAGGGCTACAAGGAGTCGCGCGGCCTCTCGTTCGTCGACCCCGAGCGTGAGGAGTGGATGCTGCAGTACCTCGCCCGCGCGAACCGCGGCCCACTCTCGGCGGAGGGACTGAAGGAGCTATTCGAGGAGATCCTCGCGCTCACCAAGCGCGAGGTCGAGCGCGAAGCGAAGAGCTAGTCCTCCTCGCCGGCCTCGGCGAACTCGTCCGGAGTGACGTGCTCGAGGAACTGCTTGAACTCGGTGACGATCTCCTCCTCGTTCACGTCCTCTCCCTCGAACTCGATCGCGGACTCCTCGATCACCTCTTCGGCGGCGAAGATCGGCGCCTCGGCCCGAACGGCCAGCGCGATCGCGTCCGACGGCCTCGAGTCGATCTCGATCTCGGAACCGTTCTGCTGCACGGTGATGCTCGCGTAGAAGGTGTTCTCCTTCAGCTCGGTGACCGTGATGCGGACGACCTGCGCGTCGAGCTGGCCGAGCATCTCGGTGAGGAGGTCGTGCGTCATCGGCCGCGGTGTGTCCGCGCCCTGAAGCTTCATCAGGATCGCCGCCGCCTCCGAGTGCCCGATCCAGATCGGCAGGAACTTGTTCCCGTCGGCCGTCTTGAGGAGGACGATCGGCTGCTTGCCGACCAGGTCGAAGCTCACCCCGTAGATGACCATCTCGTGCATCAGGCCTCGTACCCTGCTGCGGTCATTGCCTCAATGTACCGGCTCAAACTCCTCGCAGAGGAGGAGTCTCGTCTGGGGGGATGGGCTCGATCTCGTCAACCGGAACCATGCGCGCCTCCCCGGTCATGGCATCCTCGAGGAAGGCCTGCCTGTTGGGCACGCTCATGGGGTCAAGGCCGCGCAGGTAGTAGCGCCGACCATGGTGGAGGACGAGGTCGCCGATGTTCATAGCCGCAGAGCTATAGACGTCATCGGCGTCCGATTGGTGGTCCACATCCCTTGGCTGAGGGCGGCTACACTGCCCGACCCCCGGGCGATTAGCTCAGTTGGTTAGAGCGCCGCTCTGATAAGGCGGAGGTCCGTGGTTCGAATCCACGATCGCCCACCTTCCGAAAGCGCCGGGAATTGGGCGAGTCGTCATCCGCTCGCAGGGCTGTCGGCCGCGCGGCTGAAGCCCGAATGGAGCTCGTGAACGACGACGGGCGCGTTCCCCAGCAACTGCGCCTTGCTCCGCATCTGCTTGAGCGCGGCTTCACCCGGCCTGCCGTAGACGTCGACCCTCACGAGCGTTAGCAGGTCGGCGAACCTGCGGAAGACGGGACCGGCCACCGTCAGGTGGCGCTCGAGCGACTCCGGGCAAGGGTGAATCTGGGCGACCGTCATCTGCGTGCCGGCCTCGTCGAAGTAGATGTTGTACGCGACCGGTTCGGCCTCGTTCGCCTCGACGAACGCGACCAGATCTTCGACCCCCGCCTTTACCTCCTCGAGCTTCCCCTCGCGGATCTCGGAGCTGCCGACGACGAGGATCGGGTTCGACATCGTCTCGCGGAAGCTGCCCATCTGCACGCATTCTCCCTGCTAGGTCGGGGCGGACTCCTCTCCGGGGCCGAGACGGGTCGGCAAGTCTAGGGCGCGCTCGCCGAGGACAGCGCAAGTTGCTCGCTGCGGTGCGGTCTAATCAGAGACACCTGGGAGGTCAGGTGGCGGCCTGGCCACCCCGGTGTCTTACCTCGCCGCGGGACTACCCGAGAACCCAGGTGCTCTCAGACGGTCCACGCGCTACCGCGGTCCTGTGGCAGAATTCACGTGCTGGGGCAGAGTGGCCGCCACCTCTCTCCCCCTCCCGCGCGGGCTGGCGCGGAACCGGCGGCTGCTCTCGCCCCAGGGTGTCAGCCGATCAGCGGGGCGCCGTCGTCTCGCGGAGCGCTCTTGAGCACGGAGCGTGAGCGCCAGGACGGAGTGTGAGCGTATGTCGGGACGTCGACGGTGCTGGTCACCGTGGCAACCGATGCAGAGCGTTCGCAGGTTCGCTAGATCGAATGCAGCGTCGCTGTCTTCGAGTCGCACGATGTGGCGAGCCGTTCGTGGATCAAGTAATCGCCGGCGTGCCACTTGCGCCGGCACGAGTAGGTCGGCGGCGGCTGCAAACAGGCCGAACGGCCTATGGACAGCGGGATCACGGGAAGAGAAAGTCTTAGCGCGTGGCTCCGATGGGGCGGGAGCCATTTGAGCGCGTGGGCGCCTGTCAGACGCTGGCCCGTCAGACGGCGCCCACTGCACTCGCGCCTGTCTATCACCTGACCGCCTGGTCTCCTTCCCGCTCGAGCCTTTGGAGCTTCTCGATGCGCTCGATGTCCGCAGGCGAGGCGTCTAGGTCGTGTTGAACTGGGCCCACAACGGGCGGTGGTCCGAGAGGTGGAAGCGGACGTACTGGCGGAACTGGCTCTCCGTCCGGTTCGGATCGTTCCAGAGGTTCTGGAAGAGAGCGCCGTCGAAGTCGAAGACGTTGCACGCTCCCGTGAAGCGGGTCATCGTCGCGCCGGGGAAGAACGCGATCTGGTCGTACTGGTTGTCCGAGGCGATCGCCGACGCGATCTGCGAGCTGTGCGGCGGCACCTCGAGGCCAAGGGCCACCAGAGCGTCGAAGATGCGGTCGCCGGGCGCGGCCTTCGGCAGGTTGAAGTCGCCGAGCGGCACGATGTCGCCGACGTAGGACTTCGTGTCGCGGTGGGTCTTGTCGGCCCACCAGGCGACGGCGAACGTCTCGAGCGTGCGCCGGTCGAGATCGGCCGGGTCGTCGGAGCCGTAGAAGAGATGGACGTTCAGGAGCGAGAACCGGAACGCGCCCGAGCCGAAGCTCGCGAGATAGGGCCCGCGGTCGAAGCCGGAGAACGCGGTCGTGCTCCCGGGCAGCTTGATCCGGGCAAGCTGGCTCGGCGGGATCGAGAGCCGTCCGACCTCTCTCAGCCGCGTGACCTTGCGGCTGTCGTAGAGGAAGGCCTGCCGCTCCCGGTTGCCCGAGGCGTCGGAGAAGAGCAGGTCGTAGCGCTTCGAGAGGCGATCGTGGATCGCCTCGATCCCACGGAGGTCGTCGTTGACCTCCTGCACCGCAACGAGGTCGAACCAGCCGATCTGCTCGGCGATCAGCGCGTAGTCGCTGTCGAGGCGGTCCTGCACGCCGAGGTTGGCGATGTTCCACGTCGCCACGAGCAGGTGGTCCTTCGTCTTGGCGGGGATCGCCCGGCCCGGCTTCTGCTTCCGGTAGTTGCGCAGCGCCGCGAGCTCGGTGGGGAGGTCGTACGTGTAGTCGAAACGCGGCTTCGGGAACGGCGGCACCCGCTCAGGATCGCACCGCCCGGGCGGCGCCGCTAGTGGACGATCTCGGTGCGGTGGAGGTAGTCCTCGACCGCGAGCAGGAAGCTCTGGTCGCTTGCAATCTCGACCAGCGTCCCCTTCGTCATGTCGTCGAGCTCGGCATCATGGGTGAGCTCGAACAGGAACGGGCCCAGCTTGCCGGTCTGCGAGAGGGCCGACATGCGCAGGACGAGGTCGCGGGTCACGTCGTCCTGGTTGATCGCCTCGAACGACTCGAGGTTCTCCTGCAGGGTCCGCAACATGACGAGAGGTCAACGCGCGGGCACCCCGGGCGGGTACGGCTAGGCCACGCGCTCGAGCGCTTCGGCCAGCTCGGCGAGCTCTGTCTCGTCCGTGAAGGCGATCTCGAGCCGCCCTGACACAATGCGCGCCGGGAAGCCCGTTAAACGCTCGGCCGCCTTGCGAACGCGCTCGGCGAGGGCCGGATCGACCCTCGGCACCTTGCGCGGCTTCGTCTTCGCACCCGCCCAGCGTGCCGCCCGCTCGGCTGCGCGCACGGACATCCCGCGCCTGACGATCTGACGCGCGAGGCGGCGGCGGCCCTCGTGGTCCGGCACCGCGAGCACCGCACGCGCGTGCCCCTCGGTCAGGTCGCCGCGCTCCACGAGCCCGAGCACGTCGTCGGGCAGCTCGAGCAGGCGCAGGCGGTTCGAGACGGTGGGCTTGGCCTTGCCGACCCGCTCGGCCAGGTCGCCGAGCGAGAGCTCGAACTCGTCGAGCAGGAGCGCATAGGCGCGCGCCTCCTCAACCGCCGAGAGTTCCTCCCGCGCGACGTTCTCGACGAGGCCGAGGAGCAGCGTGTCGCGGTCGTCTGCCTCACGCACGAGCGCGGGCACCGTTGGGATGCCGGCTTCGCGGGAGGCGCGCCAGCGGCGCTCGCCGGCGATCAGCTCGAAGCCGCCGGCCTCGCGCGGTCGGACGATCACCGGCTGGACGAGCCCCTGTGACCGAATCGAGTCGGCGAGAGCGCTCGTCGACTCGTGGTCGAAGCGCTTCCGCGGCTGCCGCGGGTTCGGGTGGATCGTCTCGACGGGCAGGTGCGCGAGCTCCGGCTCGCCCGGCCCGCCGACGAGCAGCTCGAGCCCGCGGCCGAGGCCGCGTCGTTTGTCAGGAACGGCCGACAAGCTCCATCGCCACCTTCCAATACGCGTCGGCGCCGGCCGACCCGCGGTCGTAGGCAGTTACGGGGAGGCCGTGGCTCGGCGCCTCGGCAACGCGCACCGAGCGAGGGACGGCCGCGCGGAAGACGAGCTCACCGAAGTGCCGGCGCACTTCGGCCGAGACGTCCGCGGCAAGGCGCGTGCGCCCGTCGACCATCGTCAGGATCACTCCGCCGATCGTCAGCTTCGGGTTCAGCCGAGAGCGCACGAGCTCGACCGAGCCGACGAGCTGCGCCAGCCCTTCGAGCGCGTAGTACTCGGCCTGCACCGGCACGAGCACGCGGTCTGCTGCCGCGAGCGCGTTGACCGTCAGCGGCCCGAGCGAGGGTGGGCAGTCGACGAACACGAAGGCGTAGTCCTCGGCCGCTCCGGCGAGAGCCTCGGCCAGATAGCGCTCGCCGTCGGAGCGGCGCGCGAGCTCCACGGCCGCGCCGGCGAGCTCCGGCTTGGAGGGCACCAGGTCGAGCCGCGCGAACCGCGTCGGCTTCGCCAGCTTGGATAGGGGGATGCCGTCGAGCAGGTCGAGCGACGAGGTCCCGTTCGCCCGCTCGCCCAGGCCCGAGGTCGCGTTCGCCTGCGGGTCGAGATCAACGACAAGCGTCTTCTCACCGGCCTCCGCCAGGCAGGCAGCGAGATTGATCGCGGTCGTCGTCTTGCCGACGCCGCCCTTCTGGTTGGCAAGCGCATACACCCGGCCGGGCATACGGCCACGCTAGCTACGCGAGCGGACGTTTCCTGGCCACGCCGAGCCGGCGCGGGAAGCCGGGCGGCGTCGGCCCGAGCTTGTGCAGGACGAGCAGCCCGGGCGGCGACGCCGCGAGCTCCGCGGCCAGCAGCTTCGCGACCTCGGCGACCCGGTCCGCCTGCGCGGTCGGGCCGACGTAGAGCACCGCTGCGCCGCCGGGAGCCACGAGCGGCAGGCACCACTCGGCGGCGACCGGCGGCGGGGCGAGCGCCTTCGCCACCGCAACGCCCCAGGAGTCCACTGGCTGCTCCTCGGCACGGCCGCACACGACGCTCAGGTTCGGGAGCTCCGCGGTCCAGCGCTCGAGGAAGTCGCACTTGCGCCGCGTCGCCTCCAGCAGCGTCACCTCGCGATCGGGAAGCGCCGCGGCCAGCGGGATCCCGGGTGCGCCTCCGCCCGACCCGACGTCGACGATCGGCCCCTCGAAGCTGGTCACGACGTCGAGCGCGGCCATGCTCTCGTCGACGTGCACGCGGCGCGCCTCCTCACCGGAGACCGCCGTCAGCCCCGGTGTGGCGACCAGCTCCTCGAGCCAACGCTCGATCACACGGGGTCGATCACGACGAAACGGTTGGGCTCAGTGCCCTCGCTCCGCGTGGCCACGCCCGGGAAGTCCTTCAGGCAGACGTGGACGACCTTCCGCTCGACGGCCGTCATCGGCTCCAGCTCCACCGGGC
>DATLPH010000093.1:0-2794 GCA_035535855.1 Gaiellaceae bacterium
GAGCGGCTCGCCGTCGTAGCCGAACGCGACCCACGCCTTGCCGCCGGTCACGTCTTCGAGCGGGAGGTTCGTCGTGTAGCCCCCGTCGCAGAACGCGACGACGTACTCGGCCTCGTGCTCGACGGCCTCCAGCAGCGTGTCCACCGAGACGCCCTCCCAGCCGGTGTCGAGCTTCGACCACTTGGTGACGCAGTGGATGTCCTTGGTGATCTCCTCGCTTGGCAGAGTCCGGAACTCGTCCCACGTCCAGCGCACCGGTTCCGCTCCGCCCTGGATCGTGAACGTCCACTCGTCGAGCGACGTGTGTGGCGTCGGCCCCGCAGAGAGCACCGGGAAGTCGTCGGTCAGGTACTGGCCGGGCGGCACACGATCGGGCGGGCCGTCCTGGCGGCGCCCCCTGAAGCCTCGCGAGATGATCCCCACGCAGCGATTGTCCCTGATCTCACCACGGCGTTACGCCGTCTAGCGCGAGACAGCGAGGAGCGTCGGCATCGTCCGTCCGCCGCGCTTCGGCTGCAGGACCGTGACGTAGGCCGTCGTCGGAGAGAGCGCGGTCGTCCAGAGCATTCGCGTCGACGGCTTACGCAAGTGCGGGCACGGGCGCCGCTCGCCCTGCCGCGTGTGGTGGTCCTCGTGTCCCTGGTCCTGGCCCGCGAGCGGCCCGATCTCGTAGAGCACCCGCTCCTTGCCGCCGCGCAGAGGCCCGAGCCGGAGCTGCTGCGAGCAGCGCGAGGAGCGGACGTAGACGAGCTCGCCGGCGAGGACCGACGGATTCAGCAGTTGAGCGTCCCGCGCCTGCCTCAGCGTGAGGCGGGTTCCGGCCGCGACGTTCACGGCGGTCAGCGAGCTGCCCTCCTTCGTCGCGCGGTGGAAGACGACGAGGTCGACGCCGAGCGCCGGGCGCCCGAGCGAGACGGGCTGCTTCACGCGCACGACGAGCGAGCTCGTGGAGGGGTCCTCGAGGGCCTGCACGCGGATCTCGGTTGCCGTCCAGTAGGCCAGCCAGCGGCGAGAGATCGCGAGCTTGCGCACCCCGGGAATCGTCTCCTGCAACACGGGCGCGAGCGTGTCGCGGGCGGCGACGGTGACGGCGTCGCGCGAGCGCCAGGCGACGAGCGACGCCCCGATTGCGGGGTCGTCGCCGGGCAGTTGCGTGGTCGTGCCGTCGCGAAGCAGGAAGCCGCCGACCCCGGGCTGCTGCCACGCGAGGTCGGTCGCTGCTGCGCTCGGGTCGCCCGCAGGCGAGGCGACGGTGCCCGCCGCGCGCACCTCGCCGGCCACGAGCGCGAGCAGGAGGGACGCGGCCGCGAGCATGCGGACGACCCGCAGTCCTTGCGGCCGCTCGGCCAGGACGGTCTCGTCGCGGCCCGCGAGCACGAGCACCGGCAGCGCTCGGCCGGCGGCGAAGCCGGCTGCTATCGCGAGCGACGCGCCGATGCTCCCGAGCGCCAGGCTGAGCGCGGGCAGCGCCCAGGCCGCCGTCGCGGGCACGTAGGTCGTCAGCCCCGTCCCCAGCAAAAGCCCGTAGAGGAAGAGCGCCCGCGTCAACGGCATCGTCCGCCGCCAGCGCTCGGGCACCTGGAAGCGGACCTGGGGGCGGACGCGCAGGCCGAGGGCGTCGCTCAGCACCGCGAGCCCTGCCACGGCCGCGGCGACGAGGACGAGCACGTGCCCGCCGACGGCCGCGCCGACCAGCGCGAGCCCGGCGAACACCGCCGCAGCCCCAAGAGCCAGCCCTGCCGCGAAGGCCGCTCCTGCCCAGCCACGCTTCCGTGCGGCACTCACGGTGCCGACCATGGAGAGGCTTCAGGGCGACCAGGCACCGGCGAGGCCGACCAGCAGGCCCGTGAGCGCGAGCGCCGCCGTCAGCACTTGATCTTCGTGTCGTAGTACATGACGCAGAACACCTTCCGGCCGCTGTAGCAGTAGCCAGTCAGCGCGTAGTCGCCGTTGATCCGGTTACGGACGTAGCCGCAGCAGTCGACGAGCTTCCGGACGTGACCGCCGCAGCAGCGGTACCAGGCGCCGTCGACCTGGCCGCGGAACTTGAACTCGCGCCCGGCCGCCGCGCAGACCCGCGTGCGGGGGGCCGCCGGGAACGGGCTCCCGTCCGGCTCGCGCAGCAGGTCGCCGCGCGCGTCGACCGGGCGGCCGAGCTTGTCCACGGGCCGGCCGAGGTCGTCGACAGGCTTGCCGTCCGAGGCACGCAGCGGGAAGCCCTTCGCGTCGATCCGCGGCAACCCGACCGGGTGCGGGCACGAGCCGGTCGTGTAGATGTGGCCGCAGAAGTGGTAGGCCTCGGCCTTCTGCGCGCGCATGGCCTCGAGCACGTAGCCGCCGGAGGCGAGGCCGATCAGCAGCCGCCCGGTGCGCGCGAGGAACCCGCGCCGCGAGCTCGCGCTTGCGACGGAGTCGCTAAGCACGCACGGGTCGTGTGGACAGGGCGGATGCCAGGAGGCTCTCGAGCTGGAAGAGCGAGTTGAACGTTCCCTTGGCGAGCACCTCGCCGTCGGGTCCCAGCACGACCGCGTAAGGGCTGCCCGGGACGGCCAGCGCTGCCCACGCGTTGGCGTCGCTCTCCTCGTCGAAGAGCTCGAGCTCGACGTCGGGGTCGGAGGCGACGAGGCGCAGCGAGGGCTCGAGCGCCTGGCACAGGTGGCAGCCCGGCGAGGTGAAGACCGCGAGCGAGAGCGGCGTGCGCTGCTCGAAGCGCTCGATCAGGGCGACGCGGCCACCGAGCTCGGGGCCCTCGTGGTCGAGCGAGAGGGCCGCCTGCGGGGCGATAGCCAGCCGC
>DATLPH010000094.1:0-12136 GCA_035535855.1 Gaiellaceae bacterium
TCGCCCGCGCTCGATCCGGAGACGCGGGAGGAGATGGAGGCCGCCGCCGAGCGCGCGTGCCGCGCGATCGGCTACCGCAACGCCGGCACCTTCGAGTTCCTGCTCGGCCCCGATCGCTCGTTCTACTTCATCGAGCTGAACGCGCGGCTGCAGGTCGAGCACCCGGTGACCGAGCTCGTGACCGGGGTCGACCTGGTCCGCGAGCAGCTGCGGATCGCCTCGGGCGAGCCGCTCGCGCGAACCGGCCGCGCGGAGCGGCGGGGACACGCCCTCGAGGTGCGGCTGAACGCCGAGGACCCGAGCAACGACTTCGCGCCCGCGCCGGGGCAGATCACCCGTTTTCGCCCGCCGCTCGGACCGGGCGTGCGTCTCGACACCCACGTCGAGGATGGCTACGTCGTCCCGCCGCACTACGACTCGCTGCTCGGCAAGCTGATCGTCTGGGACGAGACGCGGCCGCATGCGATCGAGCGCGCGCTCAGGGCGCTCGGCGAGCTCGAGCTCGACGGCGTGCCCACGACGCGTGAGCTGGCGATGGACATCCTGCGCAGCGAGGAGTTCGACAGCGGCCGCTACTCGACTGGCTTCCTGGCCGAAGTGTCCGAGCGGCTGCCCGCCATCGTCGGCTCGTGACCGACCCGCTCGTCTTCCGCGGCCCCGAGGGCGCGATCACGGTCACCCCTGCCGCCCTCACCCGGCTGGTCGCACGTGCGGCGCAGAGCGTCGACGGAGCCAGGGTGCGGCGGCCCAAGCGGGCGGTCGAGGTCGTCAGCGACGGGGATCGAGTCGCGGTCGTCCTCGAGCTGACCGTGACGCACGGGGAGCCCGTGCCGGAGCTCGCACGTTCCGTTCAGGAGCGCGTCGGCGACGCGATCGGCCGCCTCTCGGGGCTCGAGGTCGAGCGTGTCGACGTCGAGATCACGGAGGTCGTGTAGGTGGCGGGCCGCCGGGCCGCGAGGCGGACCGCGCTCGTCCTCCTCTACCAGTGGGACGTGACCGGGCAGGAGCTCGCCTCGCTCTTCGAGGGTGAGATCGACCCGTTCTCACGTGAGCTCGCGGAGGACGTGGTCGCCCAGCACGAGGAGCTCGACCGGCGCATCACCGCCGCCGCCGACGAGTGGACCGCCGACCGGCTCGGCGCTCTCGAGCGCAACATCCTGCGCATGGCGATCCTGGAGCTCGACCGCGCCGACATCCCGGTGGAGGTCGCCCTAGACGAGGCCGTCACGCTTGCCAAGCGCTACTCCTCCGCGGACGCGGGCAGGCTCGTCAACGGCATACTCGGCCGCATAGTGAAGGAGGCTGTGTGAGAGTTCCGTGCGGGGGCGGCCTCGAAACGGCCGCGCCGGCGAGGCCGGCACGGCCTCCAAGGTCGGCATCGCAAGCGATGCCTCGGGGCCGCATCGTGAAGGAGATGACTGCATGAGCGACGCCGCCGAGGAGCGGCTCAGGAGCGCCGAGGAGCTGCTCGACCGGCTCGAGCGCACGCGCGCGCGGCTCGAGGAGACAAAGGACCCCGACGAGGCGATCGAGATCCTGACCGAGCTCGCCGAGATCGCGAAGGAGGTCGAGTCGCAGCTCCAGCAGGCGAAGCGCGAGGCCGAGTCGTGAGCAGTCCGGACGAGCTGCGCGCGCTCGTCGAGTCGTACCTGGGCGAGCTCGCCTTGACCCCGGAGCTCGGCGGGCTCGAGGCCTCGATGCGCCACGCCCTTGCCGGTGGAGGGAAGCGCGTCCGCCCGGTCCTGTGCATCGCCACCGCCGAGGCAGCCGGCGCCGAGCCGGAGGCAGCGCTCCCTGCGGCGGCCGCACTCGAGCTCGTGCACAACTTCTCGCTCGTCCACGACGACCTGCCGGCGCTCGACGACGACGAGGTGCGCCGCGGCCGGCCGAGCACGTGGGCCGAGCACGGCGAGGCGGTGGCGATCCTCGCCGGCGACGCGCTGCTGGCCGAGGCGCTGCGGCTGGCGCTCTCGTACCCGTCGCCCGCGGTTGCGAGAGAGCTCGTGCAGGCGACGCTCGGCATGATTGGCGGCCAGCACCTCGACATCAGCGGCGGCGGCGACGACCTCGCGGCGCTGCACCGGCTGAAGACCGGCTGCCTCTTCTCCGCGTCTGTCGCCTGCGCGCTCTGGGTGGCGGAGGTCCCCGAGTCCGAGCAGAAGCCGTGGCGGACCTTCGCAGACGAGGTCGGCCTGCTCTTCCAGATCGTGGACGACATCCTCGACGAGGACGGGTACCTGCTCGAGCACGGGCGCGACGGTGCGCGTGTGCTCGCCGACGAGGCCGCCGAGCGCGCGCAGGCGCGGTTGGGGGAGATCCCTGCCGACACTTCCGTGCTCGCCGAGATCGTCGCGGGCCTAGCGGCGCGCACGTCTTGAGCCGCCAGGGCGGCGGCCAAGACAGATGGACGCAGGAGCGGAGCCCCTACGTCCTCCGCGGCACGCACGCGGCGCCTCAGTGAAACGGCGTCTCGACGTCTTGCTCGTGGAGCGTGGGCTCGCGGAGAGTCGCGCCCAGGCCCAGGCCCTCATCTTGGCCGGCCGCGTGCCCGGCTACGAGAAAGCGGGCCAGCAGGTGGACGAAGGAGCCGAGCTGACTCTCACCGAGGCGCCGCGGTTCGTCTCGCGGGGAGGGGAGAAGCTTGCGCACGGCCTTGAGGCGCTGGTCGTCGACCCGACGGGCCGCGACTGCCTCGACGTCGGCGCGTCGACCGGCGGCTTCACCGACGTGTTGCTGCAGCGTGGCGCGGCCCGCGTGATCGCGCTCGACGTCGGCTACGGCCAGCTCCATCCGCGCATCCGGGACGACGAGCGCGTCACGGTGCTCGAGCGCGTGAACGTACGCCGGGTCGGCGAGCTGCCCTTCGCCCCTGAGCTCGTCGTGTGCGACGTCTCGTTCGTCAGCGTGCGGAAGGCGCTGCCGCCGGTGCTTGCGCTCGCAGTCCCCCAGTGGGAGGCCGTCGTGCTCGTGAAGCCGCAGTTCGAGGCAGCCCGCGGCGAGGCGCGGCGTGGGGTGGTGCGCGACGCCGAGATTCACCGTCGCGTGCTGCGGGAGGTGGCACACGAGGCGCCGGAGTGGGGGGCACAGGTGGCCGGCGTCGTAGACTCCGGCCTGCCCGGCCCGAAGGGGAACCGCGAGTTCTTCCTCCACCTCGTCCAGCGAGAGCGGCCGGAGCTTCCCGATGAGCTCGACGACTGGATCGACCATGCAACGGCCTGAGGTGCGGCGCGTCGCCGTCATCACGCACGGCCGGCCGGAGCGGAGCGACGACGCGCTCGCCCGGCTGCGGGCGCTCGCGCAGGAGCGCGGGATCGAGCTCGTGCTCCCCGACGACGAGGTCGAGAAGCACGGCGACGGCGACGGCGGCAGCGTCGAGGAGGTCGATCTCGCGGTTGTGCTCGGCGGAGACGGGACGATGCTGCGTGCGCTGAAGCGGTTTCTCGGGACGACGGTGCCGGTGATGGGAGTGAACCTCGGGCGGGTCGGCTTCCTCGCCTCGATGGAGGCCGACTCGTTCGAAGAGGGTCTGGGCCGAGCGTTCAACGGGCAGTACGAGATCGTCGAGCTGCCGGCGCTGGAGGCCTCGGCCGGCGGCGCGAGCTGGACGGCCGTGAACGACGTGGTCGTGACGAGCTCGACGATCGGCCGGATGATCGAGCTGGGCTGGGCGATCGGCGGCGAGGAGCTGGGGTCGCTGCCCTGCGACGGGTTGATCTGCTCCTCGCCCTCCGGCTCGACCGCCTACAACCTCTCGAACGGCGGCCCGGTCGTCGTGTGGGGCATCGACGCGATGGCGATCACGTTCGTTGCGCCGCACTCGCTCCATGCGCGCCCGCTGGTCGTGCCGCGCGGACGCGCGCTGACCGTCACGAACAAGACCCACGACGTGTCGGCGACGATGCTCGCGGACGGCCAGCCGGTGCACGAGCTCGGCCCGGGCGACGAGGCCGAGGTCCGGCTTTCGGAGCAGCGGAGCCTGCTCGCCACCCTTCCGGAAAGCACCTTCTTCAGTCGCTATCGCCGAACCTTCGTCTCGGAGTGAAGTCACACAATCGGCATGATCCCGTCACACACGCGTGCGTGAAGGGCCGGTACCGTCCCTAACCCCCACCCACCCGCGGGCGCGCGCGGGCGTGAACAAGAAGGGCCGTGCGCGGCGTCGTCCGTTTCTGCGGGTCGCCCCGCGCGGGCGGCCGACGTAGCATCCAGGCCGTGCTCAGGCGCCTTCGCATCGAGAACCTCGTCCTGATCCGCGAGGCCGAGCTCGCCCCGGCGCCGGGCCTCAACGCGATCACCGGCGAGACCGGCGCGGGCAAGACGATCCTCGCGCAGGCGATCGGCCTTCTCCTCGGTGCCCGTGGCGACGCGGCCCTCGTCGGCCCGGACGGGGACGAGGCGTATGTCGAGGCCGAGCTCGATCCGCCGGAGGGCTTCTTCGACGACGACGAGCTCGCGAGCCTCGCCGAGCTCCGCCCGGAGGACGAGGACGGCCTCGTGCTCGCGCGCCGCGTCTTCCCTGACGGCCGCACACGCGCGTACGCGTGGGGGAGGAGTGCGGCTCGCGAGGACGTCGCGGCGGCGGCGGAGCGCTTGATCGCCATGTCCGGCCAGTTCGAGCAGCGCCGTCTCGCGCGCCAGACGTACCAGCTCGACCTGCTCGACGCCTTCGCCGGCGATGAGCAGCAGCGCCGCCGGGTGAACCTCCGAGGCGCCTGGCGCGAGCTCACGGCGGCGCGCCGCCGCCATGAGGAGGTCGCGCATGGGGCCGCAGATGCCGAGGCTCGGCTTGCCGAGTTGCGAGCGCTGGTCGAGGACACGGAGGGGATGGAGCTCGACACGGAAGAGCGGCTGCGCGGCGAGCGGGAGCGGCTGCGTCACGTCACCGAACTCGCGGAAGGCGTCGCCGCGGCGGGCGAGGCCCTTGCGCCTGACGAAGGTGACGGCGCCTCGGGCCTTGTCGCGCTCGCCGAGCGAGCCGTCGCGCCTCTCGAACGCCTCGCGCCCGAGCTCGAACGGGCCGGAAACGACCTTCGCGACGTCGAGCTTCGCCTGCGCGAGACCGCGTCCGAGCTGCGGGCCTTCCTGGCCTCGCTGGAAGCCGAGCCGGAACGGCTCGAGCACGTCGAGTCAGAGCTCGACCGGACCGCCGAGGCCAAGCGGCGGTTCCGCTGCGCGACCTACGAGGAGCTACTGGCGCGAGCGGCGGAGGCAAGGAGCGAGCTGGCCGCGCTTGACGACGGCGCCGATCCCCTCGCGGCCGCCGCCGCAGCGCTCGCCGCGGCAGAGGGGCGCGTCGAGGCACTCGCGACCGAGCTTCGGGGCGCCCGGCAAGCCGCGGCCGAGCCGTTCGCGGCTGCAGTGGCGGAGGAGCTCCGCGGCGTCGGCCTCGGCGAGGGCGAGTTCAGGGTCGAGCTCGGCGAGCGCCAGGCCGGGCCCTCGGGAGCCGACGACGTCTCGTTCCTGATCCGTCCCAACTCCGGCCTGCCCTTCGCACCGGTCGCGGAGACCGCGTCGGGCGGCGAGCTCTCGCGCATCGCCCTGGCGATTGCCGCGGTCGGCGGCGGCGAGACGATGGTCTTCGACGAGATCGACGCCGGCATCGGCGGCCAGACCGCACATGCCGTGGGTGAGACGCTCCGGCGCCTGGCGAGTCGTGCGCAGGTCGTTACGATCACGCACCTGCCCCAGATCGCTTCGCTGGCCGACCGCCACTTCCGGGTCGAGAAAGTCCCCGGAGACCCGACGCACACGACGATCGAGGCGCTCGCCGAGGACGACCGGCGCGAGGAGCTCACGCGGATGCTCGGCGGCGAGCAGTTCATCTCGGCCGTCCAGCACGAGCGATGAGCTTCGTCGAGTTCACCGGCCGCGCGAGACTCGGGCGGCGGACGAAGAACCTCGTCTCGCGGCTCGGCCCGGATGACGTCGCGATCATCGACCACCAGGACATCGACCGCGTGTCGGCAGAGGAGCTGCTCGACTCGGGCGTCCGGGTCGTGGTCAACGTCTCGCGCTCGCAGAGTGGCCGCTTCCCGAATCCCGGACCGCTCCTGCTCGTCCGCGGAGGCGTACGGCTGATCGACGCCCCTGGGGCGTCCTTGTTCGACGAGTTGAGTGACGGCGAGGACGTGACCGTCCGCGGGGCGAGCGTCTTCCGCAACGGCACGTGCGTCGCGAACGGGCGCACGCTCGGGGCGGAGGAGCTCGGCCGCGCGCTGGAGGAGCAGCAGGGCCGCGTGACCGAGGCCCTCGAAGGCTTCGCCGAGAACACGCTTCGGTATCTGCGCGACGAGGGCAGGCTGCTCGCCGAGGGCCTCGACTTCCCGCCGCTCGAGACGCGCTTTCGCGAGCGGCACGCACTCGTGGTCGCACGCGGCCCCGGCTACAAGCGCGACCTCGCGATCGTCCGCCCGTACGTGCGCGACTTCAAACCGGTGCTCGTCGGCGTCGACGGTGGTGCCGACGCGCTACTCGCGGCGGGCATGAAGCCGCACGTGATCGTCGGCGACATGGACTCGGTCTCCGATTCCGCGCTCCGCTGCGGCGCGGAGCTCGTTGTACACGCCTACCGGAGCGGCGCGGCTCCCGGAGCGGCTCGCCTCGAGCGGCTCGGCCTCGACTTTCAAACGGTCGCGGCCTCGGGCATCAGCGAGGACGTGGCGCTCCTGCTCGCCTTCGAGCGCGGCTCAGAGCTGATCGTTGCCGTAGGCACTCACTTCAACTTGGTCGAGTTCCTCGAACGCGATCGGGCGGGAATGTCCTCGACCTTCGTCACCAGGCTGAAGGTCGGGGAGATCCTGATCGACGCGAAGGGGGTCTCACGGCTCGTCAGCCGGCAGGTCGGACTCTGGCCGTTCGTCCTCTTCGCCGCAGCTGGCCTCGGCGCGGTCGTGGTCGCCATCGTCGCCTCGCCCGGGCTCCGTCATTTCATCAGCCTGCTGAGCCAGCGAATCCGCGACCTGCTCGGCCTCGGCTAGCGGAACAGCAACACTTCGCGCCGCTATGCCCACGTACACGGAGACGCGCGAGCTGCTTGCGCCGCTGGACGATGTCTGGCTCTTCCTCGCGGAGCCGCACCACTTCTCGGACTGGTGGCCCGGCGTCGGCGGCGTCCATCCGGACCGCCGTGGCCTGGCTCCGGGAGCGCGCTGGACGCTGCACGCCGGCATGCAGCCGTCGCTCTTCCGGCGTCCCGCCGCGGAATCCACGCTCCTCGTCCGGGAGGTCGAGGCGCCGACGCGCGTCGCCTGGCACATGACGAACGAGCGGCTGGACGTCGAGCTCGTGCTCGCCGATGCGCCCACGCGCCGCACACGTGCGGAGCTCACGGTCAGCGGCCCGTTCATCGTCGGGCTGCGCCGCTCGCTGCCCAGGAACGCGCTCAATCGCCTGCATGCCCTGTGCCAGACTGCGGCGGAGCTCTGAATGTTCGACCTCCGCTATCACGTCGCGTCGCTCGCGGCCGTCTTCCTCGCCCTGATCATCGGGATCCTGGTCGGCGTGGGCATCTCCGACCGTGGGCTTGTCGACAGCGCCAAGAAGAGCCTGCTCGAGAGCCAGGTGGCCAGCCTGCAGCGGCAGCTCGACGAGTCGTCGCAGCAGTCGACGAACCGTGAGCGCGAGCGCCAGGCCGCGCGCACGTTCATCAACGAGACCTACCCCGTGCTCGTCCGGAACCGCCTCCGCGGCAAGCGGATCGCAGTCATCTTCGTGGGCTCCGCCAAGGGGGCGATGCGCTCAACTGTGAGCAGTGCCCTGCGCGACGCCGGCGCCGAGCAGGTTCGGCTTCGCGCCGTCAAGGTCCCGGTCGACCCGCAGCAGATCGACACCGAGCTTGCTGCGCAGCCGGCTGCGATCGGGCTCCTCGGCAAGAACCGGCTCGAAAGCCTCGGGCACGCGCTCGGACGAGAGGCCGTCGTCGGCGGCGAGACCCCGCTCTGGGACTCGCTCACCGACCCCGTCGGGGAGCGCGTGGGCGGGAGCAAGGCACCCGCAGACGGCGTCGTCGTCGTGCGCACCGTCCCGCCGCAGCGCGACGGCACGAGCCGCTTCCTGCTAGGCCTTTACTCCGGGCTCGCTTCGGCCGGGCCACCCGCCGTCGGCGTGGAAGCGACCGACGCCGCCAACCCGGCGACGCAGGTCTTCCACCAGGGCGGGCTCTCGACCGTGGATGACGTGGACACCGCTGTCGGCCGCCTCGCCCTCGTGCTCGTGCTCGCGGGAGCGCAGCCCGGCCAGTACGGCGTCAAGGACTCGGCCGGCGGCGGCCCGCTGCCACCCCTCGGGACGACTGCCGCGGGTGGCTGAGCAACTCGCCGTCCTGATCGCCGTGCGGGACGAGGAGGCGAGGATCGGGGCGACCGTCGAGGCGCTGCGTCGTTCGTTCCCGGATGCGGAGATCGTCGTCGCCGACGACGGCTCGCGGGACTCAACCCCGGCGGCAGCTCGGCGCGCCGGGGCGCGCGTCGTGCGTCTGCCCAGGCTTGGCAAGGGCCAGGCGCTGACGCTCGCCGAGCGCCAGCTCGCGGCAGGCCCGCTCCTGCTCTGCGACGCCGATCTCGACGGAGATCTCGCGCCGCTGCTCGACGGCGAAGCCGACCTCGCGATCGCAGTCTTTGCGAAGGCGGAGGGCGGAGGCTTCGGGATCGCGAAGCGCGCAGCGCGCGCGCTTGTCCACGCCCGCAGCGGCTTCGAGGCGCGCGAGCCCCTCTCCGGCCAGCGCGCGCTCTCTGGTCGGGCCCGTGAGGCGTGCTTTCCCCTCGCGCCCGGGTTCGGCTGCGAGGTGCGGATGACGATTGACGCCGCCCGAGCCGGCCTGCGCGTGGTCGAGCGCGAGCTTCCGCTACGACACCGAGCCACCGGCCGAACCCCTAAGGGCTTCCTCCACCGCGGCCGCCAGCTGCTCGACGCCGCGCTCGCCTGCGGGCCGGCGGCCACGAACTACCGAGGCCTCCGCCTGCCGCTCGTCGGGGCGCTCGTCGCCCTCGGCGGCGGCCGCTCCCCCGGCCGCGTCAGAGCGGGCGTCGCGGCGGCGGCACTGCTCGGGCTCGCCGACGATCTCTGGAGCGGCCCCGAGCGAGGCTTCCGCGACCACTTCAGCAGCGGCTCGACGACCGGCGTCGCCAAGGCCGTCGGCATCCCGGCCGTCGCGCTGGCCACGACCCGCTCCGTCCGCGGCGCGTTGCTCGTCTCGCTCGCGGCGAATGCGCTCAACCAGCTCGACACGCGGCCGGGACGCGCGCTGAAGGCCTGCCTCGCGGGCGCGGCGCTCGTCCGCGGGCCGGCGAGGAGCTACGTGCCGATCGCCGTCCTGCTCGCGCCGTACGATCTCCGCGAGATGACGATGCTCGGGGACGCAGGGGCGAACGCGCTTGGCGCCGTGCTAGGTTACGGATCCGTGAGCAAGCTCACGGCCAGGGGTCAACTCTTTGCAATCGCAGGACTCGCCGTCCTTACCGTCGCGGGCGAGACTCGCTCGCTCGGCGCGCTGATCGAGCGCACTCCCGGCCTCTCGCGTCTCGACCGCCTGGGACGGGCGTAAGTGGCGCGCCGCCCGCCGAAGTACGTCTTCGTCACCGGGGGCGTCGTCTCGTCGCTGGGCAAGGGCATCACCGCCGCCTCGCTCGGGCGGCTGCTGAAGGCGCGCGGCCTGAAGGTGCAGGTGCAGAAGTTCGACCCGTACATCAACGTCGACCCGGGCACGATGAGCCCGTTCCAGCACGGCGAGGTGTTCGTGACCGAGGACGGCGCGGAGACCGACCTCGACATCGGGCACTACGAGCGCTTCATCGACGAGAACCTCTCACGCACCTCGAACCACACGGCCGGCGCCGTCTGGGACCGGGTGATCCGGAAGGAGCGCAAGGGCGAGTACCTCGGCTCGACGGTGCAGGTGATCCCGCACATCACGAACGAGATCAAGGAACGCATACGCAGCGCGAGCGACGCGAGCGACTGCGACGTCGTCGTCACCGAGATCGGCGGCACCGTCGGCGACATCGAGTCGCTGCCGTTCATGGAGGCGATCCGCCAGTTCCGCCGCGAGGCCGGGCCCGAGAACGTTTGCTACGTCCACGTCACGCTCGTGCCGTTCATCGAGACCGCCGGCGAGCTGAAGACGAAGCCGACGCAGCACTCGGTCAACGAGCTCCGCCGCATCGGCATCCACCCCGACATCATCGTGGCCCGCTCGCGCGACCCGATCTCCGCCGACATCCGCGAGAAGATCGCGCTCTTCGCCGACCTCGAGCCGAGCGCGGTGATCGCGAACCACGACGTCTCCGACCTCTACCTCGTGCCCTCCGCGCTGAAGGCCGAGGGCTTCGACACGCTCGTGTGCGACAAGCTCGGGCTCCCAGACGGCGAGGCGCAGCTCGGGGAGTGGCTCGAGCTGACCGAGCGGATCCGAGCCGAGCGAGCCGGCGAGGTCGAGATCGCGCTTGTCGGCAAATACGTGAAGCTCCAGGACGCCTACCTCTCGGTGCACGAGGCGCTCAAGCATGCGGGCGTCCACCACGGCTGCACGGTTCGCGTCCGCTGGTTCGACGCCGAGGGCATGTCGCTGGAGGAGGCGCAGGCGGAGCTCGAGTCGGCCGACGGCGTGCTCGTCCCGGGCGGCTTCGGCTCTCGCGGCTGGGAGGGCAAGATCCTCGCCTGCCGCGTCGCCCGCGAACGCGAGATTCCGTACCTCGGCATCTGCCTCGGGATGCACGTGGCGGTCTCGGAGTTCGCGCGCCACGTCGTGGGCCTCGACGGCGCGAACTCGACCGAGATGGACCCGGAGACGCCGTACCCCGTGATCGACCTGCTCCCGGAGCAGAAGGAGATCGAGGATCTCGGCGGGACGATGCGCCTAGGGGCGCAGGCGGTCGAGCTCGCGGAGGGAACGCGCGCGCTCGCGGGATACAACGAGCTCGTGATCCACGAGCGGCACCGCCACCGTTACGAGGTGAACAACCAGTACCGCCAGCAGCTCGTCGACGCGGGGCTGATCGTCTCGGGGACCTTCCAGGAAGGGCGGCTGGTCGAGATCGTCGAGCTGCGCGACCACCCGTGGTTCGTCGCCAGCCAGTTCCACCCGGAGTTCAAGTCGCGCCCTACGCGCCCTGCGCCGCTCTTCCGCGACTTCGTCGGCGCTGCCTTCGCGCGCTCACGCGAGCGCATGGACGCCGCGGTCGCGGCCTCCGGCTAGCCGTCCGGCCAGAGCACAGCCACGTAGTACGTGAAGCCGGCGATTGTGGTCTCGCTCGACCGGTACCGCAACGTACGGCTCGTGCCGTCCTTGCAGAGGACGGTGGTGCGACCGACGAGCTGGCCGCTCGCGATCATCGCCTCGAACTCGCCCTCGGCTTCCGGATAGCTCGCGACGTCCGGCACGCGCAGATGCAGCACCTCTTCGCGCGAGTATCCGAGCAGCTCACAGGCGGTCGCGTTGGCGGCGACGTAGCGCATCTCCTCGTCGGCCACGAGAATCGCGACCGGCGCGTGCTCGACCGCCTCTCCTAGCAGAACGCTCTGGACGAGTGGTTCGGACGAGCTCATGCGATGAATCTAGCGCGCGCGACTACGATCGCCTAGTGGCCAGGCCGGAGTGGGCACCCGACGTTCTCGCGCTCTTCCTCGAGCTGGCCGCGCTGCCTAGCCCTCCGGGAGAGGAGCGCGCAGTCGCCGATCGCGTCCTCGACTACCTCGGCGCGCTTGGTCTCGAGGCGGACGAGGACGGCGCCGGCGCGAAGGTCGGCTCGACGATGGGAAACATCTTCTGCCGGTTGGAGCCGACGGGCGGTCAGGGCGAGCCGCTGTTTTTCTGCGCCCATCTCGACACCGTTCCGCCCGAGGCGGCGATCGAGCCGGTGGTGGGCGAGGACGAGATCGTTCGCAATGCGGCCGGGACGATTCTCGGCGCCGACGACAAGTCGGCTGTCGCTTCGATGCTCGAGGCCGCGGCGCGGCTCGTCGAGGACGGACGGCTGCATCCGGGGGTCGAGCTGCTGTTCACGCCGAAGGAGGAGGTAGGCCTGCTCGGCGCGGCTGCGTTCGACGAGTCGCGATTCGTGGCCCGGCTCGGCTACGTCTACGACCACGCCGGCCCGATCGGCGAGGTGATCCTCGGAGCTCCGCACCAGCAGAAGGTCGA
>DATLPH010000095.1:0-5347 GCA_035535855.1 Gaiellaceae bacterium
ACCGACGACGAGGGGTTGAAGACGCTCGCCGCGCGCGCCGCAGAGGCGGCCGACAGCGCGCCGCCCGACGGCGACTTCCCGGGCCTCGCTCCGCCTGCCGACCCGCCAGCTGTCGAGGGCTTTGACGAGGAGACCGCGGCCCTGACCCCGGAAGAGCAGGCGCGACTGGCCCAGGCCGCGATCGACGCCTCCGAGCTCGACCTCTACGGCTTCTTCACGAGCGGCGTCGTCGAGCTCGCGCTCGCGACCTCGACCGGGATCGCGGACTCGCAGGCGATGACCGACGTCGCCGTGCTCGCCCTGGCAGCGGTGGACGGGGCCTCGGGCTACGCGGAGCGCACCGGCTGGAAGCTGGGCGACGTCGACCCTGCTGCGGCCTCGGTCGAGGCGGTCGAGAAGGCGAAGCTGACCCGCGGCGCCGTCGAGCTCGAGCCCGGCTCCTACCCGGCGGTGCTCGAGCCGCCGGCCTTCGCGGAGCTGCTCGCGTACTTCTCCTACGACGCCTTCGGCGCGCTCGGTCTGATCGAGGAGCGCAGCTACGCGGCCGACAAGCTCGGCAAGCAGGTCTTCGACGAGCGCTTCTCGCTGGCGGACGACGCGCTCGACGCGCACGGCCTCCCGAAGTCGTTCGACTTCGAGGGCACACCGAAGCAGCGCGTCCCGCTCGTCGAGGACGGCGTGCTGGCCGGCGTGGTCTGGGACCGCGCCACCGCGGCGCGCGCGGGCGACGGCCACCGGAGCACGGGCCACGCGCCGCCGAGCTCGCTGCGCCACTGGGGGCCGCTCCCGTTCGCGCTCTCGGTCGCGCCCGGCGACGCGGGCTCCGCCGAAGAGCTCGCAGAGCGCGTCGGCGACGGCATCTACGTCACCCGGCTGCACTACCTGAGCATCGTCGACCCGCGCGAGGGGATCATCACCGGGATGACGCGCGACGGCACCTTCCGCATCCGCGGGGGGAAGATCGCTGACCCGCTCGTGAACCTGCGCTTCACCGTGCGCGTGCCCGAGCTGCTCGCGGAGCTGCACGGGCTGACGTGCGAGCCCATGCTCGTCAACCAGAGCGCCTACTACGACGACCGCTACGCGACCGCGCTGCTCTCCCCCGCGGTTGCCACCGCCCGCTTCGACGTCACCGGCGTCGGCTCTGGCCCCGGGGTCTGACGCGGGCGTAGTCGACGGCGCCGAGCTCGTCCTCGCGCCACCCGCGTAGGCGCGGGGAGACCAGGCGGGCGTCAGCGACCCAGGCGATCGGGACGGTCAGCGGTCCGGCCGCGAGCCCGTGCGGGTACGGCGCGAGCAGGCGCTCGAGCCGCGCATCGGCCGGGCCGCCCACGACCGCCCCGAGCCCGAGGTCGCGCCAGGACGCGACGAGCAGGTTCGTCCCGTAGTCCAGCGTCGGGTCCGCGGACGGAGCGAAGCGCACGGCCACGCGCGGGAGTCCGGGAATCCGCTTGCGCGCCTCGCGCAGGGCGATCGCGGCCTTGCCCGCGTTGGGCCGGCCGTGCTCCCGCAGATCCTCCGCGGGAGGCGCGGCGAACTCGGTCACGAGCGCCTGGTAATCCGCTCGGTCTGCCGTGTCGTCGTAGACGGAGCGGAGCTCCGGCGAGACGCCGGCAGCGAACGAGACGACGTCCGCCGCGAGCAGCCGGCGCACCTTGACCGCCGGGGCGAGCTGCGGGTCGAGCTGGACCGCGCGCAGGTCGCCGAGCGGCACCGGCGCCTCGTCGAGCCGGCCGGCGCGGAAGAGGCGCAGCGCCGCGAACGGTTCGAGCCTCCGCACCTCGACACGGATGCCTTGGCGCTGGACCACCACGCGGTCGCGGCGCGCGGACACGAGCCGGAAGGGCCCCGGCACCCCGGGCGGGGCGGCGGCGACCTGCGTCAGCCGGTAGGGCAGCCTCGGGTCGCTCGAGTGCAGCGCGACCACGAGCGTGTGCTCGTCGGGCGCCGCGATCCGCCTGGCCTGGATCAGCTTCGTCCGCCTCAGCTGGGCCGCGATCGCGCCGGCGTGGCTGCAGCGCAGGCGCCACGTCGTCCCGCTCGCGCGCCAGCTCGAGCAGAGACCCGGGCGCAGCGCGCCGGTGACCGGGTCGGTGCGCAGCGGCGTCGAGAACAGCATCCGCGCGAGCACGATCTCGTCGCGCGTCCGGGCACGCTCCGGCTCGAGCGGCCAGAGCACCTGCGCGAGGGCGACCCGCACGACCCCGGGCGGGCCCGAGACGGGCAGCGACGCGTGCTGTTGCGGCGCGGACGAGTCGCAGCCCGCGGCCGCGAGTGCGAGCACGACGAGAGCCGCGGCCCGCCTGGTTCGCACGCGCTACTTGAGCAGGTGGAAGAGCAGGACCGTGTTCAGCGTGAACAGGATCGCGACGAAGACCGTCAGGCGCGTCAGGTTCCGCTCGACGATGTGCGTGCCGCCCTGCGAGGCAGGAGTGAAGCCCATCCCGCCGAGACCGGCGTCACGGCCGGAATGCATCAGGATCAGCCCGATCAGGCCCGCGGAGAGCAGTACCTGGATGACCGCGAAGAACTGCAGCATGCGGCCAGGATACCAGCGGTTTTTCGGCTCACGCCGCCAGTTCTCTGATCGCGTCGATCAGCTGCGCGGCGATCCGGTCCTTCGTCACGTAGGCGGCCGCGCCGGCCTCTCGGGCCCGGGCGACGTCGCTGCGCGAGTTCGAGCCGGTCAGCATCAGGATGCACGCGCCCTCGACCTGCTTGCGGATCCGCTTCGTCGCCTCCACCCCGTCGACGACCGGCATCGCGATGTCCATCAGGATCACGTCGGGGTCGAGCTCGAGGGCCCGCTCGACGGCCTCCTCGCCGTTGCGCGCGTGGCCCACGACCTCGATCTCCGGCTCGGCGGCGAGGATCGCGTCGAGCGCTTGCGCGAAGAGGCGGTGGTCGTCTGCGATGAGGACGGTGATCTTCTTGGCCATGCGCGGGGGGCGGCTCCGTCTGCCTATAGAACGAACTTCAGTCCCTTTCGGCTGCGGCCCGCTCCAGCACCTCCTCCACCCTACGCGCCTGCTCGCGCACGTCGTGGGCCTCGGCCGCCTCGCGCGCTGCCAGATTCGGGCACGGCAGGCCGGCAGCTGTGCGCAGGCCGTCGGCGATCGCGTCCAGGTCGAGCGGGTCGACGAGGACACCCGCCTCGGGTGACACGAACTCGGGCGGCCCGCCGATTCGCGTCGCGAGCACGGAGCGGCCGCACGCCATTGCCTCGAGCAGCGACTGGCCGAACGGCTCGATCAGGCTCGGCTGGCAGACGACGTGCGCGCGGGCGATGCGCGCGGGGATCTCGGCATGGGGGAGGCTGCCGAGGAGCTCCACCCCGCGCGGGCCCTCGAGCTTCGGCCGCAGTGGGCCCTCGCCGACGAAGGTGAGCGTCCCCTCCTCGAGGCGGCCGAAGGCGTCCGCCAGGCGCACGACGTTCTTGCGCTCGCTGAGCGCGCCGACACAGAGGAAGTGCGGCCCGCCCGCGGGCGCAGGCTCGACCGTGAACCGCTCGAGGTCGACCCCGGAGTCGATCACCGTCGTCTTGCCTGCGGCCTCCGGCACCTTCGCCTCGAGCTCCCGCCGGAGATAGTCGGAGACCGCGATCACCGCTGCGGCGCGGCGAACGGTGCGGCGGGTGAGGGTGCCGATCCCGGAGACGGCGCCCACGTTGCGGACGTCGCGGCCGTGCGCGGTGAGGACGAGCGGCGCCCGAGACGTGAGTCCGGCGATGAAGCCGGCCGGAACGAGGAAGTGCGCGTAGACGACATCCGGCCGGAAGCTCCGGGCCGCGCGGAACGACCGGGCGGCGAGCGTCGCGTAGCGCCGCTTGCCTCCCGCGCGGGAGTCGAGCACGGCGCGCTCGAGCTCGTGTCCCCGGGCGCGCAGCGCGTCCTCGAGCTGTGCGACGAAGACGCCGAGGTCGGGAGCGTCGGGCCCCGGGTACATCTGCGAGACGAGCAGGATCCTCATGGCGCGGGCTCCGGGACTATGGCGAGCGCTGGGCGTCGTACATGCCGAACTCGTCGCGGAGGACGTTGCAGATCTCGCCGATCGTGGAGCGCGCTCGCAGCGCATCCCGCAGCGGCGAGAGGAGGTTCTCCGTCCCGCGTGCGGCCTCGCGCACCCGGTCCAGTGCCGCCTCCGCCTCGGCGGCGTCGCGCTCGGCTCGCACCTTGGCGGTCCGCTCGAGCTGGCGGCGCTCCGCTTCCGGGTCGATCCGGTGCAGCTCGATCGGCTCCGGCTCCGCCTCCTCGTAGCGATTCACACCGACGATCACCCGCTCGCCCGACTCGACCTGCTGCGCGTAGCGGAACGACGCCTCGTCGATCTCGCCCTGCACGAACCCCTGCTCGACAGCGGCGACGGCCCCGCCCAGCTCGTCGACCCGTTCGATCAGCTCGCGCGCGCGAGCCTCGAGCTCGTCGGTGAGCGACTCGAGGTAGTACGAGCCGCCCAGCGGGTCGGCCGTGTCGGTGCCCCCGGCCTCGTGCGCCAGCAGCTGCTGCGTGCGCAGCGCGATTCGCGCCGCGTGCTCGGTCGGCAGCGCCAGCGCCTCGTCGAAGGAGTTCGTGTGGATCGACTGGGCGCCGCCGGCCACCGCCGAGAGCGCCTGGATCGCCACGCGCACGATGTTGTTCTCGGGCTGCTGCGCGGTCAGGGTCGAGCCGCCGGTCTGCGCATGGAAGCGCAGCGCCTGCGCGCGCGGGTTGGTGGCGCCGAAGCGATCGCGCATGATCTCCGCCCAGAGCCGCCGCGCGGCGCGGAACTTCGCCACCTCCTGGAAGAAGTCGTTGTGGGCATTGAAGAAGAAGGAGAGCCGCTCGCCGAACTCGTCCGGTGAGAGCCCCGCGTCGACCGCGGCCTGCGCGTAGGCGATCCCGTTCGCAAGCGTGAACGCGAGCTCCTGCACGGCCGTCGAGCCGGCCTCGCGGATGTGGTAGCCGGAGATCGAGATCGTGTTCCAGCGCGGGATCCGCTCGGCGCAGTACGCGAAGAGGTCGGTCGTGATCCGCATCGACGGCCGCGGCGGGAAGATGTAGTTCCCGCGCGCCACGTACTCCTTGAGGATGTCGTTCTGCACTGTGCCGCGCAGCTCGGCGCCCGCGACCCCCTGGCCCTCGGCGACGAGCTCATAGAGGATGAGCAGGAGCGCGGCCGGCGCGTTGATCGTCATCGAGGTCGACACCTCGCCGAGCGGGATCGAATCGAAAAGGATCTCCATGTCCACGAGCGAGTCGATCGCGACGCCCGTGCGGCCCACCTCCCCCGCCGCGCGCTCGTCGTCGGAATCGAGGCCGAGCTGGGTCGGGAGGTCGAAGGCGACCGAGAGCCCCGTCTGGCCGCGCTC
>DATLPH010000096.1:0-24523 GCA_035535855.1 Gaiellaceae bacterium
CGCTCGATCACACGGGGTCGATCACGACGAAACGGTTGGGCTCAGTGCCCTCGCTCCGCGTGGCCACGCCCGGGAAGTCCTTCAGGCAGACGTGGACGACCTTCCGCTCGACGGCCGTCATCGGCTCCAGCTCCACCGGGCTGGCCGACGAGACGGCACGCTCGGCGCTGCGCTGCGCCAGCGCCCCCAGCGTCGCCTCGCGGCGCGCGCGGTAGCCGGCGGCGTCCACCACGACAGCCTTGCGCTCGTCGCCGCGCCCGCGCCAGACGATGGCGTTGGCGAGGTACTGGATCGCGTCGATCGTCTGACCGTGCTTGCCGATCACAAGCCCGAGCTCACGGCCGACCACGGTTGCCGTGACGGTCTCGTCGTCCTCCACGATCTCGATCCGCGCGCGGACCCCGACCGCGTCGAGGATTCGCTCGATCACCTCTCGAACCTCCGCTGCCGGCTCACTCTCGTCGACCGGCGCGGCGGTGTCGGGCTCCTCTTCCTCGAGCGCAGGCCCGGCCTCCACGCTCGCGATCACGCGAGCCGGCGCGAAGCCGACCCCCAGCAGCCCGCGCTCGCCCTCCGAGACGACCTGGAAGCGGACCGCGGCCTTGTCGATCCCGGGCCGCAGCTTCTCGAGCTCGCGTAGCGCGGCCCACTTCGCCTCGCCCACGGTCTCTCCCGTGGCCTCGACCTGTAAGGACTCGGTACCCGCTTCACTCAAAGCGACCCTTCCGACTGGTCGCGCGCGGAGGACCCTCGCCAGGCGCTGGCGCAACCAAGCCACACGCGTAGCGTGGTCACCGGCGCGCTTTCTTCTTCTTGCGCTTGACGCGCCTCGGCTCCGACGGAGTCGCCGGCGCGGGCGCCGGCTCCGGAGCGACCGCGGGCGCCGGTGCTGCCTCCTTCGGCGGAGTGCGCGACGAGCGGCGCTCGGGCGATTGCGGCCTCGGCATCAGCCGGCGCGTGATCAGCCCCTGGCCGACTGTCCACAGGTTCGTCGTGACCCAGTAGATGACGAGCCCGACCGGGAAGTTGACGAGGAAGGTCACGAACGCGAGCGGCAGGACCATCATCAGGATCCGCTGCGAGCGCTCCATCGTGGTCGACATCAGCATCGTCGAGACGAGCTGGCTGACGACGTAGATCGCCAGCAGCAGGTAGCCCGACCAGTGCGCGCTGGCGTGGGCGGTGATGTCGGGAATGAAGTCCTTGCCGAGCCAGGAGAAGTCCCCGCGAGCGACCGCGAGCTCGCCTCCGGGCGGATGCTTCGAGAAGTTCCGCAGCACGAAGTAGAGCGCGATGAAGACCGGGAACTGCGCCAGGAGCGGCAGGCACGAGGCGGCCGGGTTGATGTTGTTCTCCCGGTAGAACTTCATCAGCTCTTCCTGCTGCCGCTTCTTGTCGGTCTTGTACTTCTTCTGGATCTCCTTCATCTCCGGCGCGTGGCGCTGGAGGTTCTGCATCGAGTGGATCTGGCGGACGGTCAGCGGCACGAGCAGCAGCCGCACCATCACCGTCAGCGCGACGATCGCCCAGGCCCATTTCAGCCCGACGCTGTCGTGCAGCCAGAAGAGGACGTGGCGGAGGACGTCCTCGATCGGGGTGAGCGGCGACCCGAGGACCAGGTGAAGGATCATCGGAACAGCCTCTGGTGCTCGGCGTAGTCGACCCCGCCGCAGCTCCACGGGTTGCAGCGGAGAAGGCGCCAGCCGGCGAGGACCGAGCCGCGCACGAGCCCGTAGCGTCGCAGTGCGTCAAGCGCGTACTGCGAGCAGGTCGGGTGGTACTTGCACGAGCCGCGGGCGAAGAGCCCGAGCGTCCAGCGGTAGGCGTAAACGAGTCCGATCCCCGCGTACGCGGGCGCGCGCATGACGGCCTTCACGCGGCCGCCTGCCCGAGGATCTCGTCCACGCGCTCGCCGAGCCAGTCGAACCCCCGCGACTCAACGGCCTCGGCGAGGCCGGGGCGCACGACGAGCACGTAGTCCTGGTCCTGCGGCAGCTCGGGAAGGCGCGTGCGGAAGGTCTCCCGCAGGCGGCGCTTCATCCGGTTGCGGACGACCGCCGGCCCGACGGCCTTCGGCACCGCGAGGCCGAGCCTCGGACCCTCACCGTCGTCCTCGCGTGCGAACCAGTAGAGGACGAGGAACCGCGTCGAGACGGAGCGGCCGTGGCGATAGACGGCATCGAAGTCCCGCGAGCGCGAGAGGCGGTGGCGGCGTTGCACGCGCGTGTCCAGCGAGCTCAGGCCGAGAGGCGCTTGCGGCCCCGCGCCCGCCGGCGCTTCAGGATCGCGCGACCCGCACGGGTGGACATGCGGGCACGAAATCCGTGCCTGCGCTTCCGCCTGCGCACGTTGGGCTGATAGGTCCGTTTCACAAGTCGAGAAGAGTCGAAGAAGGGAAGAAGAACCGCCCGCTCAGAGGGCGGAGTCGAGCCAGTATAGACGAGGCGTTGGGGGGTGGTTCTCCACAGACTTGGAGGCGCACAAGCGCACCTCGAACCGTGGGGCGGCAGGCGCTCGGCCCGACGCAAGCGTCGTCAACGCGGACAGCATCGTCCACACCTGTGGACGGGGGTGTGGAGGGACTAACTTTCCCTGCAAATTGCGTACTTTTCGGACCCCCTGGGCCCGTTCGGGACCGCCGTTGTGAGGCCGAGGTCACGCTGCTATGCTCGCCCCTCGCCAGTACCTCGACAAGGAGTACCCCCGGCGGCGTGGAGCCCTCAATCGAGCTGACTGCGGAAGGCCTGTGGAGCGAAGTTTCTGGTCGGCTCAGAGGCGCCCTCAACGAGACTACGTATCGCACGTGGTTTAACCACGTGGAGGGTCTTGAGCTGAACGACGACGAGTTCGTACTCGCCGTCCCGAACGACTTCACGCGCGACTGGATCGAGGGTCATTTCATCGGTCTGATCAGCGCTGCCGTGGGCGACACGACCGGCCGCGAGCGGCGGATCCAGCTGAACGTGACGGAGCTCGAGAGCGAGCAGGCCGAGGCGGTCGAGATGCCCCGGCGCGAGCCCAGCAGCGTCGGCCTGAACCCGAAGTACACCTTCGACTCGTTCGTAATCGGCTCGTCGAACCGGTTCGCGCACGCGGCCGCGCTCGCGGTCGCAGAGGCACCGGCGCAGGCGTACAACCCGCTCTTCATCTACGGCGGCACCGGGCTGGGCAAGACCCACCTGCTGCAGGCGATCGCGCAGTACGTGAGCGAGCACCAGGGCGAGCTGTCGGTGCGCTACGTGACGAGCGAGACCTTCATGAACGACTTCATCAACGCGCTGCGCGACAAGCGCATCGAGGGCTTCAAGCAGCGCTACCGCACCTACGACCTGCTCCTGATCGACGACATCCAGTTCTTCGAGCACAAGGAGCGGATCCAGGAGGAGTTCTTCCACACCTTCAACACGATCTACGAGGCCGGCGGGCAGATCGCGATCTCGTCCGACCGACCGCCGAAGGAGATCTCGACCCTCGAGGAGCGGCTGCGCTCCCGGTTCGAGTGGGGGCTGATCACCGACATCCAGCCGCCCGATCTGGAGACGCGGATCGCGATCCTGCGCAAGAAGGTGATGGCCGATCGCATTCATGTGCCCGACCCGAAGGTGCTCGAGTTCATCGCCGGCCGGATCTCGTCCAACATCCGCGAGCTCGAGGGCGCGCTCACGCGCGTCGTCGCCTTCTCGTCGCTGACCGGGCGGCCGATGACCGAGGACCTCGCGCAGGACGTGCTCCGAGACGTCTTCCCGCAGGGAGAGGTTCGCCAGGTGACGATCGAGCGGATCCAGGAGCTCGTCTCGGAGCGCTTCAGCCTCTCGCTCGAGGAGCTCTGCGGCGACAGGCGCTCGCAGAACATCGTCTACCCGCGCCAGGTCGCGATGTACCTCTCGCGCGAGCTGACCGACTCGTCGCTACCGAAGATCGGCAAGCAGTTCGGCGGGCGCGACCACACGACGGTGATCCACGCGACCTCCAAGATCGCGCGCATGATCCGCGAGGACCGCAGTGTGTACAACCTTGTGCAAGAACTGACCGCGCGCATCAAGCAGGCCCGCTGATGTGTGGACGGATCCGGGAGCGGCCGTGGCCCCTGTAGACAAGCCCGGTTCGTCCCCAATCTGCGCCCACAGCGCAACCCCGCTCCTGGAGCGGAATCGGGGCGTCTTCCCCGTGCTCCACACTTCTATGTACTACGACAAAGGAATTACATAAATGATGGAAACAGAAGCTGTGGTTGCACAGGGCACACTCAAGGCCGTCTGTCCGCGAGACGAGCTGACGCGTGCGCTCGGGGTCGTCTCCCGAGGGGTCTCGACGCGAACGACCGTGCAGATCCTCGCCGGCATCCTGCTTCAGGCAGCAGGCGGCAAGGTCGAGCTCGCCGCGACCGACATGGAGCTGTCGCTGCGCACGTCGATGGAGGCCCAGGTTGAGACCGACGGCTCGGTCGTCGTGCCCGGCCGGCTGCTGCTCGAGCTCGCGCGGCTGCTCCCTGATTCCGAGGTCACGATCGAGCACAAGCTCGAGGAGGCCGCGGTCGAGATTCGCTCGGGCTCGGCGACCTATCGCCTGCATACCTACAACGCCGAGGACTTTCCGCGGCTGCCCGACGCCGACGCGGCGGAACGCCACGAGGTCGACCGCGAGACGCTGCTCGAGACTGTGGCACGAGTTAGCCGCTCCGCCTCGCGAGACGAGTCGCGCCCAGTGTTGACCGGGGTGCTGATGCGTTTCGAGCCGGGGAAGCTCGTGATGGCGGCGACCGACTCCTACCGACTCTCGGTCAAGGAGACCCCGGTCGAGGGAACGGTGCCTGAGCTCGAGGCGATCATCCCTGCGCGAGCGCTCGGGGAGCTGGCGCGGATTGCCCAGGCCGGCGAGAGCATCGAGCTCGGCGTGCACGAGAACCAGGTCGTCTTCTCGACCGGCGACGCGCTGCTGACCACACGCCGCATCGACGGGCAGTTCCCGAACTACAAGCAGCTCGTGCCGGAAGCCTTCGACCACGAGCTCTTGCTGCCGCGCGAAGAGCTGCTAGACGTCGTGCGCCGTGTTTCGGTGATGGCGCAGCGCAACTCGCCGCTGCGGCTGCGCTTCGCGGACGGCGAGCTCACGGTCTCGGCGCAGACGCAGGACGTCGGCGAAGCGAGGGAGTCGCTGCCGGTCGAGTTCGGCGGCGAGCCGCTGGAGATCGGGTTCAACGCGGAGTTCCTGCGCGACGGCGTCGAGTCGGTGGTCGGCGACCAGCTGCGGATGAAGCTGATCAGCCCGCTGCGGCCGGCCGTGCTGCAGGGCGACTCCGATGACTTCCTCTACCTGATCATGCCAATCCGCCTGGCCGGCTGATAGTCGCCGCTGTCGCCCTCCGGGACTTCCGCTCGTACTCCAAGCTCGACGTTGATTTGGAGCCGGGGCTGGTGCTCGTGACCGGCCCGAACGGAGCCGGCAAGACGAACCTGCTCGAGTCGCTGCACGTCGGGACGCAGGGTTTCTCGCCCAGGACTCGGGCCGATGCGCAGCTGGTTCGCTTCGGTTGCGAAGCGGCACGGGTCGGGCTTCGTGGCGCCCGCGGCGGAGTTGGTCTCGAGCTCGAGGTGAGGCTGGAGCTCGGGAGCGGCAAGCGCGCCACGATGAACGGTGCTCGTTTGCAGGCGGCCGAGCAGCTGCGTAGCGAGGTGACGACGCTCGTGTTCACCCCGGATCGCCTGGTGGTGGTCAAGGGCGGCCCGGCGGCAAGGCGCGCCTATTTCGACCGCGTGCTCGGACGGCTCACGCCTGGTCGGACGGGCCTCTCTGCGGAGTACGGCGCCGCGGTGGGCCAGCGCAACGCGGCTCTGCGCCGCGTCAGCCAGGGGCTTTCGAGCCGCGACGCGCTGGCGCCCTGGAACGAGCAGGTAAGCGCTCTCGGCGCGACGCTCGTGGCCGGACGGCACGAGACCGTGGCCGCGCTGCAGCCTCACTTCGCCGAGCGCGCCGGCGAGCTGGGTCTCCGCGAGGCCGAGCTCCGCTACGAGGGCGAGGCGCCTACCGTCGCTGCGCTCGAGGAGCGGGTCGACCGCGACCTCGACCGCGGCACCACGGGAGTAGGCCCGCACCTCGACGACCTCGGTGTCCTCTCCGCGGGCCGCGACCTGCGCGCATTTGGCTCGCAAGGCGAGCAGCGCCTCGCCGTGCTGGCGCTCCTGCTGGGCGAGGCCGAGCTGCTCGAGGAGCGGCGTGGCACGCGGCCGCTACTGCTCCTGGACGACGTGCTCTCGGAGCTCGACCTCGACCGCCGGCGCATCCTCACCGACCACCTTCGTTCGTCGGGCCAGGCGCTCGTCACGAGCGCGAGCCGCGAGGCACTGCCGGGCGAGCCCTCACAGATGCTCGAGGTGGCGCAGCGCGCCGACGGCACGAGCGAGGTGCTGGCGGCGTGATGGAGCCGATCGGTGCGGAGGTCCGCCGTGAGCTCGGGCGCTTCGGCACGTCGGGCGAGATGGCCGATCTCGTGACCGCCTGGCCGGAGGCCGTCGGCGAGACCGTCGCTGCGAACGCCTGGCCGGCCCGGCTCGCCCGGGACGGGACGCTGCATGTCGCGGCCGGCTCCTCGACGTGGGCCTTCGAGCTCCAGCAGCTCGAGGGCGAGATCACGGGGCGCCTGCGCGAGGTCCTCGGAGAGACCGCGCCGGCCCGTCTGCGGTTCGCTCCGGGCCCCCTTCCGGAGCCCGCGCCGCCACCCGCGGACGAGCGCAAGAGGCCACCGCCGAAGCCTTCGGCGGAGCAAGAGCGCAGAGCTCACGAGCTGGCGGCGGAGATCGAGTCGGAAGAACTCCGCAAATCGGTAGAAAAAGCTGCGCAGATGAGCCTCGCACGGGCCTCTGACGACCGCGCGGCCTGCTAAGCTTACTCCAGCCCGGATTTGTGCAAGTTGCAGGGCTTTTTTCATGACTAAGGCTACATATACCGCTAAGGACATCACTGTTCTCGAGGGCCTCGACCCGGTCCGCCTGCGACCGGGCATGTACATCGGCTCGACGGGTGCCCGCGGCCTGCACCAGCTGGCCTTCGAAGTGGTCGACAACGCTGTCGACGAGGCGCTCGCGGGCCGTGCCGACACGATCGAGATGACCATCCACCCGGACAACTCGGTCACGGTCGTCGACAACGGCTCGGGCATCCCCGTCGACCTGATGGTCGACCAGGGCCTGCCGGCCGTGACGGTGGTGCTGACGAAGCTCCACGCGGGCGGCAAGTTCGGCGGCGAGGGCTACAAGGTCTCCGGCGGCCTGCACGGCGTCGGCGTCTCCGTGGTGAACGCGCTCTCGGAGTGGCTGACCGTCGACGTGCGCCGCGGCGGCAAGCTCTACCGCCAGGAGTTCGCGCGCGGTGAGCCGACGACCGAGCTGCAAACGGTCGGCGTCGCGAAGGACACGGGCACGACGATCAGCTTCCTGCCTGACGGCGACATCTTCAAAGAGGAGTACGAGTGGTCGTCGGAGACTCTCGTCCAGCGCCTGCGCGAGACCGCCTTCCTGACGAAGGGCCTCCGCATCGTCCTCTACGACGAGCGCGCCGGCGACGAGAAGCATGAGTTCCACTACGAGGGCGGGATCCGCGACTTCGTCTCGTACGTCAACAAGACGAAGGACCCGGCCCACAAGGAGATCGTTTACTTCGAGGGCGAGAACGGCCAGGGCGCGGTCGAGGTCGCGATGCAGTGGAACGGCTCCTACCAGGAGTCGGTCTTCTCCTTCGCCAACAACATCAACACGACCGAGGGCGGCTCGCACCTGTCCGGCTTCAAGGGGGCTCTGACGCGCACGCTGAACGACTATGCGCGCGCGAAGAACCTGCTCAAGGAGAAGGAGGACAACCTCGACGGCGAGGATGTCCGCGAGGGTCTTGCGGCCGTGCTCTCGGTCAAGCTGCGCGACCCGCAGTTCGAGGGCCAGACGAAGACGAAGCTGGGCAATCCCTGGGTGCGCGGGCTCGTCGAGCAGACGGTCAACCAGCGCCTGGCCGAGTTTCTCGAAGAGAACCCCCAGGACGCGAAGCGGATCATCGACAAGGCGGTCTCGGCCGCGCGCGCCCGCCAGGCCGCGCGCAAGGCGCGGGAGCTGACTCGGCGCAAGAGCGCGCTCGAGAGCTCCTCGCTGCCCGGCAAGCTCGCCGACTGCCAGATCAGCGACCCCGCTTCGGCCGAGCTCTTCCTCGTCGAGGGCAACTCGGCGGGCGGCTCCGCCGTGGACGCGCGCGACCGCACCTTCCAGGCGATCCTGCCGCTGCGCGGCAAGGTGATCAACTCCGAGAAGAACCGGATCAACAAGGTGCTCTCGAACACGGAGATCCAGTCGATGATCACTGCGATCGGCACCGGGATCGGCGACGAGTTCGACCTCGAGAAGCTGCGCTACCACCGCGTGATCGTGATGACCGACGCCGACGTGGACGGCTCTCACATCCGCACGCTGATCCTGACCTTCCTCTACCGGCAGATGCCGGAACTCGTGGACGGCGGCTTCGTCTACATCGCCGTCCCGCCGCTCTACGCGGTCAAGATCGCCGGCCGGGAGCAGTACGTCGTGAAGGAGTCGCAGTTCGAGGAGCTGCTCGTGCGCGAGCGGGTGAAGGACATCGAGGTGACCGACCGCAGCGGCAGCACGCAGAAGTTGACCGAGGCGCGGTACCAGCGCTTCAGCCGCACGCTGCACGAGTACGAGGGCTGGATCTCCCGTCTGCGCGCCGACTTCGGCAACGCAGCCGCGACCTTCGTCACCTCGCACGGCCTGGTCGAGACCGAGGCCGCCGCGACCGCCGACGTGGAGGGCGCGATCGCGGGTCTCACGCCGAACGGGTACGAGTTCACGGTCGTCGAGACGACCCCGGAGGGGGTGCGCGTACGCGTCACCGAGCGCGAGACGAGCGCCGCGACGCACGTGGTCGTGCCCGCAGAGCTGCTTGCCTCGCCGGTCTACCAGAACCTGCGCAAGACCCACGCGCGGCTCGTGGAGATCGCCGGCCCGCCGCCCTTCAAGCTCGACCTCGGCAAGAAGCCGCGGCAGGCGGAGACCTTCGAGGAGCTGCGGGACGAGGCCCTCGATCTCGCCAAGGAGGGCATCCAGATGCGCCGCTTCAAGGGCCTCGGCGAGATGGATCCCGAGGAGCTTGCGCAGACGACCATGGACCCGGCGCGGCGGATGCTGGTGAAAGTCGAGGTCGACGACGCGGCCGCAGCCGACCAGGTGTTCTCGATGCTGATGGGCGACCAGGTCGAGCCACGCCGCCTGTTCATCGAGCAGAACGCGAAGGACGTCAGGTTCCTTGACGTCTAGGAGGGACGCATGGCGACCGTAGAGCCACTGGGCCCCGGTCGGATCGAGTCGCGCGAGCTCGAGCAGGAGATGCGCTCGAGCTTCCTCGACTACGCGATGAGCGTGATCGTTTCGCGCGCGCTCCCGGATGTGCGCGACGGGCTCAAGCCGGTGCACCGCCGCGTCCTGTACGCGATGCACGAGGCCGGCCTGCAGCCGAACCGTGCGCGGCTCAAGTGCGCGCGCGTGGTCGGTGACGTGATGGGCTCCTACCACCCGCACGGCGACCAGTCGATCTACGACACGCTGGTACGGCTCGCGCAGCCCTTCTCGATGCGCTACCCGCTCGTCGACGGCCAGGGCAACTTCGGGAACATCGACGGCTACCCGGCCGCGGCGATGCGCTACACGGAGTGCCGGCTCGCGCGCCTCGCCACCGAGATGCTCCGCGACATCGATGCGGACACGGTCGACTTCAAGCCGAACTACGACGAATCGCGGCGCGAGCCGACCGTCCTGCCCTCGCGCCTGCCGAACCTGCTGCTCAACGGCTCGGCCGGGATCGCGGTCGGCATGGCCACGAACATCCCGCCGCACAACCTGGGCGAGGTCGTGGACGCCCTCGTCGCGCTGATCGACGAGCCGACGATCGACGTCGACCGGCTGACGAAGCACATCAAGGGCCCGGACTTCCCTTCCGGCGGGATCATCCTGGGCCGCGAGGGCATTCGCGAGGCCTACCGCTCGGGCCGCGGCAGAATCGTCCAGCGCGCACGCACCCACATCGAGGAGCTGCGCGGGGGCCGCACCGCGATCATCGTCAGCGAGCTGCCGTACGGGGTCAGGAAGGGCGGCGACGAGGGCGTGATCAAGAAGATCGCCGACCTCGTCAACGACAAGGTGATCCCGGAAATCCACGACGTGAAGGACCTCTCGGACAAGTCCGGGATGCGGATCCAGATCGAGCTCAAGCGCGACGCGATCCCGCAGGTCGTCCAGAACAAGGTCTTCAAGCACACCTCGCTGCAGACGACCTTCGGCTACAACGCCGTGGCGCTCGTCGACGGCGTGCCTCGGACGCTGCCGCTGCGCGACATGCTGCAGCACTACCTCGACTTCCAGCGCGAGGTCATCACCCGCCGCTCGAAGTTCGAGTTGCGCAAGGCCGAGGCCCGTGCGCACGTCCTCCAGGGCTACCTGACCGCGCTCGACAACCTCGACGCGGTGATCGCGCTGATTCGCGCCTCGGCCGACCCCGACGCCGCTCGCGTCGGGCTGATGGAGACCTTCGAGCTCTCCGAGATCCAGGCGCAGGCGATCCTCGACCTTCGCCTCCAGCGCCTCACCGGCCTCGAGCGCAAGCGGATCGAGGACGAGTTCGCCGACCTGCAGGAGCGCATCGCCGAGCTGCGGGCGATCCTGGGCGACGAGGCGAGGATCGACGGCCTGATCCGCGAGGAGTTGCTGGAGCTGAAGCAGGTCTACGGCAAGGGCGACGACCGGCGCACCGAGATCTTCGCCGCTGAGGGCGAGCTCGACCTCGAGGACCTGATCGCGGAGGAGGACATGGTGATCGCGATCTCGCGCTCGGGCTACGTGAAGCGGCTACCGGTCACGACCTACCGCGAGCAGAGACGGGGTGGGATCGGCGTGATGGGCATGGACCTGAAGGACGAGGACTACATCGAGCACCTGTTCGTCGCCTCGACGCACGACTACCTGTTGTTCTTCACTTCCGTCGGCAAGGTCTACAGGCTGAAGGTGCACGAGCTACCGCTCGGGACGCGCCAGTCGAAGGGCCGGGCGATTGTCAACCTGCTGCCCTTCTCGCAGACCGAGAAGGTCCGGGCCGTGATCGCGACACGCGAGTTCAAGGAGGCCGAGTACCTCGTTCTCGCGACGCGCAACGGGATCGTCAAGAAGACGCGCTTCGAGGAATACAACACGCCGCTCAGGGCCGACGGGATCATCGCGATCAGGCTGCGCGACGAGGACGAGCTCGTCGACGTGCTCCACTCGAACGGTGGCGAGGACATCATCCTCGTCTCGCGCAAGGGCCAGGCGATCCGCTTCCACGAGGATCAGGTGCGCCCGATGGGCCGCGCGACCTCCGGCGTGAAGGGCATGGGCCTGCGCAAGGGCGACGAGGTGATCGCGGCGGGAATCGCCGACGACGAGCTGGACATGCTCGTCGTGACCGACCAGGGCTTCGGCAAGCGGACTCGCATGGCCGACTACCCGGTCAAGGGCCGCGGCGGGCTCGGCGTCAGAACCATCAAGCTGACCGAGGCGCGCGGCCAGCTCGCCGGCGCGCTCGCGGTGCGCGAGGGCTTCCAGCTGATGCTGATCTCGGACGGCGGCACGATCATCCGCATGCCGATCGAGGAGATCAAGCGCCTGGGCCGCGCGACCCAGGGCGTGATCGTCCAGCGCCTGCGCGAGGACGAGCAGGTCTCGAGCATCGCCCTGGTCGCCGAGTCGGAAGAGCCTGACGGCGAGCTCGTGACCGACGTCACGGCCGAAGCCGCCGTACCTGAAGATACCGGTAAGAACGAGTAAGTTCGCCGGTAGCTCTTCCATAACTGGACACAGGTCGCTATAACTTTCAAAGGAGGGGTCCCTCCGCAGGAAGGCGCAAGGCATGGCGTACGACAAGGCAGCAGAGTTCCTCGAGCCGATCGACCTGGCCGAGCATCTCGACAAGATCGAGCTCTACCTCGGGCAGGTGTGCCAGATCGCCGGCATCTCGAAAATGCAGCTCGACTACTGGACGAACAAGGCGCAGATCCCGACCAAGGGCAAGAAGCAGCGCATCTACGACATCGACGCGCTGGAGACCGTGATGCTGATCAAGCAGGCCAAGGACAAGGGCCTGAATCTCGGCGCCGCGATCGAGGCCGCTCGCCGCTTTCGCGAGACCGGCCGCGCCGTCGGCTAGCCGCGCAGGTTCTCTGCGGCCTGCTCGGGCGCGAGGGTGTTGATGTAGTGACCCGCGCCGAGCTCGAGCGAGGCCATCGCAGTCAGGCGCGGTAGCAGCTCGAGGTGCCAGTGGCCCGCTTCGTGAAGCCAGAGGTTCATCGGCCGCGGCCCCTCGTCTCGGCCCAGCCGGCGTAGGGCCTCGGCAGCGAGGTCGAGCCCGCGGCCGAGCAGCGGGCTGCCGAAGCCGTCCTCCTCGTGCGTGAGCGGGGCGACCAGGCACTCATACGGCGAGCGGCTCGCGTACGGGCAGAGCAGGAGCAGCCCGTCCCGCTCCTCGACGACCCGCGTTCCCTCCGTGCGCTCGAGCTTCAGGTAGTCGCAGAGGCGGCAGCCCTCGCCGCGCTCGGCTTTCGCCAGCGGCGGCTCTTCGTTCAGCCAGACGAGCTGCGAGTGCGAGTGCGGCAGGCTCGCTCCCGCCGTCCTGCCCTCGTTGACCCCGGCGAAGACGACGCTTCCCTCCGCGCGGCCCGCCTCGGCGCGCAGGCGCCATGCCTCCGCGACGAGCTCGAGCTGCGGCCCATCGAGCTCCGCGATCGAGCGCGCGTGCTCCGGCGCATGGACGACGACCTCCTGGCGCTCGAAGGCCGGGTACTTGTTCGGCACGACGCGCACCGCCCAGCCCGGCGTGTTCGGCTCGCGCCCATCCGCCGGCAGCGCCAGCACCTCGGGCGGCGTGCGCTCCTCGCGTCCCTCGCAGAACGGGCAGGAGTCGAGCTCCTCGCCGGTCGGCGGCTCGAGCACGGCCCAGCCGGCTCCGGGTCGCCCGGAGCGCCCGGGGGCTACGGCGACGAGCCGCCCCGAAAGCGGATCGACCCGCAGGTCGGCGCTCAGGAGCTCTTGAGCCGCTCGAGGAACGGCGTCAGCAGGTCGATCGGCGCCGGGAAGACGATCGTGGTCGACGCGGAGGAGCCGAGCTCGATCAATGTCTGCAGGTAGCGCAGCTGTAGCGCGATCGGGTGGTCCTCGATCACGAGCGCCGCGTCCTTCAAGCGCTCCGAAGCCTGGAACTCGCCCTCGGCGGCGATCACCTTCGCGCGCCGCTCGCGCTCGGCCTCGGCCTGGCGGGCCATCGCGCGCTGCATCCCGGTCGGGATCTCGACGTCCTTGACTTCGACGATCGAGACCTTGATGCCCCAGGGCGAGGTCGACTCGTCGATGATCCCCTGCAGGATCGCGTTGATCTTGTCGCGCTCGGAGAGCAGCTCGTCGAGCAAGTGCTGGCCAAGCACCGACCGCAGTGTCGTCTGCGCGATCTGGGAGGTCGCGACCATGAAGTTCTCGACCTGCACGATCGCGTTCTTGGGCTCGACGATCCGGAAGTAGGCGACCGCGTTCACGCGCACCGGGACGTTGTCCTTGGTGATGACCTCCTGCGGCGGGATGTTGAGCGTGATCGTGCGCAGGTCGACCTTGACCATCCGGTCGACGACCGGGATCAGGATGAAGAGCCCGGGGCCCTTCGGCTCGGGAAGGAGCCGGCCGAGGCGGAAGACGATCCCGCGCTCGTACTCGCGCGCCACCTTGATCGCGGAGATCAGGAACAGCACGACGATGAAGAGGAGGACGACGACGATGATCGCGGCAGCAGTCATGACGTGATCCTACTCAGCGAGTGGCTCGACCTGGAGCACTAAGTCGGGGTCGACGCCCGCCACGCAGATGCGCTGGCCCGGCCGCAGGGGCTCGTCGGTCGTCGGTCGGGCCCGCCAGAGCTCTCCGTTCACGAAGACCATGTCGTCGCGCCGCGCCTCGCCGATCTCGCCGACCATCGTTTGCGGCCCGACGCTCACGGGCTGCCGGCGTACCTGCACCGCTTTCGTCAGCGCGAAGACCCAGACGCCGCCGAGCACGAGCGCGAAGACGATCAGCACCGGTGCGTTCACGTCGTTGTATGGCGCGGGCGCGTTGTGGAAGAGCATCAGCGAGCCGACGACGATGCTGATCAGGCCGGAGACCGTCAGCGTGCCGTGGCTGACGACGTGCGCGTCGATGACGAGTAACGCCGCGCCGAGGATCAGCAGGCCGAGGCCCGTCCAGCTGAGCGGCAGGACGGCGAAGCCGAACAATGCAGTCAGCAGCGCGACGGCCCCGAGCGCGCCCGGCAGCACCACCCCCGGATGGAAGATCTCGAAGCCGAGCCCGGCGATCCCCGCGAGGAAGAGCAGCGGGATGATGTTCGGGTCGATCAGCGCATTCAGCAGGCGCGTGAAGAAGCCGGGGTGGACCTCGACGATCTGCGCGTTTGCGGTGTGGAGCGTGAAGTTCTTGCCGGCCGTTTTGCGCCCGTCGATCTTGTTCAGCAGGGCAGGCAGCGTCGGGGCGAGAACGTCGACCACGTTCATCTGCTTCGCCTTGACCTCGTCGAGGTTCGAGGCCTTTCTCACCGCCTCGGCCGCCCAGGCGGCGTTGCGGTGGTGGAAGCGCATCAGGCTGGTGAGCGATGCGACCGCGTCGTTGATCACCTTCCTCCGCAGATCCGAGCCGAGGTTCTGGCCGCTCGAGTCGATCGGCGTCGAGGAGCCGATGTTCGTCGCGGGCGCCATCGCTGCGATGTCCGCCGCCTCCGTGATCCAGACGCCAGCCGAGGCTGCTCGGGCCCCGCTCGGCGACACGTACACGATCACCGGGATCTTCAGGCCGATCTCCGTCTTGACGATCTTGCGCATCGACTCCGAGAGGCCGCCCGGAGTGTCGAGCACGATCACCGCGGCGCTGTAGCCACCGTTCTGGGCGCGGTCGAGCTGGTGGTCGAGGTAGCTCGAGGTGACCGGGTTGACCTCGGTGTCGAACTGGATCGCGAGCACGCGCGGCGAGCTCGAGGCGGTGGCGAGGGCGAGCGCAGGAACGGCGAGGGCCACGGCCCACGAGCCGAAAAGTGCCCGCAGAAACGGCCCTTTCACGTCGTAAAGATTCTATCAGCGAGGCCCGGTTTTCCTTGCGGCCCAGGAAGACGTCTGCCACCCTCGAAGCGGGTCATTTCTCAATGAGGCCGCTCATCGCCGCAGCCGTCCTCGCTGCCGCGTTCCCGGGCTCCGCCTTCGGAGCCGGGCTCGTGCAACAGCGGGATCTCCCGCCACAGGCGCCGCGACGCGCGCTCTCGCCCGGCACCTTTGAGCTCGTCGGCCTGCACTGGCGCGGCGCGGGACGGGTCAAGTACCGGACACGGGACCTCGCCGGCCGCTGGAGCGCCTGGCGGTTCTTCTCGGACGAGGACGCGCAGCCCGACCGCGGTCGCGAGGGCTCAGCGAGGCCTGGCTGGCGCGAGGCGAGCCCGTATTGGACCGGGCCCTCGAACGGGATCCAGTACCGGGCGGTCGGGCGGGTCTCGAAGCTGCGGGCCTTCTTCGTCCGCAGCCCGCAGCAGCCGTTGCCTGCCAAGCGCGCGGAGATAGCGGGTGCGCCCTCGATCATCACGCGCGCGGGCTGGCACGCCGACGAGTCGATCCGCCGCGCGCCGCCGTACTACGCGGACGGGGTCCACCTCGCCTTCGTCCACCACACCGCCGGCTCGAACTCGTACACGCGCGCCCAGTCGGCCTCGATCGTGCGGGCGATCGAGCTCTATCACGTGAAGGGCAACGGCTGGAACGACATCGGCTACAACTTCCTCGTCGACAAGTACGGCCAGATCTTCGAAGGCCGTTACGGCGGCATGACGCGGCCGGTCGTCGGCGCCCACTCGATGGGCTTCAACTCCGGGTCGTTCGGAGTCGCGGTGATCGGCGACTACGGCTCGACCGCGATCACGCCCGCTGCTCGCGCCGCGCTCGTCTCACTGCTCGCCTGGCGGCTCGACCTCGCCCATGTCGACCCGCTCTCGAGCGTCGTGCGGGTCTCGGCTGGGAACCCGCGCTACCCGGCCGGCAGGACGGTGACGCTGAAGGCGATCTCCGGGCACCGCGACGTCTATCCGACGAGCTGCCCTGGCGCGAGCCTCTATTCGCAGCTTGCCTCGCTTCGCTCCGCGGTCTCGCGGACCGGCGTGCCGAAGCTCTACTCGCCGGCCGTGACCGGCTCGCTCGGCGGCTCGGTGCGCTTCACGGCGCGGCTGTCGTCGGTCGTAGGCTGGACGGTCAACGTGCGCGACCAGAACGGCGCGGTTGTCGCGAGCGGCACGGGCACGAGCGGCAAGGTCGATTGGACCTGGGACTCGAGTGCGGCCCCCACGGCCCGCTACACGTGGTCGATCGGCGCTCCCGAGATGCGGCCGGCGACCGGTGTGATCGGAAGCACGGCCGCTCCGCTCGCGCTGGAGCAGCTCCGCGTGGCGCCGTCGATCGTCTCGCCCAACGGGGATGGCCGGGGTGAGAAGGCGGGGATCAGCTACCGGCTCTCCGCAACGGCAGCCGTGACCGCGACCGTTCAGGACGTGCTCGACACGACCGTGGCGTCGGTCTTCACCGGTCGCCGGGCGGCCGGCAAGCAGACCTTCGCGTGGAGCCCGACCGTCCTGCGGGACGGCTGGTACCGCCTGACGCTCACCGCGGTCGCCGGCGGCAAGCAGGTGCAGACGACCACGCGCTTCTGGGTCGACCGCACGCTTGCAGGCCTGCGTTCGAGCGCGCCGGCGATCTCGCCGAACGGCGACGGCCGGCTCGACACCACCGACCTGTCCTTCCGCCTGCTCGGGCCGGCACACGTCGAGGTTCGAATCCTGCGCGGGCCGGAGGTCGTGGCGACCTTGCTCGAGGGCGACTTCCGGGCTGGCTCGCAGCGCGTGGCCTGGGACGGCGGCGGTCTCGCAGACGGCAGCTACACCGCCTCGGTGGCGGCGACCGACTCGCTGCTGGTCTCGACGCAGACGGTCCCGGTGCGCATCGACCGCAGGGCGCCGGTGTTGCGGCTCGTCTCATTGCGGACGCTGATCTTTCGCGTCAACGAGCCCGGGAGTCTCGTGCTCGCGGTGAACGGGCGCTGGCGGAAGGTGACGGTGCGCCGCGCGGGCCTCGTCCACATCCGTGTGACCGCGGCGGTGCGCGGCCTGAGCGCCTACGCGGTCGACCTGGCCGGTAACCGCAGCCGCACGATCAGCGCGCGGCGCTGACCCACGCGTCGTAGCGGCGCTCGAGCCTTTCGAGCACCTCGGCCAGCAACTCCGCGCGGTCGAGCTCGCTGCCGGTCTCGACGAGCAGGGACGTCGCCGGCCGGTCGACGTCCGCGGGCAGCGCGTCCGCCGGGACGTTGACGTTGATCCCCATCCCGAGCACCACGCGCTCCTCCCGCGCTTCCGCGAGCACACCGGCGACCTTGCGACTGCCGAGCAGGACGTCGTTCGGGAACTTGAGCTCCGGCTCGAGCCCGGTCAGCGCGGCGATCGCGTCGGCGCAGGCCCGCGCGGCCACACCGGTCAGCTCGGGGAGCCGCTCGGCAGAGACCGGTGGCCGGAGCTGGAGCGAGCAGAGCAGGGAGGTGCCTGTGGGAGCGAGCCAGCGCCGGCCGAGGCGGCCGCGGCCGGCGGTCTGCTCCTCAGCCGTCACGAGCGCTCCTTCGGGCGCATCGGGCCCGAGCAGCAGCTGCGTCGACGGCGTCGTGCCGAGGTGCTCGTACGGCCGGCCGAGGCGGCCGCGCAGGCGCGGGAGCAGGGTCTCGGGCTCCAGTGAGTCGCTCACCGCGGCATAGACTAGGGCGGCCGTGCAACCTCCTCTCGGCAAGCGCCGTCAGATTCGGCAAGACCCGCGGTCCGAGGGGCCGCTCGTCTACGAGAAGCTCAGTGACCCCATCCTCGTCAAGCGAGCCAAGGACGGCGACGCGCACGCGCTCGCCGCACTCTGCGAGCGCCATGCTCCCCGGGTCGAGCGCCTCGCCTCGCACCTGCTCGCAGATCCGGAAGACGCGCGTGACGCCGCCCAGGAGGCGCTCGCCAAGCTCTGTGTCCGGCTGCGCCAGTTTCGCGGCGAGTCGCAGTTCGCGACCTGGCTGCACCGCCTCGTCGTCAACACCTGCCGTGACGTCGGCGACCGCCAGCGCGTGCGCCGCTGCGAGCCGCTGTTGGAAGACGCGCGCGTCTCGCCGGACGCCGACCCGGCCCGCGAGGCGGCCCTCTCGGAGCTGCGTCACGAGCTTGCCGCCGAGCTCTCGACCCTGTCGGAGGAGCAGGCCCGCGTGGTCGTGCTGAAGGACGCCCTCGGCTTCTCCTTCGCGGAGATCTCCCGCGGCTCGGGCATGCCGGTCGGGACCGCGAAGTGCTACGCGCACCGTGCCCGAGCGGGCCTGCGCGCACGGCTGACCGACGAACACGCCGCCACGGACGAACACGCCGCGTGAGACGACGCTTGCGTCGTCTTAGTCAGACCGAGCGGGCTATGCCCGTTCGGCCGTCTGCAACGACCGGTCGACACGTAACTCATGAGAAGTTGCGGCCTCAATGAGCCTGGGGCGCGAGGAGATCGAGGCGATCCTGCCTCACCGGGAGCCGTTCCTCCTGATCGACGAGGTGCTCGAGCTCGAGCCCGGCAAGCGCGTGGTCGCTCGCAAGACCGTCCGCCCGGATGAGTGGTACCTGAAGGGCCATTTCCCCGGACGGCCGGTGATGCCCGGGGTGCTGATCGTCGAGGCGATGGCGCAGACGGGTGCGGTCGCCGTCCTCTCGCAGGAGGAGAACCGCGGCCGGCTCGCGCTCTTCGCGGGGATCGACGACGTGCGCTTCAAGCGGATCGTCGAGCCGGGTGACGAGCTCGTCTTCGAATGCAGGATCGAGACCGTGCGCGGGCCGATCGGGAAGGGCAAGGCGACCGCGCACGTGGGGGACGAGCTCGCGGCGCGCGGGATGCTCACCTTCGCCGTGGAGCAGGACCGATGATCGGCACCGCCAACGGCGTCGCGATCTCGATCACCGGGCTCGGCTGCCAGGTCCCTGAGCGCGTAGTCACGAACGACGAGCTCTCGACCATGATGGACACCTCCGACGAGTGGATCCGCGAGCGCACCGGGATCCGCGAGCGGCGCATCGCGGCCCCCGACGAGGCGTTGTCCGACCTCTGCCTTCCGGCCGCGCGGCAGGCGCTCGAGGGCGCGGGCCTCGAGGGCTCGGACATCGACCTGATCATCGTCGCCACGGTCACCCCCGACATGGCGTTCCCCTCGACGGCCGCGATCCTCGCCGACCAGCTTGGCGCGACCGACGCCGCGGCCTACGACCTCTCCGCCGGGTGCACCGGGTTCATGTACGCAGTCGCGCAGGGATACGGGATGGTGGCCGGAGGCCTGGCGCAGAAGGCGCTGATCGTCGGCGGCGACGTCCTCTCGAAGATCCTGGACTGGAGCGACCGCGGCACGGCCGTGCTGTTCGGCGACGGGGCGGGCGCGATCGTGCTCGAGCGGGTCGCGGAGGGCGGGTTCCTCGGCTTCGAGCTCGGCGCCGACGGCTCGGGTGGCCCGCAGCTCTACCTACCCGCCGGCGGCTCCCGAACGCCGGCGACGGCCGAGTCGGTGGCCGAGCACCAGCACTTCGTGAAGATGAACGGTCGCGAGGTCTTCAAGTTCGCGACGCGGGTGCTGGTGAGCTCGGCGGAGGCCGTGCTGGCCGAGTGCGGCCGCACGATTGACGATGTTGACGTCTACGTGCCCCACCAGGCGAACGTCCGGATCATCGAGCACGCCCGGCAGAAGCTCGGCATTCCGGAGGAGAAGACCGTGATCGACGTCGACCGCTACGGGAACACTTCGTCGGGCTCGATCCCGCTCGCGCTCGCTGACGCGAAGGCAGACGGCAGGCTTCACGCGGGGCAGCTCGTACTGATGACGGGAATGGGCGCCGGGCTCACCTGGGGTTCTGGTTTGATCGAATGGACAGACGGAGGAAAGGGATGAACGCGCAGAAAATCGCATTCTGCTTCCCGGGCCAGGGCTCGCTCGAGGTGGGCATGGGCCGGGAGATCGCCGAGGCAGTGCCTGCGGCGATGGACGTCTTTCGCCGTGGGAGCGAGGCGTCAGGCCTGGATCTCGTGCGGCTCTGCTTCGAGGCGCCCGAGGAGGAGCTCGTCCAGACGGAGGTGCAGCAGCCGGCGCTCGTGGCCACGAGCCTCGCGGTGCTCGCGGCTTTGCGCGCTGACGGCTTCGAGCCGGATTACGTCGTCGGCCACTCGGTCGGCGAGTTCGCCGCGCTCGCCGCCGCGCAGGCGATGACGACCGAGGATGCGATTGCGCTCGTCCGCCAGCGCGGGCTCCTGATGGCCGAGGCCGCCCGAGAGAACCCCGGCTCGATGGCCGCGATCCTCGGGCTCGCCGACGAGGTGGTCGAGAGCCTTTGCGAGCGGATCTCGAACGTGTGGCCGGCGAACTACAACTGCCCCGGCCAGATCGTCATCTCCGGCCAGAACCCGTCCGTGGAGGAGTGTTGCACCGAGGCGGAGCTCCAGGGCGCCCGGCGCACCGTGAAGCTGCGCGTCTCGGGCGCGTTCCACAGCCCGCTTATAGGGCGTGCGGCGGAGCACCTGCGGCCTGCTATCGAGCGCATCAAGTTCTCCGATCCGATCGCGCCCTTCATGTCCACAGTCACGGCCAAGATCGAGCCCGCGCAGCGGATGGCCGCGCTGCTCGTCGATCAGCTGACGGCGCCGGTGCGCTTCACGCAGGCGGCCCGCGAGCTGATGCGCCAGGGCGTGAAGGTCTTCGTCGAGGTCGGCCCGGGCAACGTCCTCAGCGGTTTACTGAAGAGGATCGACCGCAGCGTGAAGGCGATCCCGGTGGGCGATCTCGCGTCACTCGAGAAGCTCAGGGAGACCCTCGGTTCCGCCTGAAGGGTTCGGCTCGCTCGAGGGCAGGCTCGCTCTCGTCACCGGGGGTTCGCGCGGGATTGGCCGCGCGATCGCGCTCGAGCTCGCTCGGGGTGGCGCGCAGGTGGTCGTCGGTTACCGCTCCGGCGCGGAGGAGGCCGAAGCCGTGGCCAAGGAGGCCGGTGGCCGCGCGATCCAGGCTGACGTCTCCGACCCGGAGGAGGCCAAGCGCCTCGTCGAGGAGGCGGGTGACCTCGACATCCTCGTCAACAACGCGGGCCTGACCCGCGACGGGCTACTCGCCCGGATGCCCGACGCCGACTGGCGCGACGTGATCGAGACCAACCTCTCGTCGGTTTTCTACACCTGCCGCGCGGTGACCCGCGGGATGATGAAGAAGCGCGCGGGCGCGATCGTGAACGTCTCCAGCATCGTGGGCGTGCACGGCAACTGGGGCCAGACGAACTACGGCGCCTCGAAGGCCGGGATCATCGGCTTCACGAAGTCCCTCGCCCGCGAGCTCGGCAGTCGCAACGTGCGCGCGAACGTGGTCGCGCCCGGCTACGTCAACACGCGCCTGACCGAGGTGCTGCCGGAGGATGCGCAGCAGGCGATGCTGGCCAACACGCCGCTCGGCAGGCTCGGCGATCCGGAGGACGTCGCGGGGGCGGTACGCTTCCTCTGCTCCGACGAGGCCGCCTTCATCACAGGCGAGGTGCTCCTCGTCGACGGCGGGCTAGGCATGTGACTTTGATTTGAGCAACGGAAGCCTCAACGGACGGCGCAGGGTCGTGATCACCGGCCTCGGTGCGGTGACCCCGCTTGGCAACGATGCCGAGAGGACCTGGCAGAACCTGATCGCGGGGCGGTCGGGCGCGGGCGAGATCACCCAGTTCGACTCGACCGACTACGCGGTGCATTTCGCCTGCGAGGTGACGGACTTCGACCCGACCGACTTCATCGACCGCAAGCAGGCGCGCCGCATGGACCGCTTCGCGCACCTGGTTGTCGCGGCGGCGCGGCAGGCGGAGGCGGATTCCGGCCTCTCGATCGAGTCGGAGCCCGACCGTGTGGGCGCGGCGATCGCGACCGGGATCGGCGGGCTGAAGGCCTTTCAGGATTGCCACAGCGAGTTGCTCGAGCGCGGGCCCGACCGCGTCAACCCGTTCTCGATCCCGGAAATCATCCCGAACATGGGCGCCGCCTGGGTGTCGATGCAGCTCGGCACGCAAGGCCCGCTCAGCTCGCAGTGCACCGCCTGCGCCGCATCCAACATGGCGATCGGCGACGGCCTCGACGCGATCCGGCTCGGCCGCGCGGACGTGATGCTCTGCGGCGGCACTGAGGCGCCCGTGACCGAGGTCGGGATCGCCGGCTTCAGTGCGATGCGCGCTCTCTCGCGACGCAACGACGACCCGCAGGCGGCAAGCAGGCCGTTCGACTCCGCGCGCGACGGCTTCGTGATGGGCGAGGCGGGCGCGGTCGTGGTGCTCGAGGAGCTCGAGCACGCACGCGCTCGCGGGGCGAAGGTCTACGCGGAGCTGCTCGGCTACGGCGTCTCGTCCGACGCGCGGCACATCACCGAGCCGGATCCATCCGGACTGAATCCCGCGCGGGCGATGACGATGGCCTTCGGCGACGCGAGCGTCGATCCGAGCGAGATCGACTACATCAACGCGCACGGCACTTCCACGCCACTCGGCGACTCGGCCGAGACGCGCGTGATCAAGATCGCCCTCGGCGAGGAGAACGCGCGGCAGACGCCGATCTCCTCGACGAAGGGCGCGACGGGCCACTGCCTTGGCGCCGCCGGCGCGGTCGAGGCGATTTTCTCGATCCTTGCGATCGAGCGCGGCGTGTTGCCGCCGACGATCAACTACGACGACCCGGATCCCGAGTGCGACCTCGACTACATTCCGAACGAGTCACGAGAGGCTGACGTCCGCACGACGGTCTCGAACTCGTTCGGGTTCGGCGGCCACAACGCGACCGTCGTGTTCCGCCGCTTCGAAGACTGATCAGTCGCAGGCGTCGGCATAAAAGCGGAGGTACTCGGCGAAGTGGGCGTCCCAGTAGCGGCCGTCGTGGTTACCCGGCCAGACGTGGAAGCTCACGTCCGCGCCGTCGGCTTCTAGCTCGCGGGCGAGGGTCGCCGCCGCGGGCCGGAGGTCGTCTCGATCGCCCACGTCGATCCAGACCGGCGCGTCGTAGGGCGACCGGGTGCGGGCGAGCCTGATCAGGTCGTGGCGCGCGAAGTCGGCCGGGTTGTCAAACCCGAACGAGTCCGAGAGCCGAAGATAGACCGCCGGCGAATGGCCTCCTATCGCGCAGAAACGCTTCGCCTTTCGCCCGAGGTCGAGCGCGCCGAAGCCGCCCATCGAGATGCCGCCGATCGCGATGCGCTCTCGGTCAGCCCCACTGCGCGCGATCGCGGCCGGAATCGCCTCCCGCAGGACGTAGGAGCCCCACGGCCCCTCGGTGCGGTCGTGCCACCAGCCCACGTCGCCCTCGGGGAGCAACACCACCGGCGCGCGGTCGCCGAGCCGGCGCAGGGCCGACGTGAAGGCGGGGCTGAGCACGTCGCTCGGAGCGGCCCCGTAGCCGTGCAGGAAGACGAGCAGCGGCCGCCCCTTGCCGCCGCCAGCCGGAGTGACGAGCACTTCCTGCAGGGAGCGGCCCATGAGCTTGCTCTGCAGGTCGAAGCTGGACACCTTCGGCGGCGCCGCGGGCGCTGTCTTCTCCGAGCCGCACGCGGAGAGGACGGGTAGCAGAGCAGCGAGCAAGACGGCGACCCCGACGCGCATCCGGTCGATGCTACTCGCGCGGGTACGATCGCTCGCGTGGCAGGGGATCGCTGGGCGACGTTCGATTGTTACGGCACGCTGATCGACTGGAACGGCGGGATCCGAGCCGAGCTCGCCCGCGTTTTCGGAGCTGAGCGAGTCGATGAGCTGCTCGTGCGCTACCACGAGCTCGAGCCCGACCTCGAGGCCGACGGCACCCGCTCCTATCGCGAAGTCCTGACCGAGGCGATGCGACAGCTCGGCGCGCCGGCCGGCGAGGAGGAGGCGCTCGCGCGGTCGCTGCCGGAGTGGCAACCGTTCCCCGAGGTTCCGGAAGCGCTCGAAGAGGCGCGGGCCCGCGGCTGGAAGCTCGCGATCCTCTCCAACACCGACCGCGACTACATCGAGGCCTCCATGCGACAGCTCGGCGTCCCGTTCGAGCTTGCGATCGTGGCGTCCGAGATCGGCTCGTACAAGCCGGCGCTCGGGCACTGGAACGCATTCGAGGAGCGCGTCGGGAGCCTGCCCGACGTCCACGTGGCGGCGAGTCTCTTCCACGACGTCGGTCCGGCGAACGAGCTCGGCCTGCCGTCCATCTGGATCAACCGGCTGGCCGAGGCGCCTGGGCCGCAGCCCACCCGCGAGCTGCCCGACCTCACCGGTCTCGCGGAGACGATGGGCGAGGCCGCATGAGCATCGAAGTGCGCGACGCGCGCATCGACGAAGCTCCGGCGATCAAGGCGCTCATCGAGGAGCA
>DATLPH010000097.1:0-10618 GCA_035535855.1 Gaiellaceae bacterium
CCCGCTCTGGCCGGCGCTGCTCGACTGGGTCGGCCACCACTGGGACGCCACCGTTGCGATCGGCGTCGCCTGGGCCTCTAGCCTGGCCGCCTTCTTCGGCATCGCCGAGGGCCTGCCGAGCTCGCGGCTGCGCAGCGCGCTGGCGCTTGCGTGCTGGCCCGGCTCCTTCGCGCTCGCGATCGCCTACCCCGACTCCCTTGCGCTCGCGGCGGCGGCCTGGGCGGCGGCACTCGCGCTGCGCGGCCGACCGCTCGCGGCGGGCGTGCTCGGCGCCGTCGCGGCGGTGGCGCGGCCAAACGGCGTCCTGATCGCCCTCCCGCTCGCGTGGCTCGGCCGCCGGGCCGGCCTGCGCGGCTGGGCTGGAGCCGCTCTGCCGGTGGCCGCGGCTGCGGGAGTCGAGGCGTACTTCTGGGCGCGCAGCGACCACGCGAGGGCCTTCTTCGACGCGCAGAAGCTGTGGGGCCGCGGCAAGCCCGGCAAGGTCGGCGGGTGGGCCGACCACGTTGCGAGCGTCGTCGACCGCCACTGGCTGCTGGTCGGGCTCCTCGCCGCAGCAGCGGTGGTCGTGCTCGTCTACGCCTGGAGACGCTTCGGCCCTTGGCCGACGGCGATCGCCGCCTACGCGTGCGTGGTCCCGCTCCTGCTCGCTGCGACCAGGAGCCTCGAGGGCCTCGTCGACAGTGCCCGGGCCGCGCTCGTGCTGCCGCTGCTCGTCGTGCTCTGGCGGCTCGGCCCTCGCTACCGCCCCTGGGCGGCTTTCGCGACGGTCGTCGTCGCGTCGCTACTCCTGTCGGGGACCGTGCAGAGCTTCGGCCGCCAGAGCCTGTTCGCCTTCCCGATCTTCTGGGCGATCGCCGATGGCCCGCGCTGGCTCCGCTACCCGCCGCTCGCCCTGCTCGGCTTTGCCGGGAACCTCGCTCTGGTCCTGCTTCTGACACGCTTCGCGCCCTGATGGGCGAGCGGATTCTGGTCACCGGCGGCGCGGGCTTCATCGGCTCGCACCTCGGCGACGAGCTGCTGCGGGCGGGGTATGCCGTGCGCGCTCTCGACAGCCTGGTCGAGCAGGTGCACGGCGAGTCGCAGCGGCCCGAGTACCTGACCGACGAGATCGAGCTGATCGCGGGCGACGTCCGCAACGCGGAGGTGGTGCGCGGCGCGCTCGAGGGCATCGACTCCGTCGTCCACCTCGCCGCGCGCGTCGGGGTGGCGCAGAGCATGTACGAGCCCGCCGAGTACGCAGCCGCGAACACCGCGGGCACCGGCGTTCTCTTGGAGGCGCTGCTCGAGCACCCGGTGCGAAAGCTCGTCGTCGCCTCCAGCATGAGCGTCTACGGCGAGGGGGCCTACGAGCCCGCGCCCGCGATCGGGCGAACGCGCGAGCAGCTCGAGCGCGGCGAGTGGGAGCCGCGCGGCCCCAACGGCGAAGAGCTCGAGCCCCTGCCGACGCCCGAGTCGAAGGAGCCCTCGCTCGCCTCGATCTACGCGCTCACGAAGTACGACCAGGAGCGGATGTGCCTGCTGTACGGCTCGGCATACGACGTGCCCACCGTGGCGCTGCGCTTCTTCAACACGTACGGGCCGCGGCAGGCGCTCTCGAACCCGTACACCGGCGCGCTCGCGATCTTCGCGGCACGGCTGCTGAACGGCCGGCCGCCGCTCGTCTACGAGGACGGGGCGCAGCTGCGCGACTTCGTCAACGTCGCGGACGTCGCCCGCGCGTGCCGGCTCGCGCTCGAGCGCGAGGGTGCGGACGGGCTGCCGGTGAACGTCGGCAGCGGCCTCGGGACGTCGATCCTCGAGGTCGCTCAGCGGCTCGCTCGCGTCCTCGACAAGCCGATCGAGCCAGAGCTGCCCGGATCGTTCCGCGCCGGCGACATTCGCCATTGCTTCGCTGACGTCACTCGCGCGCGCGAGGCCCTCGGCTTCGAGGCGGAGGTCGAGCTCGAGGCGGGGATGACGGAGCTCGGGGCCTGGCTCGAAGGACAGGCCGCGACCGACCGCTCCGACGAGGCAGCGGCCGAGCTCGACCGCCGGGGCCTCACGGCGTAACGGCTAGAGTCGAAGGGTGGGCTCCGGAGCCTCCGCCAAGCTGCGCGCCGGTGACCTGAGCGTCGCCTACGCGCCCCTCGCCTCCGTCGGAGGCGTCGAGCGGCTTCCGTATTCGCTGCGAATCCTGCTCGAGAACGCGCTGCGCCATGGCTCGGACTCGGGCGTCGAGGCGGTCGCGCAGTGGGAGCCCGAGGCACTTCCGTCACGCGAGCTCGGCTTCCGCCCTTCGCGCGTCCTGCTGCAGGACTTCACGGGCGTGCCGTCGATCGTCGACATCGCCGCGATGCGCTCGGCGATGCACGACCTGGGCGGCGACCCCGCCCGGATCAACCCGCACATCCCGGCCGAGCTCGTGATCGACCACTCGGTGCAGGTCGACGAGTTCGCGACACGGCTTGCGATCACGGCGAACGTCGACCGCGACTACGAGCGGAACGGCGAGCGCTATGCCTTCCTGCGCTGGGGCCAGGGCGCGTTCGACAACCTCGCGGTCGTCCCGCCGAACACCGGGATCGTCCACCAGGTGAACCTCGAGTACCTCGCGCGCGTGGTCGAGGAGCGGGACGGGATCGCCTTCCCGGACACGCTCGTCGGCACCGACTCCCACACGACGATGGTCAACGGCCTCGGCGTGCTCGGCTGGGGCGTCGGCGGGATCGAGGCCGAGGCCGCGCTGCTCGGCGAAGAGCTCTCGATGCTCGTTCCGCAGGTCGTCGGCGTTCGCCTCACCGGCCGGCTGCGAGAGGGCGCGACCGCGACCGACCTGGTGCTGACGATCACCGAGCTGCTGCGGCGCACCGGCGTCGTCGGCAAGTTCGTCGAGTACTTCGGCGGCGGCCTCGCCGGGCTCGCGCTGGCCGATCGCGCCACGATCGGGAACATGTCGCCCGAGTACGGCGCGACGTGCGGCTTCTTCCCGGTCGACGAGCTGACGCTGACCTACCTGCGCCTGACGGGCCGGCCCGAAGAGCGCGTCGCGCTCGTCGAGGCCTACTGCAAGGAGAACCTGCTCTGGCACGAGGAGACCGTCGAGCCCGCGTACTCGCAGGTCGTCGAGCTCGACCTCGCGTCCGTCGAGCCGAGCCTCGCCGGCCCGCGCCGCCCGCAGGACCGCGTGCCGCTCGCCAACGCGAAGGATGCGTTCCTCGACTCGCTCGCGAGCTTCGGGCACAGCTACGGCAACGGCACGATCGACAAGGGCGTGGCCGACACGTTCCCAGCCAGCGACCCGACGTCATTCCAGGAGCCTGGGCCGCACGACCCCGACCCCGACCCCGTGCAGGTCGCGACCGCGGAGCGCCCGCAGCTGCACACCGTCCGGGCCGAGCTCGACGGCGAGGAGATCGAGCTGCGCGACGGCTCCGTCGTGATCGCCGCGATCACGAGCTGCACGAACACCTCGAACCCGCAGGTGATGCTCGGCGCCGCCCTGCTCGCGAAGAAGGCGGTCGAGCGCGGGCTCGAGCGCAAGCCGTGGGTCAAGTCGTCGCTCGCGCCCGGCTCGCGCGTGGTCACCGACTACTACGACAAGGCCGGGCTGACGCCGTACCTCGAGGAGCTCGGCTTCCACACGGTCGGCTACGGCTGCACGACCTGCATCGGGAACTCGGGGCCGCTACCGGAGCCGATCTCGGAAGCCGTCGAGGAAGGCGACCTCGTCGTCTGCTCCGTGCTCTCGGGAAACCGCAACTTCGAAGCGCGCATCCACCCCGAGGTGAAGGCGAACTACCTCGCCTCGCCGCCGCTCGTCGTGGCCTACGCGCTCGCCGGCCGGATGGACCTCGATCTCGACACCGAGCCGATCGGCCAGGACCGCGACGGCGCCGACGTCTTCCTGCGCGACCTCTGGCCGACGGGCGCGGAGATCGAGCAGGCCGTCGCCGCTGCGCTCGACGGCAGCATGTTCCACAAGCAGTACGCCGACGTCTTCACCGGCGACGAGCGCTGGCAGGCGCTGCCCGTGCCCGAGGGCGACCTGTACGCCTGGGACGAGAGCTCGACCTACGTCCAGCGGCCGCCGTTCTTCGAGGGCATGCCGCCGGAGCCCGAGCCGCTGCAGGACGTCGAAAACGCGCGCTGCCTCGTCTCTCTCGGCGACAGCGTCACCACCGACCACATCTCACCGGCCGGCTCGATCAAGCCCGAGAGCCCCGCCGGCCAGTACCTGCTCGAGCACGGTGTCGAGCGGCGCTTCTTCAACTCCTACGGTGCGCGGCGCGGCAACCACGAGGTGATGGTGCGCGGCACCTTCGCCAACGTGCGCCTGCGCAACCTGCTCGTCCGGGGCAGCGAGGGGACCTGGACGGCGCACCTCCCCGACGGCGAGGAGATGACGATCTTCGACGCGGCCAACCGCTACCGCGAGGAGGGCGTGCCGCTGATCCTGCTCGCCGGCAAGGAGTACGGCTCGGGCTCGTCACGCGACTGGGCCGCCAAGGGCCCGAACCTGCTGGGCGTGCGCGCCGTGATCGCCGAGAGCTACGAGCGGATCCACCGCTCGAACCTGCTCATGTGCGGGATCGTGCCGCTCGAGTTCATGCCAGGCGAGAACCTCACGAGCCTCGGCCTCTCCGGCCGGGAGGAGTTCTCGATCACCAGCCTCGAGAACGGCGAGGCCGACGAGGCGACGGTGCGGGCCGACGCGAAGGAGTTCCGCGCGCGGGTCCGCCTGGAGACGCCGAAGGAGCGCGACTACCTGCGCCACGGCGGGATCCTGCAGTTCGTCTTGCGCCGCTTCCTCGCTGGCTCCTAGAACGGGAACGACAGGTCGCGGATGTTGTTCGGGCCGATCAGCACGTCCCGCACCGTCACGTAGAGGCGCCGCCCGCCGGGGGTCAGCTCGGTGGCCACGATCAGTTTCCCGTCCGTCCAGACGCCGACCTTGCCTTTCGGCGCGGTTCCCTCGCGGCTCGCGAGCGGGACGACCCGCCGACCGAACATCCGCGCGAGCGCGTCAGCAGACGGCCCGGCCTCTCCGCGATGGATCGCAAGGCGGATCCGGCGCAGCTTCCTCGTGCGGACGAAGTACGCGAGATCCCGCGCCGTCGCCCGCTCGTCCAGATAGCGGCGGCCGATCGGCGTGAACGGCATCTCGACGACCTCGCGCGGGCCCTCCTCGTCGTTCCAGTAGCGGCCGTACGTGCCCGAGACCTGGCAGACGTCGAAGGGCGGGGACGGCATCCCTCCGTGCACGTTGTCCATCTGCATTCCCATCTCCGGCCCGACGCGGGCGTTCGAGCCGCCCCCGAGGGTCGTCCACCGGCTCGCGCCGAACGCGACGGTGTTGCACCCCATCCCGACGACGCCGCTGCTGTGTCGCGCAGAGCGCCCGAGCCGGCGATATGCCTCGCTCGTCGTCGACGCGAAACGGAACTCGACGACGCCGTTCCGGTAGACGTCGGCCGTGCCCTGGCTCGAAACGGAATGTTGGAGTGGAGGCTCGTCGGGTCGCGGCGGAGGCTTCGGCGACCAAACGTGGGGCTTCCCGAGCTGCCGGGTCGATCGTGGAATCGCGTCGCCCACCCCCAGCAGCGGCTCGCGGTAGACCTCTCTGCCCTGCTCGTCGTACGCGGCGACCGCGACCCATCGCCGGTCCGGGATCGAGCGGAACGAGTACGCGTTCCCGCGCACATCCGTTTTGAGCGGCGCGCCAGTCTTCGGCACGAGGCCGACGCCGGCAATGCCTTGGCCCGCGAGCCCGGAGAGGTCCAGCAGGCGGATGTGAGGGTGCGCGGTCGACGCTCCGAACGACCCGTCGACCGTGATCGGGCGCTTGGGCGTCGGCACGAGCTTGTGCCCAGGTGCACCTGCGTTGCAGCCGAGGGTGCCGATCTTCGAGTCGCCTTGGTTGGGATTCCGGTAGCCGCCGACGCGCCCCGAGGCGATGCACGTCAGCCCCCACGGGTAGCGCACGCGCCAGTGGACCTCGGTGCCGTCGTCGGCGATCTTCTCGACGGTTGGCTCCCCGTCGCGACAGACGGTTTGCGGCTCCCGGCCGGGTGACTGCGTGATCGTCAGCCGCTTGCAGAGCGACTCGACGAGCAGCCGCCGGTCACGAGGCGTGAACGAGCTGAGCGGAACGCGCTGACCGTGATCGGCAAACAGGCCGATCACCTGGCCACCAACGGCGAAGCCGGCCGCGACGAGCGCAACGAGCACTCCGGCGGCCACGACAGCGACCCTGCCGCCACGCCGCCGCACGTGACGGCTGACCTCGCGCCAGTCGCCGTCCTGGGGCCCCGTGAGCGCGGCGAAGCGCTCCCGCAGCAACCGCTCGTCAGCCATGTCTGCCCGCCTCCTCTTTGAGCTGTTCCTCGAGCGCGGCGCGCGCCTGGGCGAGGCTGGCGCCGACGGTGCCCTCGCTGACCCCGCACACCTCCGCGATCTGCGCGTACGAGAGGTCTGCGAAGTAGCGGAGGAACACGATCAGCCTGCGCTTCGGCGGCAGCGACTGCAGGGCCGCGGCAAGCGCCGGGTCGCGGTCAGGCTCGTTCAGGGCCGCCGGAACGGAGCCGTTGAGGCTCGACGCCGCCGGGCTGCGGCTCAGATGCTCCCGCGCCGTGCGGAGCGCGATCCGCCAGACCCACGCCTCGAGCGACCCGTCGCCCCGGAAGCTCCGGCGCTTGCGGAGCGCCCTGGCGAACGTCTCCTGCACGACGTCACGGGCGCTCTCGCGATCGCCCGTGATCGTGGCGACACCGTCCCGGAAGCGCCCGTAGCGCTGCCGGTAGAGGTCCTCGATCGCTTCAGCGCGTTCGTCCATCTGCTTCCAAGAGGCTCGGCGCACGGGAAATCTTTACTCGCTAGGGTGCGCGAGGGCATGAGCGCCGCCACGCTGCACACCAACCACGGGCCGATCGAGGTCGAGCTCTTCGACGAGGACGCGCCCAAGACCGTCGAGAACTTCCACAAGCTCGCGGGCGACGGCTTCTACGACGGCGTCGTCTTCCACCGTGTGATCCCGGACTTCATGATCCAGGGCGGCGATCCGACCGGCACCGGCATGGGCGGCCCGGGCTACACCTTCGAGGACGAGTTCAACGACCACAAGGTCGAGCGAGGCGCCCTCGCGATGGCGAATGCCGGCCCCAACACGAACGGGAGCCAGTTCTTCGTCGTGACCGCCGAGGCAACGCCGTGGCTCGACGGCAAGCACACGGTCTTCGGCCGCGTCACGAACGGCATGGAAGTGGTCGACACGATCTCGGGCGCCGCGACCGACGCGAACGACAAGCCGCGCGAGCCGATCCTGATCGAGCGCGTCGAACTAGTCGAGCTGTAGGCGAACGCCTACGAAACGCGGGCCGTACGCCCGTCCGGACGGGCGTATCGTCGTCGCCGACAGAGGGATCTTTCCCCTCCGCATCGCCCCGTCCCTCCCCTGTCGACGCTGCAGCTCGCGTGTGGTGCATGCGGGTCAGGCGTGGCCGTCCGGCGCCCGCCTCGGGCGTGCCCGAGGTGCAGGCGCCGGGCGTGGGATTCTCCGCTCCGACGACCTGGTAGTCCGTGGGCAGACGCCTACAAACGAGGCCTTGAACCCGCGGATTGGCGGCGTTATCTTCCCCTCGGACAGGAGAGGGGGCAGGCACTGAGCAGCCGCCAGACAACCGACCAGAAGCTGCCGACCGATGGCGTCTTCCGCCACATCAACGAACGAATCGTCGAGCTCGGCGAGCGGTTCGGGTTCCGCGACGAGCCGTTGCTCGAGCTTGTCTGCGAGTGTGGCGACAGCGCTTGCACCGAGCGCGTGAGCATCGCGCACGACGCCTACGACGACGTGCGCGCGCACATGGGCCGCTACCTGGTACGCGCAGGCCATGAGCATGCGTGCCGCGTGGTCTTCGACGGCAACGGCTACGTCGTCGTCGAGGACTGACCCCGCCGCCTCAGGTACCAGCGCGCGAGCTCGACCGCGCCGACCACGGCGAACGCGATCGCGAACGCCAGCAGGAGGCCCTTCCAGGGCGCGTCCTCGAAGGCGTGCCCCCCGAAGTACCCGAGCGACGAGGCGTACAGCGCCCACACGAGGCCCGCGGCGACGTCGAAGACGATGAACTTTCGCCAGGGGTAGCCGAGCGTGCCGGCGCTGAGCATGATCACCGTCCGGCCGCCCGGGATGAACCGCGCGACCACGATCAGCTCCCCGCCCCGCTCCTCGACCTGGCGGTGCGCCCATTTGACGCGCTTTTTGGCCTTCTCCGAGCTGAAGAAGCGCTCGTTGATGCGCGGGCCAAAGCGTTGGCCCACGAAGTACGCCGCGTTGTCGCCGGCCACCGCGCCCGCGGCGGCGAAGACGACGACGAGCATCAGGCTCAGGTCGCCCGACGAGGCGACGACGCCGGCCGTGATGACCGACGTTTCGCTCGGCACCACGGGGATGAGGGCGTCGAGGAACGCGAGGATGAACAGGATCGCGTAGGCCCAGCCCGAGGCGTTGGCGACGAGCTCGGTGAAGTGGCCGAACACGCGCCGCGGACCCTATCCGCCACGCCGGGAGAAGCAGGCGGGCCGCCGAAGCGGCACGCCCTGGTGCGCGCTCAGGCGCGGTAGAGGAGCCAGGCGTCGCGCATCCGCTGCGTCTGGCCCGGCGTGAACTCCGTGTAGCAGCTGTCGTACGAGTAATCCATGTAGTTGTGGATCGGGTCGAGGCCCGGGGTCGGGCAGGTGTCCTTGCCGACCGGGCAGCCCGCGGTGGGCGTGCGCTCCGCGGGGGTGTCGTCGACGAAGTCGCCCTTCGCATTGCAGCCACCCTGGAACGTGTGCTCGAGGTTCAGCCAGTGCCCGGTTTCGTGCGTCGCCGTCTTACCCTCGTCGTAGCGGCCGGCGAACGTCGTCGAGGCTCCGGGGATCGACTCCCAGTTGATCACGATCCCGTCGAGGTACGCCTGGCCCGGCTTCGTGACGATGTCGGGCAGGTAAGCCCAGCCAAGGTAGGGACCGGCCGTCGTCGAGTAGAAGTTCAGCGCGTTGTCGCCGCCCTGGTGCAGCGCGTGCTTCATCGAATGCTCGTCGTTCCCCCCGGGACCGGCGTAGAACCAGGCGGCGTTGTCGGTGCGCGTGACCCCGGCCAGCCTGAAACCGAAGCCGGTGCCTCCGAAGGTCCGGTTCATGACCGCGATCTGATCCGAGATCTCCGTGCTGGTCAGACTTCCGATCGAGCCGTCTGTGACGACGTGGAAGTAGACCGGAACGGTGGCGCGGAAATTCGCACGTGCCCGACCCTTGGCCGAGGAAGGCAGGTCGGTGGCGAGCCCCGTGTCGAGCGGCTCCCGCTGCTGGAAGCCTCGCCCATATGCCGCCGGCGTCAACTTCGAGTACACGGCGAAGAGATCGCCGCCTGGCATCGCGGGCACGCAAGGCGTCGACTGCGCCAGCGTGCGAGCCCCGGACGCGGACGCCACGGTCGCCCCGGTGTACAGCGCCACCGCGAGCGCGGCGACGAGAAACAGCTTGGCGTGCTTCATGCTCTCCCCTCTCTCTCTGCGCCCCTCCTCTGACGGGACGCAACCACGCGCAGCCTACTTCGGTCGGAGCGGCGCGTCGATCTACGGGTTGGGGCCTACTAGCTTCGTCCCGCGGCGCATCCGCTGGTACGCGTAGGCCGCGGCCAGTAGCAGCAGCCCGAGCACGACGAACGAGAGGACCCGGTAGCCCTGGTCGAGCGCGGCCATGTCGTAGAGGAAGACCTTCCCCACGGCGACGGCGAGCAGCGCGAACCCGGCCAGGCGCAGAGAGCGCAGGTCTCGCCGGAGCCCCGCCCAGAGAAGGCCGAGGCCGAGCAGGCTCCAGAAGGCGCTCAGGATCGCCTGACCCTGCTCGCGAACGGACAGCTTGCCGCCATGGGACTCGACGGCTCCGGGCTGGAAGGCGCTCACGATCCCGATCGAGGCGAGGTAGACGAGCGCGGTACCCGCGAGCGCCTCGAGGAGCGTGCGGTCGTGGTCGAAGAGGCCGATGGTGCAACGGGACGCGAGTGCCGCGGCGGCGGCGAGCGCACCGAGGGCGAGCACGGCCTGCCAGAACGGGTCGGCCCCGTCGACGAGCGCGTCGGGCGGCGCCTCGAACGAGAGGCTGTGCAGCGCGGCCAGGAGCAGGAGGCCGAGCGTGCCCGCCGCCGCGACCCGGTTGCCCAGGCGGCGGCCGACGAGAGCGAGCGCTGCCGCCTCGACCGACCAGGCGCAGGCCAGCGCGACGCCGCCGAGAACGACAGCGGTCCCGTAGGCGACGGCCGCAAGCGCGGTCGCGTCCGCCGCGGCCTGCCACTCGAGCTCCTCGGAGGGCGTGAGCCGCGCGACGATGAAGGCGCTGGCCGCGATCGTGAGGATCGGCCAGACCGAGGCCGTGTCCCCGTGTGCGACGGCCCTGAACGGCGCGTCGTAGATCAGCACGTAGGCGACCGCGAGCAGGATCTGCGCGCTCACGACCACATAGACGAGGCGCGGGCTGCGCGTCACCGCGCGGGTCGGCACCGCGAGCGCCGCGGCGGCCGCCGCCCAGCCGATCGGGATCGCCACGCCGCTCACGAGGGTGACGAAGGCGAGGTTCAGGCCGACGAGCCCCACGCCGAACA
>DATLPH010000098.1:0-2656 GCA_035535855.1 Gaiellaceae bacterium
GGCAGCAGCCGCAACCGGTCGGCGTGCCGCGCGTACTCGATCGACGAGATCGGCGCGAGGTCGAGCTCGCCGTTCAGCAGGCGCCCGTTCAGCTCGGTGGGCACGCCCTGCACCTCGTCGACCTCGGCGTCGAGCCGGAAGAAGACCGGCGCCATGTTCACGTAGGAGATGCGGCCGAGACGGATCGCCATTACGACTCCCGGTCCACCACGGCGTCGGTGAGGGCCTCAAGCTCGTCGCGCCTGGCGTGGCCGTCGAGACAGGCCCGCGCGCGGCGGGCGTAGTCGAGCGCCGTCTCACGCGAGAGCTGGAGGGCACCGGTCTCGGCGACGCGCAGGAGCGCGCCGTCGAGCGGCCCTCCCGCCAGCGCGGCCCGGACGCTCGCGTCCTCGCGGGCGGCCAGGATCAGCGGCAGCGTCGGCGTCCCCTCGCGCAGGTCGGTGCCGGCGATCTTGCCGGTCTCGATCGTCTCGCCCGCGCAGTCGAGGATGTCGTCCGCGATCTGGAAGGCGATCCCGAGCGCGAGGCCGAACTCGCCGAGGCTCTTGTCGCCGCCGCTGCCCAGCAGGCAGGCAGCCTCGAACAGCTTCCCGGTCTTGAGAGAGCAGCGCTGCAGGTAGTCCTCGACGCTGGTCTCGGGGTCGTGCGTCTGCGCGCGCTGGAGCGCCTCGCCGCGGGCGAGAGCGAGGGTGGCGCCCGCGAGGCTGCGCACCGCCGCGCGGTCGCCGGTGGCAGCGAGCTCCGCGAACGCGCGCGCGAACAGGTAGTCGCCGGCCGCGCGCGCCGCCTCGGGGCCGTGGCTGGCCCAGGCCGACTCGCGGCCGCGCCGGTAGCGAGCGCGGTCAATCAGGTCGTCGTGGACGAGCGTCGCCATGTGCACGAGCTCGACCGCGGCGCCGGCCGCGAGCGGCGCCTCGCCGGGGCCCGCGGCGAGGAAGACGAGCAGCGGCCGCAGCCGCTTGCCGCCCGCCTCGAGCGCGTCCGCCCCGACCGCGGAGACGAGCCCGGGGTACGCCTCGACGGCCGCGACCAGCTGGCCCTCGAGATCCTCGAGGTAGGCGTCGAGGCCCGGTGTCTCCCTGATCGTGGCGAGACTCATGCGGCCACCCCGGTGTGGAGCGCGACGATGCCGCCGGCGAAGGTGCGCCAGCGGGCGTCTCCGAAGCCCGCCGCCCGCATCTTCTCCGCGAGCTCCTCGGGGCCGGGGAAGCGCTGCACGCTTGCCGGGAGGTACGTGTACGCCGAGCCTCCGGGGAGCACCTTGCCGAGCCGGGGCACGAGCCGCTCGAACCAGAGCTTGTAGAACGGGGCGAGCGCGCCGGTAGGGCGCGTGATCTCGAGGATCGCGAGTCGCCCCCCGAGTCGCAGTACGCGCCGCAGCTCGGCGAGCCCACGCTCCAGGTCGCCGAGGTTGCGCACGCCGAAGCCGACCGTCGCCGCGTCGAAGGCCCCGTCGTCGAACGGCAGCGCAAGCGCGTCGCCGCGCACCCACCCGACCTCGGAGGACTTCTTTCTCGCCCGCTCGAGCATCCGTTCCGAGAAGTCGAGGCCCGTGACGCGACCGCCGGCCTTGAGCGCGGCGAGCGCAAGGTCGCCGGTACCGCAGCAGGCGTCGAGCACGCGGTCGCCCGGGCGAACGACCGCCTCAGCGGCCGCGCGCCGCCAGCGCCGGTCGAGGCCGAGGGTCATCGTCCGGTTCATCGCGTCGTACACCGGCGAGATCCGGTCGAACATCGTCCGCACCGCGTCGGGCGCGAGCCTGCCGGTCTCGACCGTCATTCGCCCCACCTCGGGGCCACCTGGTGCTCGAGCCCGAGCTGGTCGAGGCAGCGCGCGACGATGAAGTCGACGAGATCGCCGACCGTCTCGGCGCCGTGGTAGAAGCCGGGCGCGAGGAAAAGCACGGTCGCGCCGGCCTGACGCACGCGGAGCATGTTCTCGAGGTGGATCGTCGAGAGCGGCGTCTCGCGCGGGCAGAGGACGAGCTTGCGCTCCTCCTTCAGCGCGACACTCGCGGCGCGCTGGATCAGGTTCGTCATCGTGCCGGAGGCGATCGCGCCGAGCGTGCCCATCGAGCACGGGCAGATCACGTAGCCGTCCACCTTCGCGGAGCCACTCGCGTAGGGCGCGTGCCAGTCGCGCTCGTCGTAGAGCGTTACCGCCTCGCGCACCGGCTCGGTCAGCCGCGCGAGCGTCTCGTCAGCCGAGAGCCGCGCGTCGCCGTAGAGCTCGGTCGCGCACACCTCGATCGCCGCGCGCGAGGCGCAGACGCCGATCTCGCAGCCCGCCGCCGCGAGCGCCTCGAGAAGCCGGGCCGCGTACGGCGCCCCCGAGGCTCCCGTGATCCCCAGGAATACGCGCACAGCGCCCTACTTCGTGCCCTTGGAGGCCTCGAGGAAGACCGCGAGCGCGTGCAGGCGTGCCTCGCCCAGCGAGGCGAAGACCGGCATCGGAGAGCCGGGGTTGACGCAGCTCGGGCACTTGAGGTGGTCGATCTGGAACTGGACCCCCTTGCCCTTCGCGCCCTCGGCGGTCAGGTCGGGCGCACCGAGGTTCGAGGAGCCGGTGCCGAGGTAGGTGTGGCACGAGACGCAGCCGGACTCCGCGAACAGGTTCGCGCCCACGAGTGCTTCCTTGTTCCCGGCGAAGCCCTCCT
>DATLPH010000099.1:0-21099 GCA_035535855.1 Gaiellaceae bacterium
TCGTGCTCGCCGTGGAGGCAGCCTCCGGGCGGATCGCGTGGCATCGCCAGTTCGCCGGCTGCGTCGCGGCGTCGCCCGCGGTCGGAAACGGCGTCGTCTACATCGGCTTCATGGATCCACCGCCTTGCAGGGGCTCGGCCCTGAGCTTTCTCGCCGCACTCGACGCCCGCAACGGGAGGACGCTTTGGCGCTTTCGCGCCGGAGTGATCGAGACGTCGCCGCTCCTCGCCCGAGGACGGGTCTACTTCGGCTCGTGGGACCGTCGGATCTATTCGCTCGACGCGCGCACGGGCCGGCTCGAGTGGAGCTTTTCGACCGGCGACAGGGTGAAGGGCGGTGTCGCGCTCGCCGGTCGCACCGTCTTCGCCGGCTCCTACGACGGGTACCTCTACGCGCTCGACGCGCGGGGCGGCCGTCTTCGCTGGACGGCCGGAGGCGGACGGCTCGGCGGCCTCTACGCGACGCCCTCCGTGGCTCACGGCCGCATTTTTGTCGGCTCGACGAACGGCCGTGCGTACGCGTTCTCGATCGCGAGCGGAGATCAGCTGTGGTCGGTCCGAACGGGGAGCTACATCTACTCCCCTGCGGCGCTTGCCGGCGCGACGGCGTACGTCGGGTCCTACGACCATCGCCTGTACGCACTCTCGCAGGCAACCGGCCGCACTCGCTGGACGTTCGACGCCGGAGCGCCGATCTCGGGAGCCCCGACAGTCGTGGACGGGCTCGTCTACTTCTCGACCTGCGGGTCGTGCTCGAGCGAGGAATCCAACCCCCGGGCGCGGCGGACGTTCGCCCTCGATGCCGCGACGGGCCGGCTCGTCTGGCGCTTCCCCGACGGCGAGTACAGCCCGGTGATCGCCGACCGCGAACGCCTCTACCTCACCGGCTTTACGTCGCTCTACGGGCTCATCCCGCTGGCTAGGCCGCGCGTTTCGGGCCGTTAGGTCCGACGAGGGTTCAAATCCCCCTCCGCTCAACTGCCGAAACCAGCGGTTCGGCAGGGAAAGTGCCGGGAGAGCCGGGCGCAGCAAGGCCCGGCTCTCGCCGTCGCAAGGGCTCGGGCCAGAGGTTCTTCCGACCGGGCACGGTCCGGACGAGGTCTCTATTGCCTGCGGCTGTGGACGCTAAAGGGGACGTCTGCTTTGCCGTGGACAACAAGCACTGACCAGATCGCGGTCATCAGGGCTGCGGCTGAACGATCGGAGAAATCATGAAGAGCATCATCACCGCGATCATCGTCGCGGCGGTCATCTCGGGCTCGGCCGGTGCGGCCAGTCTGTTGATCGACGGGAGCAAGCTCAAGAATCACTTCGTCTCCGCGACCAAGCTCACCGCGGGCGCCGTGCGGTCACTCCACGGCCAGCGCGGCGCGCAGGGCGCCAGAGGCGCCCAGGGCGTGCAAGGCATCCAGGGCGCCCAAGGCGTCAAGGGCATCCAGGGCGCCCAAGGCGTCCCCGGAACCCCGGAGCTCTCGGGGTACGTGAGCGAAACCAGCTCTTCGATCTCGGTTCCCGCCAACGCGCAGGCGTCGACAAGCGCTTGGTGCCCCGCGGTGACGCAGCCCCTCGGCGGCGGCTACTTTGCCACTGGAGCGGTGGGGGACTCCGCGCTTCGCGCGGTGGGCGCGGGGTTCGCCATCCATGACGTGACCGGCGCGCCCGGGTTCTTGGTCACGATGGCCCATACGAGCGGGACGGCCGAGACCCTCCACGTGACCGTGCGCTGCGCACACGTTTCCTGAATGCAAGACAGAAAACAGAAAAGGGGCCGGCAAACCGGCCCCTTTTTTTATTCGCGCTCCCTGATGAGATCGCCGGCAAAACAGGGTGCCCGGCGGGCTCTCGCCTACCCGGGGAGGATTCCGGCGACGTTCTCGAGCGCGCCGCGGACGTTGTCGGCGAGCAGGGTGATCGCACCGATCACCGCGATCGTGATCACTGCGAGGACGATGCCGTACTCCGCCATCGTCTGCCCTTCTTCGCGCCTGCGCAGCGAGTCTGCGGCGACCTGCGCGAAGATAAAGAGCTTCAGCATTTGATTCACCTCGCTTCCGCGAGTCTCGGCACTGCGGCGCGCGCCCTCTTTGACTCACGCTGCTGACGTCATCGTTCGGATGCGCCGAGAGGCCGATCCCTCGTGCTGGTGTTTCGGCGGGATTCGCCCGCGTTCGGAGTAGGGTTGCGTCACCCGACAAGGAGGCTCCCGTGGCCCTCGCACGCGCAGTGACGTTCGACGGTGTCAGCAAGGACCGGATGGATCAGATGCAGAGCGAGATGGAGGGCAGCGATCCGCCGGAGGGGCTGAACGCGAAGGAGATCATCGTCCTCCACGACCCCGAAGCCGAGAAGGCGCTCGTGGTGCTCTTCTTCGACAGCGAGGACGACTACCGGCAGGGCGACGAGATTCTGAGCGCGATGCCCGCCGGCGACACGCCCGGCCAGCGCACGTCCGTGACGCGCTACGACGTCGCGATGCGGGACACGATGTAAGGGTCTCTCCGGCGCGCGCTAGGCTGGCGCCGCCTGGAGAGGTGTCCGAGCGGTCTAAGGAGCGCGACTGGAAATCGCGTATGGGCTGAAAGGTCCATCGCGGGTTCAAATCCCGCCCTCTCCGCTGAAAGACGATGGGCCCGGGCGACCGGGCCCGTTTCATACTGGGTCGATGAGGATCGGCCGCCACGAGGTCGCGATCACCAACCCGGGCAAGGTGTTCTTCCCGGAGCCGGGCCTGACGAAGGGCGACCTGGTCGCGTACTACGTCGACGTTGCGCCGTGCGCGCTCCACCACATCCGCCGCCGGCCGTTCCACATGAAGCGCTACCCCAACGGGGTCGAGGGCGACTTCTTCCACCAGAAGCGCGTGCCGCCGCACCCGGACTTCGTCGGCGAGCAGTTCGTCCAGTTCCCGAGCGGCCACTCGACGGTCTTCGCGGTCGTCGACAACGCCGCGGCGCTGGCCTGGGTGGTCAATCTCGGCTGCATCGAGCTCCACACCTGGCACTCCCGCGTGGACGACATCGAGCGGCCGGACTACCTGCTGATCGACCTCGACCCGAGCGAAGGCAACCCCTGGGAGTTCGTGCGTGAGATCGCGCTCGTGGTGAAGGAGGTGATGGATGAGCTCGGCCTTGCCTCGTACCCGAAGACCTCAGGCGCGACCGGGATGCACATCCTCGCGCCGATCAGGCCGGAGCTGCCGTTCCCGGAGGTGCGTCGCTTCGCCAAGGCGCTCGCCGAGGAGGTCGAGCGGCGCGTGGGCAACCAGGACGTGGCGACCACGACGTGGCGGGTCGCGGACCGCCGGGGCGTCTTCGTCGACTTCGGCCAGAACGCCCGCGACCGGACGATCGCCTGCGCCTACTCGGTTCGGCCGACTCCGGACGCACGCGTGTCCGCGCCGCTCGAGTGGAAGGAGGTCGCGCGTTCCGACCCCGCGCGGTTCACCGTCAAGACGATGGTGAAGCGGATCGACAAGGTCGGCGACCTGACCGCGGGGATGTGGCGGCGCAAGGCCAGCCTGCTGCCGAGATTCGAGCAGCTCGGCCTCCCGCGCGGCGACCCGAAGCTCGTGGAGCGGCGCAGCAGCCGCTCGCGCCGCTGGGAGAGCTAGCCGGCTAGCAGCTTCTCGACGGTGGGGTCGCCGCGCTTTCGCTGCGGCCGCACCTGGTCCCACGTGCACTGGGCGGCATCCTTGTCCGGGCGAAAGCGCAGGAAGCGGGTGCCGTGCCGGAAGCGGTTGCCCTCGAGCTTGTCGAAGCGCACCTCGACGACGAGCTCCGGGCGGACGGGGTTCCAGTCGAGCTCCTTGCCGCGCGACCAGCGGCTCTGGCCGCCCGGGATGCGCTTGTCGCTGAGCTGACCGGGCGCGAGCATCTTCGGCAGCGCCTCTTCCAGCTCGCGCCGCACCGCGGCCGGGAAGCCGGAGCAGTGGCCGACGAAGTCGAGCGAGCCGTCGTCGGCGTAGAGGCCCAGCAGGAGCGTCGAGATACGGCCGTCGCCCTTGTCGCTCCAGCGGAAGCCGACGATCACACAGTCGGCGGTCTTGTACGGCTTCACCTTGACCACGCCGTCGCGCGAGCCCGGGAGATACGGAGCGTCGAGCCGCTTCGCGATCACGCCGTCGAGCCCGGCTTGCTCGAGCCGGTCGAGCCAGCGCGCCGCCTGCTTCGGGTCGTCCGTAGCCGGCGAGAGGCGGAACTTCTTGGCCTTCTGCTCGAGCTCGCGCCTGCGTTTCTTCAGCGGCAGCTCGTGCACGGGCCTGCCCTTCCAGACGAGCAGGTCGAAGGCGACGTAGTCGGCCGGGATCTCGGCCGAGAGGCGCTTGATCCGGCTCTCGGCCGGGTGAAGCCGGAGCTGGAGCTGGTCGAATTCGAGCTTGCCCTTGCGCGTGATGATGATCTCGCCGTCGAGGGCCGAGTCCGGCGGCAGGAGCTGGCCGACCTCCTCGAGCTCCGGGAAGTAGCGCAGCAGGGGACGGCCGTTCCGGCTCCAGAGCCGCAAGCCACCGCCGAGGTTCTCGAGCACGCCGCGGAAGCCGTCCCACTTGGGCTCGTACTGCCATTTGCCGGTCGGCAGCTCCTCGACGAGCTCGGCCTCCATCGGCGGGAACGGCAGGTTTCGCGGCGGCATCGCAGTGCAACGCTAACGACGTGGCCGAGCCGGGCGGGGTCTGGAACGTCATGCGCCTCGGCGGGTTTGTCGCTGCCGTCGCTGGCCGGTGTGCGCAAGATCATCGAGGGGGGGACGGAGGAGCGTGCTCGACAGCGCGAGCCAGAGCCGTAAGCTCTCGCCATGAGGCGCGTAGTCGTCACCGGCCTGGGAGCCGTCACCCCGGTCGGGAACACCGCGCCCGAGACCTGGCGTGCTGCCGTGGCCGGCGAGAGCGGGATCGACTGGATCCGCGCCTTCGACGCGGACGGGCTGCCCGTGCGCGTCGCTGCCGAGGTGAAGGACTTCGACCCCGCCGGCCTCGCCCACCCCAAGGAGCTGCGCCGGCTCGACCGCAACGTGGTGCTCGCGCTCGGAGCCGCCAAGGAGGCTGTCGCCGACTCGGGCCTGAACGGGTTCGACCCCCACCGGGTGGGGATCGTCTTCGGCTCGGCGATCGGCGGCCTGATCGGGATCGTGGAGCAGGCCGACACGCTGCGCGACCGCGGCCCCGACCGCATCTCGCCCTACTTCATCCCGAACGTGCTGGTCGACTCGGCGAGCGGGCAGCTCGCGATCTCGCTCGGCATCCGCGGCCCGAACTACGCGCCGGTTTCGGCCTGTGCGACCGGCTCGCACGCCGTAGGCGAAGGGGCCGAGACGATCCGCCGCGGCGACGCTGACGCGATCCTCGCCGGCGGCACCGAGGCCTGTATCCACCCGCTGATCCTCGCGGGCTTCACCGCGATGCGCGGCCTGGCCGCCGAGGAGGAGGACCCGCCGCGCGCCTCGCGGCCCTTCGACGCGACGCGAGCGGGCTTCGTGATTGGCGAGGGCGCGTGCGTGTTGGTGCTGGAGGAGCTCGAGGCTGCGAAGGCCCGCGGCGCGACGATCTACGCGGAGGTGCTCGGCTACGGGGCCTCCAACGACGGCTACCACATGGCCGCGCCCGAGCCGGAGGCGGTCGGCGTCGCCGAGATGATGCGCGCCGCTCTCGCTCGCGCGGGCGTGAAGCCCGAGCAGGTCGGCTACATCAACGCGCACGGTACCTCGACTCCGCTGGGCGACGCCGCCGAGACGAAGGCGATCAAGGACGTCTTCGGTGAGCACGCCTACGAGCTCGCGGTCTCCTCGACCAAGTCCGTGATGGGCCACTGCTTCGGGGCCGCGGGCGCGATCGAGGCGATGATGTGCGTGCTGGCGGTGCACGACGGCGTGCTGCCGCCGACGATCAACTACGAGAACCCCGACCCGGTTTGCGACCTCGACTACGTGCCCAACGAGTCACGCGAGGCCGAGGTCGAGGTGGCGCTCTCGAACGCGATGGGGCTCGGCGGCCACAACGCCTGCGTCCTCATCGGTCGCCCGCCGACCTGACCGGGTGACGAAAGAACAGGCCGTTTGGCCCATTGAAGTCGTCCGCCAGACCGAGTAAGACCTCAGGTAGCGCATCTCGCCGTCTTGTGTCGGCGAGGAGAGAGGGGACCAGAGGGGATGACGTTCTTCGAGGGTGTTGGCAAGCTGGTGCGCCGGCGGCGGCGCCTCCGCTCAAGCCGCCGGCCTGCAAGGTGCCGAAGCTCCGCGGCCTGACGCTCGCCAAGGCGAAAGCGAAGCTCAGGAAGGCCCACTGCAAGCTCGGCAAGGTGATGAAGAAGGCCTCGCCGGGCGCCCAGAAGGGCAAGGTCATCGGTCAGAAGCCGAAGCCGATGCCGGGCAGGAAGCTCAAGAACGGTGCCAAGGTCAACGTCACCGTCGGCAAGGGGCCGTAGAGATCTGGCTCGCTAGCGGGGCTCGGCCGCTTCGGCGGTCAGCTCCGCCAGCGAGCCGAGCGTGACGTCGGCCCGGGCGAGCGCCTGCTCGTCCGGCGGGAAGTGGCGGTTTGGGATCGCGATCACACGCATCCCAGCAGCCTTCGCGGCGAGGATCCCGTTCTGGGAGTCCTCCACCGCGGCGGCCCTGGCCGGCTCGATGCCTAGGCGCCGCGCGGCCTCGAGGTAGACGTCGGGGGCCGGCTTGCCGCAGGCGACCTCCTCCGACGACACGGTCGCCGCAAAGAGGTGAGCGACGCCGAGTAGCTCGAGCGCCAGGTCGATCAGTTCGCGGTTCGAGGAGGAGGCGAGCCCGAGCTTGTAATCGGCAGCCAGGCGCTCGACCGCCTCCTTGGCCCCTGGAATCGCCGGAAGCCTCTCGCGATAGAGGGCGGTGAGCCGCTCGACCACCTCGCGGCTGATCTCCTCGGGCGGCTCGGGTAGCCCGATCGTCTCGTGCATGTAGCGCGACCACTCGAGCGAACTCATGCCCATCATGTCCCGCTGCGCCTGGTCGTGCCAGCGGCCGCCGCGCTCGCGCGCCAGCTGCTCGCGGGCCTTGTCCCAGAGCTGCTCGGAGTCGAGCAGGACGCCATCGAGGTCGAAGACGACCGCCTCGATCACAGGGAGCCGTAGCTCTGGCCGTGGTAGACGAGCGGTCGCGTGCCGGGAGGACCGGGCTCGGCGGCCTCGACGGCGGCGACGAAGAAGGTGTGGTCGCCGGTCGGGAGCTCATCGGTGACATGGGCCCGGAGCCAGGCAGCGGCGTGGTCGAGCTCGGGCGGGCCGTCTCCAGGGCGGAGCGGGATGCGTTCCCAGAGGGCGATCGGCGGGACGCCCCTGGCGAAGTGCTGCGCCAGGTCTTGCTGGCCGGCGGCGAGGACGCTGACGGCGCAGAGGTTCGCCTCGCGGAGCAGCTCGTGGAGCGCCGCGTCGCGGCGAATCGCAAAGCCGATCAGCGGCGGGTCGAGGGAGAGCGAGACCAGGGAGGCGACCGTCAGCCCGACGCGCTGGCCGTCCGCGTCGACGGTGACGACCGCCACCGGAGCGGGAACCCGCCCCATCGTCGCGCGCAGCTCGTTTCCGCTCACCACGCGGCGATCATACGAGCGGCTGTCAGCTGAGCGCGCGAGCCGGAGCTAGTGCTTGCGGCACTTCTTCCAGCTGCCGCGGATCGTGTCCAGCTCGACGTTCGCCTGGGACTCGAGCGCCACGTCGGCCGGGTTGTTCCGGTTGTACGGGTGCAGGCCCTGGTCCTGCCACATCACGTCGGGGGTGACCCCGGGGCCGATGGCCGTCAGGCGGTACATCTCGCCGGTCCCGGGCCCGCGCTTGCGGTTCGGGATCCCGCGCGGATGCGCATAGCCGCCCACGTAGGGGTTGTGCGGGAAGAACCCGTAGCAGAACATCCCGGGAGGCCCGTGCGAGACGAACGAGTTCTCGCGCAGCCAGCCCTTGCCGTAGCCCGAGTTGAGAGTGTCGAGGTACAGCAGGCGGCCGAAGCCGTCGGTCGGGTTGCCGTACTCCGTCGTGCCGAAGCCGCGCACGCCGATGCCGTTGTACGTGAACTGGCCGAAGATCTCCTGGAAGCGGCCGCCGTACACCCAGTCCCGGTAGACGTCGAGCTTGGCGGGCTCGCCCGTCCAGTGCGAGAGGTGCAGCCACCAGGTCTTCTGCTTCCCGAGCCACGGCGCCATGCCGAGGTTCGGCAGCGCGGTCTGCCAGCTCTGCAGCGCCCAGTAGGAGCCGTTCGGCGCCTTGCAGGCGGCCGCGAGCCAAGGCAGATCCGGCCCGTCGTAGGGCTGGCAGCGGTTCTTGAACTTCTTCCAGACCAGCCGCCGGTGCTTCCAGCCGCCCGAGTAGTCGAGCTTGAAGGCGACCTGCTTGATCCGGTTGGTGGACGGGCGCGAGCGCGCGTTCACCGCACCCCACGCGAGCAGGTGCGTAGCCTTGCCGCGCACGGAGTAGGTGACGAGCGCCGTGCCCTTGGCGTTGACCTTGAGCGAGATCCTGGACGCGTTACGCGCGACGAGCTGCGAGGCGCTCGCGGTAGCCACGAGGCCGAGCGCGCCCACGCAGACGCAGGCGAGGACGAGCATACGGGTGCGCAAAGAAACCCCTCTCCTACGAGTGACCGGCCGCATGCCAAGCTCATCGGAAAGCGTGGCACGGGCCTCGTGCCTCTATCGAGGGAGGTTCGCGCCCGGACTACGAGGCGAGCCGCTCGTCGGCGGCTTCGAGCGGGAGCGGGACCTCGAGGGGCAAGCCGAGGAAGACGTCCACGACGCTCGGGTCGAACTGGGTGCCGGCGCCCTCGCGCAGCCGGCGGCACGCTTCGTCGACGCCGAGCCGCTTGCGGTAGGGCCGGTCGGTCGTCATCGCGTGGAAGGCGTCGCACACGAGGATGATCCGCGCCTCGAGCGGGATCTCCTCGCCGGCCTTGCCGTCCGGGTAGCCGCCGCCGTCCCAGCGCTCGTGACAGCTGCGGACGATCGTGCGCACCTCGGCGAGCCGGTCGATCGGCTCGAGGATCCGCTCGCCGAGCTCCGGGTGCATCTCGATGATCTTGCGCTCCTCCGGCGACAGCGGGCCTGCCTTGAGCAGGATGCTCGTCGGGATCCCGATTTTGCCGATGTCGTGGAAGAGGGCTCCTAGCTCGAGCCGCTTCAGCTCCTGGCCCTCGAAGCCGAGCGCGCGGCCGACCCGCAGCGCCATGTCCGTGATCCAGCGCGTGTGGGAGGAGGTGTACTCGTCGTTGGCCTCGAGCGCGTTCGCCAGGGCCTCGACGGTCGAGACGAAGGTCTCCTCGAGGCTCTCGAAGCTGCGGGCGCGCTCGAGCGCGAGCGCCGCCTGGTACGAGATCCCGGCGAGCAGACGGAGGATCTCGTCGATCGTGTGCTCGCTCTCGGAGGCCGGCTCGCGGACGATGATGAAGCCCTCGAGCTCGCCGTCGTTGCGCAGCGGCGCCAGCGCCACGTCGGGCCACTCATAGCCGTGGGGCGGGGCCGCGATCGTCGCTGTCTCGGCCGCACTCACGAGGAAGGGATCCTTGCGGTCGCCGACGAGCGAGCGCAGGCCTTCGCCCGGCAACACGACCCCGAGCAGCGGGCGCAGCTCGGGATCCTTGTCGTAGTCGGAATGGGCTCCGATCCTGAAGTTCTCGTCGTCGTCCGGGAGCCAGAGGGCGCACTTCTTGCCGCCGAGGATCCGCGAGGCGGCGCGGACGGTCTCGGCGCCGATCTCATCGGGCGTCTCGGCGTGCGAAATCGCGCTGGTGAACTCGAGCAGTGCCTTGAGGTGGTCTGCCTCTCGCCGTTGCGCCTCGTAGAGGCGCGCGTTCTCGAGCGAGACCGACGCGTGGCCCGAGAGCACCTCGAGCAGGCGCACGTCGTCCTCGTCGAACTGGTCGACGCCGAGCTTCGACATCACGACGACGCCGATCACGCGGGTCCCGTAGCGGAGCGGCACCGCGATCAGCGACTCCTCGATCGCGTGCGTGCCGGGAATCATCACGGCATAGTCGCACTCGAGCGTGTTGGCCACGAGCTGTGGCTCGCCCGTCGCCGCCGCCCGGCCGGTGATGCCCTCGCCGATCTTGGCGCGCGGGAAGGCGACCTGCTCGCCGTCGCGGGTGACGAGGTCGCCGCGGAAAGCGATCGGGACGATCTCGTCGCCCTCGATGACCATCACGCGGCAGTTGTGGTAATCGATCAGCAGCCGCAGCTCGTCGGCGATCACCTCGCCGATCTGGCGGACGTCGTTCAGCCGGTTCAGCTTCCCGGCGAGGCTCTGCAGCATCTTCAGGTGGGCGATCGAGCGCACGTCGCGCCCACCGGCTGGCTTGCTGTCGGGGCGCTCGGTGCTGTGCTCGTCGAAGAGGACGATCTGGTTCTTGCCGCGTGCCTTCGCGGTCATCATCGCGGCCTCGGCACAGGCGACGAGCTCGCGCGGGTTCATCGCATGCTCGGGGCCCTGCGAGATGCCGACCGAGATCGTGATCGTGCCGGCCGCGTCGAACACGACCTCGGCCAGGGTCTCCGTCAGCCGCCGGCCGAGGTTGAGAGCGTCGCTCGCGTCGCCGCCGGCCATGATCACGCCGAACTCCTCGCCGCCGAGGCGGCAGACGACGTCGGAGCCGCGCAGTGCGCTGCGCAGGATCTCGGCCAGCTCGGTCAGCACCTGGTCGCCCGAGCCGTGGCCGTAGACGTCGTTGACGCGCTTGAAGTCGTCGATGTCGAGCATCAGCACCGCGACGCTGTCGCGGGAGCGGCTCGCGCGGGTGAGCTCGGCGCGGAGGCGCTCGTGGAAGTAGCGGTGGTTGTAGAGGCCGGTGAGCGAGTCGGTCTGCGCCTGGTACTCGAGGCGCGCGCGGATCTGCGCGTTGTCGAGCGCGAGCGCGGCCGCGTCGGCGAAGCGCGTGGCGAGCTCGAACTCCTCGTCGCTGAAGCTCGCTGTCTCGCCGAGCCGGTAGATGTTGAGCACGCCCTTGACGAGGTCGCGCGCGATCAGCGGGACCGTGATCAGTGCCTCGGGCTCGTCGGGCGGAGTTCCGGGCACCGTCTTCGTGCGCGGGTCGAGGTGAGCCTGGTTCGTGCGCACCGGCTCGCGGTGGAGGGCGGCCCAGCCGGTGATGCCCTCGCCGAACGCGGAGCGGCTGTTCATGATCTTCTCGGCCCACTTGTCGCGGGCGAGCACGGGGATCAGCTCGGTCTGCGCCTCGTCGGCCTGGTAGATCGAGAGCGTGTCGTGCGGGACGAGATCGGCCAGCGTGTCCGCGATCCGGTCGAGCAGGTTGTCGAGGCTGTGCTCGGAAAGGATGTCGTGGAAGATGTCTGCGAGCTGGCGGTAGGACTGGACCAGCGAGTCCGGCCGCGGGGCTTCGGGGACGGTTGGACGGCCGTCCAGCACTCGCGCAGGGTCCACAGCCGCAAAGAGGTGCCGCACGCCCGTAGTTTCCCGTTCTTTTGTGCGCAAGTGATCCCCCGGAAAGGGGAACCTGAACGGGCGTCAGACCAGCAAATACGCGGCGATTTGCGGCCAGGAGGCCGGCAGCTCGGCCGCGGCGGGGTGGGGGGCGAGGCTCGCGGGGGCTCTGATGTAAAGGTTCTGCCAACAGCTCGTGACAGTTGAATCCTTCTCGCTAGCATCGATTGCACTGACTTTGTGCTACGTCCGGAAGGGACGCCGATGCTGGGCTCAGCTGCCATCACCGTTCTCAACAATCCAGTCGCGATCGTCCTGGGCGCGTTTCTCGCGGCCTGGTTGCTCTCGCGCGCGTGCGGCAAGGTGGCCGGACGGGTGCTCGAGTGGCACGACCGGCGCAACGCCGCCAGCGATCCGGGTGAGACGGGCTTCGCCGAGGTCAAGCGCCGCGACACTCTCGTCGCGCTGATCCGCACCGGCATCGCGTACGCCGGCTTCGCCGCGGCGGGCGTGCTCAGCTTCGCCGAGCTGATCGGCGGCGTCGACCGCCTCGCGGCGCTGGCCGGCGCATCGTTCCTGCTGATCCTGGCCGGCTTCGCCGTCCAGCGCGTGCTGACCGACATCATCGCCGGGATCGCGATGTTCTCCGAGCGCTGGTACGGGGTCGGCGACACGATCTCGGTGTCCGGCCTCGAGGTGCAAGGCGTCGTCGAGGACGTCTCGCTGCGCCGCACGAGGCTGCGCACGCTCGACGGCGAGTCGATCCACATCCACAACTCGCAGATCCCGGCCGTGAAGGTGCAGCCGCGCGGCGTGAAGGAGCTCGCCGTGGAGCTGTTCGTCTCCGACCAGGAGCGGGCCGAGCAGCTCGTCGCCTGGGTTGCGACGATGCTGCCCGAGGGGCCGACCACGCTCGTCCGCCGCCCCTGGATCGAAGGCGTCGAGGTGCTGTCGGACTCGTTCGTGCGCCTCGCCGTCCGCGCAACGACCGCTCCGGGGCGCGAGTGGCTGGTCGAGAGCTTCTTCTGCGACCTGCTCAAGGAGCGCGCCGAGCCGGGCCTGATCGTGCACGGCCCGATCGTGCTCTCGGTCGACGAGACCGCGTCTCGCAGCTTCGCCCGCGCCAGCGCCGCGATGCGCTGGCAGGCCCGGCGCGCGGCCGCCTAAGCCAACCAACCTCGGGCGAGGAGCGGCGTCTCAACGGGCATGAGGCTCGTCGGGCTCGCCCTGGTCGTCCCGATTGTGTGCGCCTTCGGCGCGTCCGGCTCGGGCCGCGTCCACGTGTCGGTGGCCGGGAAGCGCCCCGCGGCCGTGCTGGGGAAGCCGTGGACGGCGCGGCTCGGCGTCCGTCCCGCCTCGTTTCGCGGCCCGGTGGTCGTCACCGCCTCCGGCTCGAAACGGATCAGAGCTCGTGCTACGCGCCGGCGCGGCAAGTACCGCGTGCGGCTCGTCTTCCCCTCGGCGGGCCGCTGGCGGCTGACGGCTCGTGCAGGCGGAACGACCTCGCGCCTCGGCACGGTGCGCGTCGCGCCCGCGCCGGTCCTCTTCGCGGAGCCGACGTCGATCGACCTCGAGCCCGCCGGCACGCTGCTGGTGGTCGAGAACAACCCCGGCCGGCTGCTGCGCGTCGACCCGCGGGACGGGCGGGTCTCCGTGCTCGCGCCTACCCTCACGCGTCCGTACGCCGCTGTCCGAGCGCCGTCGGGGGCGATCTTTGTCTCGTTCGGGAGCAACATCCAGCGGATCGACCCGGGAGGCGCTCACACCACCGTGGTCAGCCTCTCCGAAGACATCGGGCCGCTTGCCGTCTCCGCCGCCGGGGATCTCTACTTCGCCACGGCGACGACCGTCGATCGCCTCAGGGCGAGCACCCTGACCCCGCTGGCCGGAGGCTTCTCGAACCCGCACGGGCTGGCCATTGCCGCCGACGGCGCGGTGCTCGTCTCGGACACCGGCCACCAGCGGATCGCGCGGGTGGGGGGCGGAGTGGTGACGACGTTCGCGCAGATCGGCCAGCCCGATGGCCTAGACGTCGCCGCGGACGGGTCGGTCTACGTCGTCGACGAGGAGGAGGATCGCGTCGTGCACCTCGGTGTCTCGGGCTCGCGCATCGGCTTCGTCGGGCCAGTGTTCTCCACGCCGTACGACGTCGAGGCGGCGCCCGGCGGCGTGGCCTACGTGCTCGAAGCCGGATCGCCCGGGCGCATTCGCCGGGTGGGCGCCGACGGCACCGTCACGACGGTGTCCCGGCGGCGCTAGCGGCCTCGGCCTCGTCGCGTTCCGCCTCTTCGAGCTCGCGACGTAGCTCGTTCACGGCCGGCAGCGTGGCCAGCGCGGGCAAGATCGGCAGCCAGAGGTTGAACATCCGGTAGACGACGACCCCGAGCAGCGCGCGCACGAACGGGAAGCCGACCCAGTGCAGCGCGAAGGTGAGTGCGATCTCGACGATCCCGGCCCCGCCCGCGGGCAGCGAGCGGCGCGTGAGCACGTAGCCGGTCGCGTAGCCGAGGATGAGCGCCGGCACCGAGAGCCGTGGGTTGCCGAAGACCTGCAGCGCGCCCCAGAGGCAGGCGATGTCGCCGGCCCAGTACAGCGCGGTGCCGAGGAAGCCGAGCCCGTACTCGCGCGTCGGCGCGACGAACATCGAACGCAGGATCGAGAGCCCCGCAACGGCGTGGGCGAACCAGCGGCGTAGGCGTCCGCCTGCGCCCGGGTCCGAGTAGCGGGTCGCCCGCTTGGGCGAGGTCACCCAGATCGCGACCATTGCGCCCGGGATTACGAGGAGCCACGGGAGCGTCATGCTGAGCGGGACGTCCTCGCCGCCAACGAGGATTGCGATCGAGGAGCAGAGCGCCGCGGGAGCCAGCACCGCGTACTCGAGCGCGCCGAGCGCGAGCACGCGCGCGACCGCGCCGGCCTGGTCCTCGCCCGCGCTGCGCAGCACCCAGTAGTCGACCGCGAAGCCGCCGCTCGTCCGCGTGGCCGCGAAGACGCCGAAGCCGGCGACGACGGCCCGTAGCGACATGCCGAAGCTGAGCGTCGGCCCGTTGTCGACCTTGGCCGTGTCGCGTACGGCAAGCACGTAGCCGCCGTACGCGACGACCTCGCCGCCCAGGCAGAGGAACAGCCAGGCCGGATGAAGGTTGCGGGCGGCGCGGTCGAGCCGCTCCCCGCCGGCCAGGTAGGCGAGGCCTGCGACCGCGCCGAGCGAGAGCACCGTCGGGGCAACGAGCAGGAGTAGCGGGCGCCGCTCGACCCAGGCCAGCGCTCGCCGCACCGGACCGGCGCCTGCCGGGGCGGCCGACTTCGACACGCCCGGACCCTAGCGGCGAGGTGGGAAGGACCAGCCCGCCTCGGCCGTCTTGGTCGTGGATGGCCAGCCACAGGAGCTTGGGACGACGAAACCCGCCTCGGGAGCGGGCTTCGTCGCGTGAAAAGCGGCGGGGGAGGGATTTGAACCCCCGGAGCCGCTTGCGCGGCCCTGCGGTTTTCAAGACCGCCCCGTTCGACCGCTCCGGCACCCCGCCGGCGGCCATTGTCGCAGGCAGGGTCGGGGGCTCCGCTTAGCCGCCGGCGAGTCGCGCAGGCGCGCCGAAGGGGTGCAGCACCTCGGGGACGGCGACCTCGCCGCCCTCGTCCTGGAAGTTCTCGAGCACCGCGAGCAGCCAGCGGTCGGTGACCGCGGTGCCGTTCAGGGTGTGGACGTGCTCGGTGCCCTTCTCGCCGCGGTACCTGATTCCCAGCCGGCGGGCCTGGTAGTCGGTCGTGTTCGAGGCCGAGGTGAGCTCCCGGTAGCGCTGCTGTGACGGGAACCAGCCCTCGATGTCGTAGCGCTTCGCCGCCGCGGCGCTCAGCTCGGGCGCCGCGATGTTGACGACGCGGTACGGGATGCCGAGCTCGGCCGCCAGCGACTCCTCTACCGCGAGCAGTCGCTCGTGCTCGTCCCACGAGTCCTCCGGGAGGACGTAGGCGAACATCTCGACCTTGTTGAACTGGTGCACGCGGAACATCCCGCGGGTGTCGCGGCCGGCCGCGCCCGCCTCGCGGCGGAAGTTCGTGGACAACGCCGAGTAGCGCAGCGGCAGCTCCTCGCGCTCGAGGATCTCGGTCATGTGCAGCCCGGCCAGCGCGACCTCCGAGGTTCCGGTCAGGTACAGACCCTCGTCGGCGACCTCGTAGATCTCGAAGCGCTCGGCCGGGAAGAAGCCGGTCCCGTACATCGCCTCCTCGCGGACGAGCACCGGCGGGATCACCGGAACGAATCCTTCGGCGCTCGCGCGGTCGAGGGCGACGCGGTAGAGCGCGAGCGCGAGAAGCGCGGTGTCGCCGACGATGTACCCGAAGCGGGAGCCGGACAGGCGCGCGGCCCGCTCCATCTCGAAGCGGCCGAGCTGGAGGTGGTCTTTGGGGTCGGCGATCTCTCGAGGGTTGCCGACCTGCCGCACGATCTCGCCCTCGGCCTCGTCTGTCACCTCGTCCGGCACGGACTCGTGCGCCGGGTTCGGCACCTTCTGCAGGAGCTCGTCCCGGCGCGCTTCCGCCGCCGAGAGCTCGTCTTCCAGCCGCCGTAGCTCCTCCTTGACCTGCTTCAGCTCTTCGACCTGCTCCGCGGTCGGCTTGCCCTTCAGCTTCTGGCGGCCGCGCAGCTCGTCGACCTGCGGCACGAGCTCGCGCCAGCGCGCGTCCGCCTCGAGCAGCTCGTCGAAAGCCTCGCCGCCGCCCTTTCGCGCGATTCCGGGCCGCAGGCGGTCGGGGTCGGCCCGCGCGGCTTTGAGGTCGATCAACCCTGGTTCTGGGTCAGGTACGAGACCAGGTCGGCGACCTGTTTGTCCGAGAGCGTCGCGCCGAAGTCGGGCATCGACGGGGCATACCCCTTCTCGACGTACGAGCCCGGGCTGACGATCGACTCGTGCGTGAACTCCGCGAGCGAGCCCTGGTTCGCCGTCTTCGCGTACGCGGCAAGCTTGTCGAGGTCGGGCCCGACCGTGCCGCCGGTGCCTGCAGGCTTGAACGTGTGGCAGCCGCCGCAGCCCTGGGCCTTGAAGAGGACGGCGCCCGCCTTCGCATCGCCGGCGACGACCTTGGTCGTCGTCGTCGGCGGGGGCTTGCCCTCGACCGCGCCCGTCGCCAGGACCGTCTCGCCGCTCCCGCAGCCGGCGAGCACGAACGCGATCCCGAGGAACGGCACGAGGCGGCGCACGGCCGCGAGTCTACTCAAGCCGCAGGGCGTCCTCTTCGGTTCTCGCGAAGAGCCAGAGCCCGAGTGCCGCGAGCCCGCCGTAGCCGGCCACGTCGGTGGGGGTGTCGTTCACCAGGAGGGACACGAGGAGAGCCGCGAGGTAGGCGTCGACGAGCACAAGCCGGGGTCGTCTCAGCGCGAGCAGGACGAGCGCGACGACCCCGATCGAGAACAGGAGCGCGGCGTTCCAGGTCGTCCCGATCGCCGCGGCCGAGAGGTGCAGCCGGTGGCCCAGGTCGCCGAGCAGCGAGCCGGGCCCGCCGCCGACGGCGTCGGTGACGTGGCTGGAGCCGCCGGTCGCGGCGTCGATCCCGACGAGCAGGAGCGCCGCGCCGGCCGCGACCCCTGTCGCCGCGAGCGCGCGCAGGGCCGGGACTCGGCGCAGCCGCAGCCAGAGCACGAGGAAGCCGGCCGCGTAGACGACGAGGCCGCCGCCGTCGGCGCCCACGCGGCTCGCTGCGATTCCGGCGGCGATCGCCAGCGCGACAGCGGGGAGGGCTCTTGTCCCCACCAGTGCGCCGAGCACGAGCGCAGGCGGGAGCAGCAGCGTCTCGACCTCGTTCGTGACGCCGTAGAAGCGCCCGCCGCCGTCCGGGTGCGGACCGATCACGGCGAGCGCGTTCCAGACGGGCTCGGCCCACATGACGGCGAAGAGGAACGCGAACAGCGCGGCGAGCCCGAGCGCGAGCGGGAGCCGCGGCGGGAGCGCAAGGCCGCCGGCGATCGCGGCGGCCGCACCGAGCAGCGCCACCCCGAGCACCGCCTGCCACGGGGTCGCAACCCCGACGGCGCTCAGCGCGACCGCGGCCGCGATGCACGCCGAGGGAGCGAGGAAGGCTGCACGCGCGAGCGCGCGCGCGCGCGTGAGGGCAGCGAGCAGGACGAGCGCGAGCGTGAGCCCGACGAGCACGAGGGTTGCGGCGATCCGCGCGTCGTGGGCCTGGTCGAACCGGCGGTCGAAGCGGGCGAGCTGGGCGAGCGGATCGTGTGCGTGCTGCGATCGGATCCGCGGCGTCGCCCCCCGCGCGAGCGCCCGCACCGAGGGCGCGATGTCGGCGATCGAGACGAGGCCGGGCAGCCGCGTCGAGCTGTCGGTCAGCAGCCCCGCGTAGCCGGGCCCTGTGACGGCGATCGGGTAGCGGTCGACGTTGTGGTGGCTTCCGGCCGGCGGCAGCGCGACGTAGAACGTGATGCGCCCCGGCTTCTTCGAGAGGGAGATCACCGGCTTCCCGCCGGGGAGGCCGCCGTCGACGATCGCGTTCCCCATCTCGCCTGTCAGCAGCGACGCGAGCGCTCCGCGGCGGGTGACCGTCGCCCCTTCGCCCGTCACGAGCAGCCCGTGAGCGGCGCCGGGCGAGCGGAAGACCGCCGCGGTGGGCGGCGCGACGATCACGGCCACCGGCTCCGAGGGAGCGGCCGGCGCCGGAGCGGTGGGCGCGGCCAGCACCAACCCCGGGGCTACAATCCAGAGGAACCTTCGAGCCTTCAAGGGGGCCGATTCTCGATGAAACGCAAGGCTTACGGTCGCGACGCCGGACTGTCGCTACGGATGCTGCTCGCGAGCTCGCTGCTCGGGCTGCTCTACGTCCTGTTCGCGGTCGTGCTCTTCTACGTGCTGAACGCAGGTCTCGTCCTGATGCTCCTGATCGTGGGCGTACTGGCTTTCGTCCAGTACTTCACCTCAGACAAGCTCGCCCTGAAGGCCGCGGGCGCCAAGGTGGTCGGTGCCGACGAGGCTCCGGAGCTGCACGAGATGATCGAGCGACTGTGCGCGATGGCCGACCTGCCAAAGCCGCGCGTAGCCGTAATCGAGAGCGACGTCCCGAACGCCTTCGCGACGGGCCGGAACCAGAAGCACTCCGCCGTCGCAGTCACGACAGGCCTGTGGAACCGCCTCGAACCGAGGGAGGTCGAGGGCGTGCTCGCACACGAGCTCTCGCACATCGCCAACCGCGACGTGCTCGTGATGACGATCGCCAGCTTCTTCGCCATGCTCGCCGCGCTGCTGACCCGCTTCGGCCTCTACAGCGGCATGTTCGGGGGCTTCAGCAGCCGCGACAACAACAACAGCTCGGTGCCGGTCTGGCTGATCGTGCTGCTGGTCTCGGTCGTGACCTACTTCCTCAGCCAGATCCTGATCCTCGCGATCTCGCGCTACCGCGAGTACGCGGCCGACCGCGGCTCCGCGCTGATCACCGGAGCGCCCGAGTACCTGATGAGCGCCCTGCAGAAGATCGCGAGCGGGATCACGCAGATTCCCCAGCAGGACCTGCGCCAGGTCGAGGGCATGAACGCCTTCTTCATCATCCCGACGAACTGGCGCTCGCGGGGTGGCGCGCTCTTCCTGACGCACCCGCCGCTCGAGAAGCGGCTCGCCGCGCTCGGCGAGATCGCGCGGGAGATGGGCCGCCCGGTCGAATAGGCCTCCGTGGGCCTCGGCAACATCCTCTTCGGGAGGAAGAAGCTCAAGGAGGCCGCCGAGGAGCGGCTGTTCGCGATTGCCACGGCCCGGATCACGCTCGAGGCCGAGCTCGGGCTGAAACCGGCCGGCGTGGCGGGGGTCTGCTTCAAGTCCCTCTCGGCCGGCGAGTTCGTGCGGGCCGAGAACGAGCTGCAGCAGCTGCTCGACAGCGTCGGGGTCGAGTCCGCCTCCAGGGTCGAGCGGAAGTCGGACGAGTTCGGGTTCGACTGGCTGGTCGTGCGCGACGGCGACTTCGAATCGCTGGTGGCGACGGTGCACAGGATCGCCTCGGAGCTGGAGTCGCGCGGCTTCGGGCCGCAGCTGCTCGCCGCGCTGTTCAAGTTCGAGGGCGGCGGCTTCGACGGCGACAAGCGCGTCTACTGGATCTACGGCTTCAAGCGCGGCGCGTTCTGGCCGTTTGTGCCGACCGGCGAGGACAAGGAGCGCGACAACGCCGAGGAGCTCGAGTTGAAGGCGAAGCTGGAGAAGGAGCTGCCGATCGAGTCCGACCTGACGCGGTGGTTCGGCATCTTCGATGCGCCCTTCTAGGCTCGACGAGCTGCTGCCTGACTTCGACGTCGAGGAAACCCACACGCGGCGGGTCGGGGCATCCCCGGCGGCCGCTCTTGCAGCAGTGCGGGCGGCGACCCCGGGCGAGATGCCGCTCGTGCAGCTCCTCTACGGGCTGCGCTCGGCCCCGGCCTTGCTCACCCGACGGAGGGGGCTCCGCAGGGAAAGGGGCAGGCCGCTCTGGGAGCAGATGCTCCAGTCCGGGTTTGTCTCGCTCGTGGACGAAGACGACGAGATCGTGCTCGGTTATGCCGGGCAGCCGTGGAAGCTCTCGGGAGGTGCGCGGCCGGGCGTGAGCTCGGTGGTGGCCTGGGAGTGGTTCGCGATCCCGGGCTACGTCAAGGCGGCGATGAGCTTCCGGGCCGAGCCGGCAGACGGAGGGACGCTGCTCACGACCGAGACGCGCGTGCTCGCGACCGACGAGTCTTCACGGCGGCGCTTCGGCCGCTACTGGCGGGTGATCAGACCCGGGAGCGGCGCGATCCGTCGCAGCTGGCTCCGGGCCGCCGCGCACCGAGCCGAAGCCGCCTAGCACCCACCCTGTTTCGCCGCAGTTCCGTCACAGACACGTGCGCTTTCTGGCGATACGCTCGCAGCGGGCGGCGGGTGGACCTGTCATCCCCACCCGGGTGGGGATGCGCGCGCCTGAACCTTAGACGGTCGTCTCGCCGGTCAGCGGCTGGGGAGGTCCGGGATCAGGCCCTCGCCCTCGAACAGCTCGCGTGCTTCTTCGAGCGTCAGATCCTCGGGCGGAATGATCCCGTCCGACGGCGACAGGTCGTCGTCAGGGAGCCTCGCTCCGTTCGTCCGGACCGCCTCGGTCATTCGACCGAGGAGCTCCGAGAGCTGCTGCTGATCGCCGGCCTCGAGCGCCTTCTCGGCCTGCTCGTCGAGGTCGTTGAGGCCCTTTGCGACCTCCTCGTCGACCTCGAACTGGCCCTCGCCCATCAGCCGGACGATCACTGCTTCAGCTCCTTCTGCGCCTCGCCGGGGCCGACTTCGGCCTTCATCTGCTCGAGCTCGCGGTCGACCTGCGACTTCGACGCGACCGCGGCGAGCTCCCGGTCGAGCTGCGTCTGATCGGATGTGAAGTCCTCGAGCGCGCCGGAGGTGGTCAGCTCGTCGATCGCCGCCGCGCGCGCCGTCATCTGCTCGGTCTTGTCCTTCGCGCGCTGGATCGCGAGCCCGGTGTCGGCCATCTGCTCGCCGATCCCGGTCGCCGCCTCGCCGATCTGAACCTGCGCCTCGGCCGCCGAGTACTGGGCCTTGATCGTCTCCTTCTGCGTGCGGAAGGCCTCGACCTTGGCCGAGAGCGCCTTCTCGCTCGCGACGAGCTTTTCCTGCTGCTGCTCGAGCTGCTTTGTCTGCTCGTCGAGGCTCTGGAGCTGCTGCTGCAGGCCGGACTTCCGCTCCAACGCCTGCCGCGCGAGATCCTCGCGCCCCGCCGCCAGC
>DATLPH010000100.1:0-2000 GCA_035535855.1 Gaiellaceae bacterium
GCCAGGGCGAGCACGGCGACGTCGGTCATCGCCTGCGAGTCCGCGATCCCGGTCGAGGTCGCGAGCGCGAGCTCGACGACGCCGCTCGTGAAGAAGCCGTAGAGGTCGAGCTCGGAGGCGTCGATCGCGGCCTGGGCGAGGCGTGCCTGCTCCTCGGCGGTCAGCGCCGCGGTCTCCTCGTCGAAGCCCTCGACCGCGGGCGGGTCGGCAGGCGGAGCGAGGCCTGGGAAGTCGCCGTCGGGGGGCGCACTGTCGGCCGCCTCTGCGGCGCGGGCGGCGAGTGCCTTCAGCCCCTCGTCGTCGGTGCGGTTGCTCGAGGCGACCCCGAGCCGGCCGTCGCGCACGACCTGGATCTCGACCACGTCGTTCTCGATCAGCGTGGGCTGGTGCACCTCGGACGAGGCGAAGCGCGCCATTCCCGAGCGCTCGTGGTGGACGAGCGCGAGCGTCTCGTCGCCCTCGGCCGCGCGCAGCGCGCGCTTGGCCAGCTCGAGCCGCTCGCTCATTGGTCGAAGCCGACCTGCACGTTGCGGAAGCGGGCGGGTGATGCGCCGTGCGAGACGTGCGCGTGCTGCCCGGGCTGGCCCTTGCCGCAGTTCGTCAGCCCGTGCAGCTCCCACGTCTCGGGCCCCGCCACGCCGTCGAGCGTGCCCCAGAAGACGGGTGTCTGGCCCGTGTAGGTCGCGTCGCGCAGCATCCGGCCGAGCTTGCCGTCCCTGATCTCCCAGGCGATCTGCGTCCCGAACTGGAAGTTGAGCCGCTTGTCGTCGATCGACCAGCTCTTGTTCGTCTGCAGGAAGACGCCCTGGTCGACGCCGCCGATCAGCTCCTCCAACGAGCCTTCGCCCGGCTCGAGGTGGAGGTTCGTCATCCGCACGAGGGGCATCCGGCTCCAGTTGTCCGCCCGCATCGAGCCGCCCGAGCCGCTGCCGATCCGCGCCGCAGTCTCGCGTGAGGTGAGGAAGCCGCTGAGGATTCCCTCGCGCACGACGGGCTGCCGTCCCGCGGGCACGCCCTCGTCGTCGAAGCCGAAGGTGCCGAGCCCGCCGGCCGTGGTCGAGTCGGCGGTGACGTTCATGTGCTCGGAGCCGTAGCGCAGCGAGCCGATGTCCTCGGGCTTGAGGAAGCTGGTGCCCGCGTAGGCAGCCTCGGTGCCGTAGACGCGGTCGAGCTCCGTCGGGTGGCCGACCGACTCGTGCACCTGGAGCGCCACCTGCTCGTCGTCGATCACGACCGTCGTGATCCCCGACGGGCACGGGTCGGCGCGCAGCAGCGCGGCCGCCTGCTCGCCGACGCGAGGAGCTTCCCGCTCGAGGCCGAGCGCGTCCACGAACTCCCAGCCGGCCTGCGAGCTCGAGCCGCCGTGGGCGCTCGGGTAGCTGCGGATCTGGGTGATCCCGTCACGAGCCGCCATCGCGTCGATGCCGCCGCCGCACTCGAGCACCTCCTGCTCGGTCGAGACGCCCTCCGAGGAGACGAAGACCTTGTGCTCGCGCTGGGCGCGTACGGACGCCGAGGTGACCTTTACGTCGTCGTGCTGGAGTGCCTGCTCGGCGCGCAGGCAGAGGTCGACCTTGTCGGCGACCGGGACAGCGAAGGGATCGCGCTCGAATGCGGTACGGAACTCGCCCCGCGCCGGCTCGATCGGTGCGAGCTTGCGCCCGCTTCCGCCGCGCGCGGCCTTGGCGAACGCGCAAGCCTTCTCGGCGGCGGCCTGCGCCCCCGCGTTGTCGAGGCGACGGTCGCAGGCGAAGCCCCAGGCGCCGCCGACGAGGACGCGCACGCCGATCCCTTCCGTCTCCGTGTCGTCGAGCCGCTCGACGCGCTGGTTGCGCGTGCCGACAACCTGCGAGCGCCGGATGACCACGCGCGCGTCCGCGTAGGACGCCCCCGCGCCGAGAGCTGCCGCCACAGCGTGCTCGCAGAGCTCCCGCACGGTTGCGTACATTAGAGGCTGGCTACAATGGCCCGCGCGCGCTGGTGGCGGAATTGGTAGACGC
>DATLPH010000101.1:0-15002 GCA_035535855.1 Gaiellaceae bacterium
TGCCGCACCGCGACCGGGTCACCTGGGACGCGCCGATCCACTCGGTCGCCGACGTCGAGGCGCTCACGTTCGCGCCGCGCACGCTCAACTCGAAGCCGTCGCGCTTCGGGCGGCTGAGTGAGCTGCTCGCCTTCTACGACCACTGCGAGTCGAACGAGATCGGCCTCTACGGCGGCGGCATGTTCGAGCTCGGCCCCGGCCGCGGCCAGATTCAGTACCTCGCCTCCCTCTTCCACGCCGACGCGCCGAACGACGTCGCGCCGCGGGCCTACAACGACCCGGAGCCTCGTCCGGGCCTGCCCGCGAGCCCGCTCGCTCCCGCCCCGGACCCGGTGGGGTTTCGGTGGAGCGACGCCGGCGCTACTCTTTGACTGATCAGTCAATCAACGAGGTGGAATGGCTACGGCTGAGGCAATCGGCACGGGAATCTCCTTCGCGCTGACCGAGGAGCAGCGGGCGCTGCGCGAGCTCGCGCACGAGTTCGCCGAGAAGGAGATCCGGCCGAAGGCGGCCGAGTACGACGAGCACCAGACACATCCGGCCGACGTGATCGCGAAGGCGCACGAGGTCGGGCTGATGAACCCGCACGTGCCCGAGGAGCTCGGCGGCGCGGGCCTGGGCGCGATGGAGGGCGCGCTGATCGGCGAGGAGCTCTCCTGGGGCTGCTCGGGGATCGCGACCGCGGTCATCGCCAACATCCTCGGCGCGCTGCCGATGCTGATCGCGGGCACGGAGGAGCAACGACGCGAGTGGCTGCCGCCGCTGCTCGAGGAGCCGATCCTCTGCTCGTTCGCCCTCACCGAGCCGAACGCCGGCTCCGACGTCTCGGGGATCCAGACCACGGCAACGCGGCACGGCGACGACTACGTCCTCAACGGCTCGAAGATGTTCATCACCAACGCCGGCCGGGCCTCGTGGGTGATCGTCTTCGCCTCGACCGACAAGAGCGCCGGCCACCGCGGCCTGACCGCGTTCATCGTCCCCAGCGACACCGAGGGCCTGACCGTGGAGAAGCACCTCGACAAGATGGGCCAACGCGCCACCGACACCTCGGCGCTCGCCTTCCAGGACGTGAAGGTTCCGGCTGCGAATCGCCTCGGCGAGGAGGGCCAGGGCTTCAAGATCGCCATGCAGACGCTCGACCACACGCGGCCGGGGACGGCGGCTGGCGCGGTCGGCGTCGCGCGCGCGGCCTTCGACCATGCAGTCGAGTACGCGCGGGAGCGGGTGCAGTTCGGCCAGCCGATCGCGATGAACCAGGGCGTCAACTTCCTCGTCGCGGACATGGCCGCCGAGATCGCGGCGGCGCGGCTGCTGACCTGGCAGGCCGCGTGGATGCTCGACCAGGGCCAGCGCGCAACCCTGCAGTCGTCGTATGCCAAGCGCTTCGCAGCCGACACGGCGATGAAGGTGACTACCGACGCGGTGCAGATCTTCGGCGGCTACGGCTACATGAAGGAGTACCCGGTCGAGAAGCTGATGCGAGACGCGAAGCTGTTCCAGATCTACGAGGGCACCTCGCAGATCCAGCGCCTCGTCATCGCCAGAGAAATCTTCCTTCCGCGTGACGATTGAGATCGACCTCTCGGGACGGGTAGCGCTCGTCACCGGGAGCTCGCGCGGCATCGGCCGCGCCGACGCCCTCGCGCTGGCACGGGCCGGGGCCAACGTCGTGCTCGCGGACATCCAGCTCGAGTCCGGGCCCGACGCCGACGACTACGGGCCGCTCGCCCAGGCCGCGCGCTCGCAGGGCCTCGTCTACACCGAGCAGACGGCCGAGGAGATCCGTTCGCTCGGGCGCCGTGCCGTCGCCGTGCGCTGCGACGTCACCGACCGCGGGCAGGTCGAGGCCGCGGCGGCGTCGGAGCTCGGGCCGGTGGACATTCTCGTCGCCAACGCTGCGACGCTCGACCACGTCGCCCGCTTCGAGGACCAGTCGCCCGAGCTCTGGGAGCGCGACCTGCGCGTGAACCTGACCGGCGTCTTCAACTGCGCGCAGGCCGTGTGGCCGGGGATGGTCGACCGTGGCTGGGGGCGGATCGTGGCGATGGCCTCGGTCGCGGGCACGCTCGGCGGGTTCGGCCAGGCGAGCTACGCGGCGACCAAGGCGGGCGTGACCGGACTCGTCAAGACGCTGGCGCTCGAGGGCGGCCGCCACGGCATCACGGCCAACGCGATCGTGGCCGGGATCATCGGCACCGAGGCGTTCGCGTTTGGCAACGCAGAGATGAACGAGCGGATGGTCAGGCGCACGGCGCTGAGGCGCGCAGGCGAGCCGGAGGAGGTCGCAAACGTGGTCGCGTTCCTCTGCTCCGACCTCGCCTCGTACGTGACCGGAACCGCTCTGCAGGTGAGTGGCGGGATCGAGCTCTTCACGTTCTGAGGAGTCGGCCCGCGGCGCCGCTACACTCTTCAGCTTGCGCGTCGAGGCCGGGACAGGAGCGGTCCGGGTCCGCAGTCGGCGTCGCAGTCGTTCCAGGAAGCTGCTCGTGCAGCGGCTGGTGGCGCTGGCGATCGTCGCTGCGGTCGGCGGCGCGCTGCTCGGATTCGTCTTCGCGGGCTCCCCGAGCCGCATTGCAGCGGGCGTGCGGATCGCCGGAGTCAACGTCGGCGGCCTGACCGCCTCCGAGGCAACATCGAAGCTCGAGCAGCACTCGCGCTCGGTCGCGCAGGTGCCCATCACCTTCACGGCGGCCGGGCACACGTGGCAGCTGAAGCCGGTCAGCCTCGGCGTCGAGGCCGACTGGAAGGCCGCCGCGAAGCTCGCGCTGGACCAGGGCGACGGGCTCGGCCCGATTCGCGGCTTCCGCCGCCTGGGCGTCCGGGTCTTCGGCGCGGACGTCTCGCCGCCGACGCGCGTGCTCGACCGTGCGCTCGCCTTCGAGCTCGGCCGGATCGCCAAGGTCGTCGACCGGCCGCACCGCGACGCCGCCCTCGTCCTGCGCCGGCTGCAGCCGGTCGTGCTCGCCGCACAGTCCGGCGGAATCCTCGACCGCGATGCCGCCGGGAACGTGATCGTCCACGCGCTCGCAGGCTTCCAGCGCGGCACGGTCGCGCTGCCGGTGCGCGTCGACGAGCCGAAGGTCAGGGCGGCCGAGCTTGCTCCCGTCGCGACGCAGGTGCGCACGGCGCTGGCACGGCCCGTGCGGATGAAGCTCGGCGTCGCATCCTGGTGGCTGCCCAAGCGCCAGCTCGCGGCGATCCTGCAGCTGCCGAGCGGAGGCTCGCACACGCTCGCGGTCGCCGGCCCCGGGGCAACTCGCTACTTCGCAAAGCTCGGCCGCGGGATCAACCAGCCGGCGCGCAACGCCAGCTTCAGCATCCTGGAGAGCGGCCGTGTGGCCGTTGTCCCGGCGAAGCCCGGCCGCGTGATCGCTGCCGGCCCGACCGGCCACAACATCCTCGCCGCGGCGCTCGCCCCGGCCGCGCGCAACGCGCGCGTCGTCGTCAGCTACCAGCAGCCGCAGCGGTCGACCGCAGAGGCGCGCGCGATGGGCATCACGACCCGCGTCGGCCGCTACGAGACGATCTACGGGGGCGACCCGAACCGGATCCACAACGTGCAGCTCGTGGCGCATCTCGTCGACGGGAAGCTAATCGCTCCCGGCGCGACCTTCTCGTTCAACCAGGCGACCGGCGAGCGCGGCGCCGACAAGGGCTTCCTCGAGGCGCCGGTGATCATCAACGGCGAGGTCACAACCGGCCTCGGCGGCGGGGTCTGCCAGGTCTCGACGACGGTGTTCAACGCGGCCTACGAGGCGGGACTGAAGATCGTCGAGCGGACGAACCACGCGCTCTACATCAGCCACTACCCGCAGGGCCGTGACGCGACCGTGAACTACCCCGACGTCGACCTGAAGTTCGTCAACGACACGAACCGCTGGCTGCTCCTGCGCACGTTCGTCGGCTCTTCGTCGCTCGTCGTCGACCTCTACGGCGCTCCGCTCCACCGGCGTGTGGAGAGCGAGACGCGGCCGCTTGTCGATACAGGCGCGGCGCCGCTGAAGCGGATCCCCGACCCGACCCTCTTCGAGGGCGTCACCTACGTCGAGGAGAGCGGCGAGCCTTCCCGGTCGACGAGCGTCCGGCGGCTCGTCTACACGAGCTCGGGCGCGCTGCTCTACGACAACACGTGGTACTCGTCCTACCGGGGCGAGGACCGGGTCGTGCACGTGGGCACGAGGAAGAAGCTCAAGCCGCGGAAGAAGCCCGGGCCGACCGGGCCGAGCGGGCCGACGGGCCCGACCGGCGTCACCTCTCCGCAGTAGCGATCTCCTCGGCGAGCCAGCCCGGGACCCGGGTGGGCCGGTGGGTCGCCGCGTCGACGCAGGCGTGTCGCGTCCAGCCGTCGGCGACCGGCTCGCCCTCACGCTCGACCGAGTAGTCGAAGCGGAAGCGGGCGCCGCGCAGGTCGCCGCAACGTGCTCTGACCGTGAGGCGGTCGTCGAAGCGGGCGGGGGTGAGGTAGCGAAGGTGCGATTCGATCGTCAGCGCCTCGATCCCGTCGGCGCGCAGTCCTGGGTAGCCGCCGCGGAAGCGCGCGAGATAGTCGATGCGCGCGATCTCGAACCAGACGAGGTAGGCGGAGTTGTGCGCGATCGCCTGGGCGTCGGTCTCGGCGAACCGCACGCGCACCTCGGTCTCGAAGCGGAAGTCCACGGCGCGAACTTTCTACGATCAGGCTCTTGGAAGCGAAAGCACTCGCCGATCTGATCCGCCGCCGGCAGCCGTGCGTCGTGTTGACGGGCGCTGGCGTGTCGACCGAGAGCGGCATCCCGGACTTCCGCTCGCCGACGGGGCTCTGGGCGAAGTTCGACCCGCTCGAGTACGGCTCGATCGAGGCCTTCCGCCGCGACCCGCTCAAGGTGTGGAGCTTCTACAAGCCGCGGGTGGCGATGCTGACCCAAGCGGAGCCGAACCCGGCGCACCTCGCGCTGGCGGAGCTCGAACGGCTCGGTCTCGTCGAGGCGGTCGTGACCCAGAACATCGACCGCCTGCACGAGCGGGCCGGGAGCCGAGAGGTCGTCGAGGTGCACGGCTCGATCCGCACGGCGACCTGTCCCCGGTGCGGGGAGTCCTACGGGCTCGAGCGGGTGCTCGAGCTGCTGGCCGCTGCGGACGCGCCCGCATGTCCCGCCTGCGGTGAGATCCTCAAGCCCGACGTGGTCTTCTTCGGCGAGCTGCTGGCTCCCGGGACGATCGAGCGCGCCCACGAGCTTGCCCGCCGCGCGCGGCTGCTGCTCGTCGTCGGCTCCGCCCTCGAGGTGTACCCGGTCGCGGGGCTCCCGGGCGAGACGTTGAGCGCCGGCGGCGAGCTCGCGCTCGTCAACCGCGGGCCGACGCCCTATGACGCGCAGGCCAGGCTGCGGCTCGACGCCAGCGCGGGGAAGGTCCTGCCTGCAGTCGTGGCGGCGCTACGCCGAGAGGACGCGCAGCAGCCGCATGACGCTTCGTGAGCGCAGCACCAGGCCGCGGATCGTCAGCTCGCCGCCGAGCTGCCGCTTGAGCGCGTGTAGGCCGGCCGGCTTCCAGACCTCAGGTATGCCGTGGGCGAACGGCACTCGTGTCAGGGCGAGGATCGCGTCCTCGTCGCCGAGCACGCGGACGCGTGCGCTGTCCTGCTCGCCGTCGGCGATACGCGCACGCCCCCCGGCGAAGTCGAGCGTGACGGCGGCGTCGGTGTCCTCCGCCCGAACGAGTACGCGGCAGTTGAGCTTCGTCAGGGCCTCACGCGCCTCGGGTCGGCCCGCGTTGCGCGCGATCGCGTCGCGCAGGGCCAGGGCGAGGTCCGAGGACGTCCCCTCGGCCAATTCGACGTCGGAAAGATGCGGCGGCGGCGACACCGCCACCATTGTCGCGGGTTCTAGGCCGCGGCGCGCTTCAGCGGGCGCTCGTCGAGCACGCGCCTGCACTCTGAGCAGACCGTGCGCTCGACTTCGTACGGGACTCCGAGCCGCTGGAGCAGCACGAAGGTCCGCACATCTGTGTGCCGGTGAAGCCGTTTGCGATGCAGGAAGAGCTGGCTCATCATCCTCGTCCGAGCGTAGCGTTGCTGTCGGAAGATACGACGCCCAAAAGGGTGACGAAGTTGTGCCGGTTCGGTAACCGCCCACGGCGGCTAAGCTCGGAAGGGTGAAATCCCGGCGCCTAGCGCTGCTGTTGCCGCTGCCGCTCGCCGCGCTGCTGGCCGGTTGCGGGGCCACGGCCCAGAAAGCGGCGAGCCAGCGCCCGCCCATCGATTCGGCCAGCTGCCGCAGCGGCTTCGTCCGGGTCGGCAGCGAGCGCGTGACCGTCGCTGCGGTCGTCCGCTCGAACGCCAGCGCCTACCGCCGGCCGGGCGCCAGGCCGTTCGCCCGTTTCGGCCACCTGAACCAGAACGGCTTCCCGACGGTCTTCCGCGTGATCGCCGCGCGTCGCGCGCGTAACTGCACTGCGCGCTGGTACCGGGTGCAGCTGCCGATCAAGCCGAACGGCGTCACGGGCTACGTCCGCGCCGCCGCCGTCCAGACCGCCCGCGTCCGCACGCGTGTTCTCGTCGACCTCTCCGCGCGCCGGCTGACCCTCTTCCACAACGGCAGGCGCGTGCTGCGCACGACGGTCGCCGTCGGCTCGCGCGCGACGCCCACGCCGACCGGGCGGTACTACGTCAACCAGCGCCTGATCCCGGCAGACGCTTCCGGCCCCTTCGGCCCGGGCGCGATCGGGATCTCGGCGTACTCGACCGTGCTGACGGGCTGGACGCAGGGCGGCCCGATCGCGATCCACGGCACGAACGAGCCCTGGTCGATCGGGCACGCCGTCTCGAACGGCTGCATCCGCGTGCGCAACCCAGTGCTCCGCCGCATCTTCCGGCAGACGCCCGCAGGGACCCCTGTTCTGATCCGGAAATGAGGCGCGCGGCGGTGCTGCTCGGGCTCGCCGCGCTCTGCGCCGGGCTCGCGGCGACGCTGGCCGCGACGGCGAGGCAACGCACGCTGCCCGACCCGGAGGTCGAGGCGCGCCCGGACGGCTGCGGCCGCGACTACCTCGCCCAGACCCGCCGCGACATCCCGAACTGGGTTTTCGTCGGCGACCGCCACGCCCCGGCGACCGGGCCGACGCCTCCACCGCGGCGGCTCGAGGGCCTCGTCGCCTCGCGCTACGACCCCGAGCTCGCGGTGCACCCGACGCCCGAGGACCTGCCGACGATCCACCGCGGCTACGACTTCAACTTCAACGTCCTACCGGACCCGGCCTATCGCGGCCTGCTCGCCGGCTCGGCCGTCCAGCGCACAGGCAACTTCGCGGGACACGACTCCTCGACCGGACGCGTCCACGTCGAGCGCGAGCAGCCCTCGCTGCCGTCGTTCGCGTGGCCCGAGGCGGATGACCGCATCGCGATGGTCGGCTCCTGGGTCTGGGACTGCGGCCACTGGACCGGAGGCGGCGAGCGCACCGAGATCCACACCTACCGCGCGCTCTGGGTCGAGCGGAACCGCGGGCGCGCCTCGCCGCTGAGCCCTACAGGCGAGGTTGAGGGCGACCTCTTCCTCTCGAGCGACAAGACCTTCGCCGGGGTCGAGGCCGACTGCGCGCACAGGACGAAGGGGGTCATTCTGGCCTTCCGCCTCTGCCTCACGACCGAGCCGTCCTGGCAGGACTTGAGCGGCACCTACCGCTTCCGCCTGCGCGTGCCGCACCGTCCCGGCCCGCGGTCGCGACTACGTGTGCGCGTGCTCGACGCAGGCAGCTCGGCGGGTGCGCCGCGTGCGAAAGCCTCGGTGCGCGGCAACGGCGCCGACGTGACGCTCACGGTGAAGGCGAAGCCCGGCCGGCGGCTGGCGATCGCCCAGCGCCTGCTCGCCCGCTGGAGCGGCGCACCCACGCCCGTCCATTTGCGCGTGCGCTTCCTGTCGCTGCTCGTCCGCCGCGGGATGGACCCCGGCTGCCCGGGCGGCCGCAATTCGTGTGGCTCGAAGCAGACCACCCACGGCGAGCAGGTCTCGAAGCCTCCCGGCGAATGGAACGTCTACGTCGACGCGGCCGGGGCCTGGAAGACCTGGGGCAGCGGCCTGCTGCGGGCCCGCGACGGCCAGGTCTTCCGCAACGGGCCGACGATCGACGTCCGCCTCGCGAAGGGCCGGTCATGGCGTCTGTTCGTGTTCACGCGCGAGTGCGACTTCGGCTCGCTCGGCAATGCCGACGGAGCCACCCACGCGATGTCGCCGTGCCCGCGCTCGACGGAGTTCGGCACCTTCGACGGTGACGACGTGCCCGGGATCGCTGTCGCGCACTTCACCTCGCCGGCCGCCGCGCTCGGCGTGCACCGGCTGCGACCGGTCCGGCGCGGCTCCACGTGCCCGGCCGTGAACCGGCTCGGGTGCTACGAGCTCCGCTACCGCGTCGAGGGGGTTCGAGGTTAGTCGCCGGCCCGGAGCCGGTATTACTACTCCCCGGGAAGCAAACGAAAGGCGAAATCGATGGCCCAGCAGCGTGGACAGGACATCATCAGCCGCCTCGCCGACCGTGGTGAGGACGTAATCGGGCGGATCAACGAGCTGCCCGGCGCGCAGAAGTTCATCGAGAGCGCGAACCAGCTCAAGGAGCGGGCGGATGAGCTGCAGAGGCGCCTGCGCGGGCTCGAGGCGCTCGAGCGGCGCGTGGACGCCCTCGAGCGGAAGGTCGACGAGCTGTCGCGGCCGTCGAAGTCGCGCGCCTCGAGGGCGAAGAAGACGACCGCCAAGCGGACGACGCAGGCGAAGCCGAAGACTCCCTAAGGCACCCGCAGCCGCAGCGCCCGGGGCACGATCTCGAAGCGCGTAGGGGTCGTCCCGGGCTGCTCTCCGTCGAGCTCGATCGGCAGCGGCTCGGGGGTCTCGACCTCGACCACCGCCCCGCGCAGGAGCCTCGCTTTCGGGTGCGGCAGGTGCTTCCCGCGGTAGGTCTTCGGGAGCGTGAGCATCAGGTCGCGCTTGGTGAGATCGCCGATCAGGAGGACGTCGAAGAGCCCGTCGTCCGGCTGGGCCTCGGGCGTGATCATCATCCCGCCGCCGAAGTAGCGCCCATTCGCGACCACGACGTCGTGCATGCGGCCACTGTGCTCCTCGCCGTCGACGCGCACGCGCACCTCGCCGCTGCGCCAGCGCGAGAAGACCGCCAGGGTCGCCCAGAGGTACGAGGCCTTCCCGCCGAGCGCCTTCGACGTCTCGTTCGCGCGCTTGGCAATCGCGCCGCTCATCCCCGCGCTCGCGATGTTGGCGAAGCGCGACTCGCCGTCGCTCCCGTCCCAGGCGCGGTAGCCGGCGCGGCCGAGGTCGATCTCGCGCGCCTGGCCGCGGAGGGCGACCTCGACCGCGTCCTCGAGCTTGCGCGGGATGCCGTAGGTGCGGACGAAGTCCCAGCCGGTGCCGCGCGGGATCACGGCGAGCTCGACGTCGAGGCCGGCGATGCCGTTCGCGACCTCGTTCACCGTCCCGTCGCCGCCGACGGCGACCAGCAGCGACGCACCGCCGTCGACCGCCTGGCGCGCAAGCTCCCCGAGCTGGCCGGGGCGTTCCGAGAGGAGCGCGTCGCCGCGGAGCCCGAGCGTGGCCGCCCGGTGCGCGAGCTCGGGCCAGCGGCGGCCGTTGGCGCCGTTCTCGGCGGCCGGGTTGACCAGGAAGACGGTGTCGCTAATGGGTGATGACCGTGGCGAGGGCGACGCGCGTCATGCGGTCGACCGCGGCCCGCAGCTCGTCGTCGGAGATGCGCGTGAACTCGTCGCCGATCACGATGTCGCTGACCGTGAGCAGGCAGCCCGCCTTGACCCCGCGCAGCGAGCCGATCGTGAACAGCACCGCTGCTTCCATCTCGACGCCGAGCACACCGCGCGCCGACCAGCGGCGGTGCCGCTCCGGGTCCGGGTCGTAGAACGTGTCGCTCGAGGCGATCGCGCCGACGCGCACCGGCTGGTCGAGCTCCTTGGCCGCATGCACGGCTCCGTGCACGAGCTCCCAGGCGGCCGTCGGCGTGTGCGGCTCCCCGCCCACGTAGTGCCGCGCGGTGCCGTCGGCCGGTACCGCCGAGACGGCCACGATCAGATCGCCGAGCGCGAGGTCGGACTGAAGCCCGCCGCAGGTGCCCACCCGGAGGAAGCGCTTGACGCCGAGCTGCACGAGCTCCTCCATCACGATCGCGGCCGAGGGGCAGCCCATCCCGGTCGACTGCACCGAGACCGGTTTGCCTTCCCACTGGCCGGAGTAGCCGAGCATGCCGCGCTCGCCGTTCCGCTGGACGGGGTTGTCGAAGTACGTCTCGGCGATGTACTTGGCGCGCAGCGGGTCTCCCGGAAGGAGACACGACTCGCCGTACTCGCCGGGCTCGGCGCGGACATGGATCGGCATCGCGGACAGCCTAAAGTTGGGGCCGTGCCCGCGCTGACCGAACCGGCACTCGCCGAGATCCTGGCCTTCTGCGCAGAGGACCCGATCGAGCGCGTCTTCCTGGAGGACGTCGCGCGGCGCGGGCTCGGCCGCTTCACCGGGCTCGTCGAGGACGGTCGGCTGCGGGCGCTCTGCCACGTCGGCACCAATCTCGTGCCCTCGGGCAGCGGCTGCGGCGCCTTCGCGAAGGTCGACGGCGCTTCGCGCGCGCGTCTCGCGATCGGCGAGGAGAACGCGGTCGGCGACTTCTGGACCGCGGCGCAGGACCGGCTGCCGCCCCCACGCGAGGACCGGCCCGGCCAGCCTGTCTACGTACTCGAGAAGCCGCCCGAGCCGGGGGAGACCATCCTGCGCCCCGCGACTCAGGCCGACTTCGAGCTGCTCGTCCCGGCCTGCGCGGAGGCGCATCGCGAGGAGCTCGGGACGAACCCGCTCGACCGGGACCCGGAGAGCTTTCGCTGGCGGACGCGGATGCAGATCGAGGACGGCCGCTCGTGGCTCTGGGTCGAGGACGGCACGATCCTGTTCAAGGCCGAGGCCTCGGCGTGGACGCCGTCCGCGGTCCAGCTGCAGCAGGTCTGGGTCGACCCCCGCGTGCGCGGGCGCGGCTACGCGCAGCGCGGGATGCGCGACCTCTGTCGCCTGCTGCTCGAGCGCGTGCCGTCGGTCTGCCTCTTCGTCCGGGCCGAGAACGCGCCCGCGATCCGCGTCTACGAGCGCGTGGGCATGCGCCACACGATCTCGTACCGCAGCCTGATCTTCTGAGAAAAGCCCCGATCGGGGGAGAGACGCAGCGCAAAGGGCCGCCGAGAATGCGGGCGTGCGGCGTCTAGGCCTTACTGCGGCCGGCCTTCTCGTCACGGTCGCCCTTGCCCTTGCCCTGGTTACCAACGGGCGGGCGAAGCCGAACCTGGTCCACACCTGCTCGGCCAGCGACCGCCAGTTCATCGAGGCGGCCCGGACGAACATGACCGCGCTCGAGCTCTGGAGCGACGAGTACCAGAGCGGCGACGCGAGCGGCGGCGACGTCACCGGCCAGGCCCGTGCGGCGGCGAAGATCGTCCGCGGGATGGGGCCGACCGACTTCTCGCTGCGGCAAACCCAGCGTCTCGTGGTCGGGATGCTGACCGAGTACGCGAAGGCCGTGCAGCTGCACGCCCGCCACCGCGACTCCGGAGCGCACATGTACCGCGCCTACGGGCTCGCGAACTACGCGCATACCGTGCTCGTCAGGGCTGATCCGCAACTGCGGAAGCTCGGCTGCGACGTCCACCCGCTGCTCTAGCTCCTCCGGCGCTGCAAGACTGTGGCGGTGGGCGAGCCCGTCCATCCTGATCGGCTCCGCGAGCGCGTCGAAGCGCACATTCGCGAGCACGAGCTGATCCCGCCGGGGGGCGAGGTCGTCGCGCTCGTCTCGGGCGGAGCGGACTCGACCTGCCTCCACCACGTGCTCGGCGCGCTCGGCTACCGCGTCTCGGCGCTGCACGTGAACCACGGGCTGCGTGGCGAGGAGTCCGAGCAGGACGCGCGTTTCTGCCGCGAGCAGCTCGGCGCGGAGGTGGTCGAGGCGCCGGTGCCCGAGCCGCCGACCGAGGATGCCCTCAGGAAGCTCCGCTACTCGTTCGCGGCCGACCGGCTCCGGGCGACCGGCCACACGGCCTCCGACCAGGTCGAGACCGTCCTCTACCGGCTCGTCTCGAGCGGCGGCGCGAAGGGGATCAAGCCCAAGCGCAAGGACGGCGTCGTCCGCCCGCTGCTGACCCTCTGGCGCGACGAGACCGAGGCCTACTGCCGCGCTGAGGGGATCGCCTTCCGCAGCGACAGCTCGAACGCCGCGACCGCGCGCGGGCTGATCCGCGACGAGATCCTGCCGCTCTTGCGGCGGCTCCACCCGGGCGCCGAGCAGAACCTGCTGCGCCTGGCCGAGCAGCGGCCGACGAAGCTCGACGAGCTGCTCGCCTCGAGCGCCGGCTCGCGACGCGTCGACCTCGGCCAGGGCCTGACCGCGGTGCGCGAGTACGACCGCGTCTGGCTCGAGCAGACCCCCGTCGCGCTCGACGGCAGCGTGCGCTGGGGCCCGTGGCGGATCGAATCCAGCCTCGCAGGCCTTAAGGTACGAAGCTGGCGACCGGGCGACAGGCTCGCCGGGCGCCGCAAGAAGATTCAGGACGTGTTCGTGGACGCCAAGATCCCGAGGTCGGAGCGAGAGGCATGGCCGCTCGTCGTGCGCGGGAGCGAGGTCGTCGCGGTGCCCGGCCTGATCGAGCATCCAGCTGTCTCGGCGACACGAGAGGACCTGTGACCAAGACGCCTAGCGTTCAGACCGAGCTCGAGCAGGCGGTCGGAGAGATCCTCATCGACGAGGTGACGCTCGCCGCCCGCGTGGCCGAGCTCGGGGCCGAGGTCTCCGAGGACTACCAGGGCCGCGACCTGCTCCTGATCGGCGTGCTCAAGGGCGCGGTCTTTTTCATGGCCGACCTGATGCGCCATCTGACCGTGCCGTGCGAGGTCGACTTCATGGCGATCTCGAGCTACGGCGACGCGACCGACTCGTCGGGGATCGTGCGGATCCTCAAGGACCTCGACATCAACATCGAGGGCCGCCACGTGCTCGTCGTTGAAGACATCATCGACTCCGGCCTGACGCTGTCGTACCTGATGCGGAACCTGGAGTCGCGGGAGCCCGCGTCGCTCGAGGTCTGTGCCCTGCTGACCAAGCCCTCACGCCGCGAGATCGATGTTCCCGTGCGCTATGTGGGCTTTGAGATCCCGAACAAGTTCGTGGTCGGGTACGGCCTCGACTTCGGCGAGCGCTACCGAAACCTGCCGTTTGTGGGGGTCTTGAGCGAGCACCTGATCCCTGCCGGCCTTTAAGAGGAGGGCTTGACGAAATACCGGCTGTGCCGCCGGAACGCGCTGCTCGCCCCGATGCTGCGTCCTCAGTCGCGCTCGTACCTTCCAGGTACGAACGCTCCCTGCGTCCTTGCTTCGGAACGACCATCGCGCCCCGGCGACGAGCGATATTCCGCCAATCCCTCCTAAGCAACCCCAATCCGAGTACCGGTGACGCTCATACTCGCTGGTACCCTGTGCCGATAGAGGGCCCGTGAACAGATTCTTCCGCTCAGCGCTTTTCCCGCTCGTCGTGATCGTGCTGCTCGTGTGGCTGGCGAGCCAGACGCTGATCCCGCATTCCAAGAGCGAGAAGAAGATCACCTATTCCGAGTTCATCGGCAAAGCCGAGAACGGCGACGTCTCGAACGTCGTCATCAACCCCGGCAAGAAGTCGATCAGCTTCACGATCCCGAGTGACCAGAACAAGAAGGCCAGCGTCCACTACGCGGCCGACCAGTCGATCCCGGGGATCGAGCGGATCCTCGAGCGGAAGCAGATCAACTTCGACGCGAAGGCGACCGGCGGTTTCTCGTGGGTGAGCGCGTTCTTCTCACTGCTCCCCTTCATCATCCTGATCGCCTTCTGGATCTTCCTGATGAACCAGGTCCAGGGCGGCGGCTCGAAGGTGATGAGCTTCGGCAAGAGCCGCGCCAAGCGGATGGCGCCCGATTCGCCGAAGATCGGCTTCAAGGACGTCGCCGGCGTGGACGAGGCCGTCGAGGAGCTTCAGGAGATCAAGGAGTTCCTCGAGAACCCGAAGAAGTTCCAGGCGCTCGGCGCGCGGATCCCGAAGGGCGTCCTGCTCTACGGGCCACCCGGCACCGGTAAGACGCTGCTCGCCCGCGCGGTCGCCGGCGAGGCGGGCGTGCCGTTCTTCTCGATCTCCGGTTCCGACTTCGTCGAGATGTTCGTCGGCGTCGGTGCCTCCCGCGTCCGCGACCTCTTCGAGCAGGCCAAGCAGGCCTCCCCCTGCATCGTCTTCATGGACGAGATCGACGCCGTCGGTCGCCACCGCGGTGCGGGCCTGGGCGGCGGCCACGACGAGCGCGAGCAGACGCTGAACCAGCTCCTCGTCGAGATGGATGGCTTCGAGCTGAAGGACAACATCATCCTGATCGCGGCCACGAACCGGCCCGACATCCTCGACCCGGCGCTGCTGCGTCCGGGCCGCTTCGACCGGCAGATCGTCGTCGACCGGCCCGACCGCGTCGGCCGCCGCAAGATCCTCGAGGTGCACGCGAAGGGCAAGCCGATCGCGCCCGAGATCGACCTCGACACGCTGGCCGCTGGCACCCCGGGCTTCACTGGCGCCGACCTCGCGAACCTCGTCAACGAGGCCGCGCTGCTCGCCGCGCGCCGCGGGAAGAAGACGATCCAGCAGGAGGAGCTGGAGGAAGGGATCATGCGCGTGATCGCAGGCCCCGAGAAGAAGACACGCCTGCTCTCCGAGGAGGAGCGCAAGATCACCGCGTACCACGAGCTCGGCCACGCGCTCGTCGGCCACTACCTCGAGCACACCGATGACGTGCACAAGATCTCGGTGATCAGCCGCGGCCAGGCGCTCGGCTACACGATCTCGCTCCCGCGCGAGGATCGCTACCTGACGACGAAGACCGCGCTGATGGAGCAGCTCGCGATGACCCTGGGCGGCCGCGCCGCTGAGGAGCTCGTCTTCCACGAGGTCACGACCGGCGCCGCGAACGACCT